>NZ_JANKBZ010000008.1:0-300000 GCF_024623785.1 Archangium lipolyticum
GTCTCTGGGCTTCGAGTCCGAGGGTCACCCCTCGTCCCCGCCAGATAGCTACCGAGGGGGTCGACTTCCTCCTCGGGCGGGACTTCCACCCGCTGGTCAAGTGCACCTTCACGGCGCACGCACACTGGGGGCACATCCGGCTCAACTGGGTGAAGCCACTCGCGGACGCGAACGGGCAGCACTCCTTCTGCCTCTCGGGGCTCATGAGACGCTCGTGGGCACCACAAACTGGTGGAGTTCTTCGTCCTAGTGTGCGTCTTCGCGAGCACGAGCAGTTGGGGCTCAAAATGAGCCAGTGCGGTGAGACCGTGGGCGGAGATGCCCGTGAGCCATGCCATGCCCGAGACTCTGAGGTGCACTAGCCAGCAGCCCTCACTCTCTGTTCCAGCTCGTTCCCCTCGACAAGGTCTCCATCCCACTGATTGAAACGATGCTCCGTTGTGATGGCCAACTGTGAATTGGCTCCTGGTAGCATGCTGTGCATGAACGACATGGAAGCTCTTTCCAGTTTGAGGCGGCGCGCAGTGGTCATAAGACTTGCCGGAAAGGGAATCGATAAGGTGATCGATTCGCAGCAGGCGCCAGCGGGACTCTTCCTACCGCCAGTCCAGTACCTTCGTAAGGAGACCATTATCCGGCTCAAATCCGGACGCTCTGATGCGGAGACACTCATGACGCTTTGCCATGAACTCGGGCACTTCTGGTCGTACGCAACAGGCCGCCTGACAGCGTCGTCGTATGAGCGGGCATTGAGAAAAACTGAATTCGTGGGAGTCCACCCTGGAATCAAAGATTTTCGATCACGATGCCGTAAGGCCGCTGAAGCTCAACAACTTACCAGTGCCTAACGATGTGCGCGCAACAGCGCACGCGGATTTAAAACGAGAACTACCGAACCCACTTACCGACGACGAGAGGAAGGACATAGTCGCGGAGGAGGTGCGCGCGTGGTGCTTCGGCTTCGAGGTCGCGAAGGCGCTGCGTCTTGACGAGGATCTAATTGTTGACGAGGCCAATGCAGCCCTTGGCGTTTACTTTGAGAGGTTGGAGTTGCCTTCGGTCGCGTGGAGACCGACAAGTTGCACCGACAGCTTTTCGGACGAGGACAGAAACTACATCGAAAAACTGACAGCCTGAGAGAGTACGCTCGGAGCATTCTCGCCGTCAGACGGTGCCGGCATCATCCCAACGCCCACGGGTCCACCCTTGACTGGCGGCCCCCCCCTTTCCGTAGGACGTCGCCATGCGTCTCCGAGCGTGCTTCGTACTTCTGCTCTTTCTTTCAGCCTGTACGACGACCCCCCCAAGCCCAAGAGAGCCAGCGGCCCGCGACCCGAGGCTCGCCAACCTCCAGCGCGCGGCGAAGCTGCCCTGGACGGATGGGGGGCGTTGCGCCGTCCGCGAAGCTTCTGAGCCCTGGCCCGAGCTGGCGGAGCGGTGCTTTCATGCCCTCGACCATGACCGGATCGAATTTCACGACACCACGGGGCGATGCGCGGTTGCCTCTGCCGGTGCCGCTGCCCTGGGGGTCGGGGTTTGCGTGCTGGCGGCACCGGAGATCGTCGTGGGAGCGATAGTTGTGGCGGGCGTGGTGGTGGTGGGCTTCGCCATCAAAGAGGCCCTGGATGCGTATCCGCTGGATATGGGGCCCCCCGAGGTCAGGCCCGCGCCTGAAACGCGGCCGGCGCCTGAAACAGCGCCTGCCCCGCAGAAACCGTCGCCGGAAAAAAGGCCCAAGCCGGAGCCCAAAGGGCCGGACTTCCCTCCCGTGGGGCCAACCGACATCTCTGAACGAGAGCGCCGTCGCAGGTGCGAGCCGATCCCGGAACCGCACGCGGGCGAGGATGACGCGCATAACAGGTGCGCCGACCAATTTCCGCCCAACCGTTATCCCGGAATGGATGTGTTCGTGGGCGGCGTGAGCTTCGATGCACTGCAAGTCGGCGTGCGTGTGCTGTGGGAGATCAAGACCCATCGATTTGATGCATACCCTGACTTCATTCAAGACAAGGAAATCAAGAAGGAAATGAAGCAATTGCGCAAGCAGCGCGACGCTGCGCGAGACTGCGGATACGACTTCGTTGTTGGGGTGAGCACCGAGGAGCATAAGGCCGCGCTGCTGCAAGAGGATCAGTTCCTTAAAATCGTCGTCACAGGATGCAAACGATGACTACACGAAAGAAACTCGGCATTATCGTCTATGCTCCTGCGCTGGTGGGCAACGACAGTCGCACGCTCGCTATTGTCCAGGGAATGGAACGAGCGCTCCCCGATTTACGCATGGAGTGGGAGGTTTCTGAAGATGGGCGCCTCATCGCGTTGCCGCAGCGCGATACATGGCTCATCGAGGGGACCAAGGACGGGGAATTCCCTCTGGTGTGCAACGGCGATGAGAGCTTTCCGGTGACGGTTTATGGGTTACAAACATCCGCCCGCCACGCCCCTGGCGGTCAACCGCTGCTCGATGTCCACGCAAAGCTGCCACTAGACGCAGCCGTTATCGCGGCAGCGGCGGAGATGCTGGAGGGCATAGCGGAGGGTGCTTGTGCATTCTGGGGGCGTGCGACGCCAGACGACGCTGCGGGGGACATCGCGTACCAGACAGCCCCCACGCTGGAAGGGCCGCCGTCCCCACGTCGGGGGCTTCCTGCCCTCAAGCTCCTAGAACAGATCCGCTCGCCCGAGATTCCCTATTACCTCGGGTGGCTGAACTACTGGTCGCCCGCTGCCGCAGAAGCCATCGGCTTCCCGGACCCGGCCCGCGACGCGGAGCTGTTGTCGCGCTCACGGCGCACGGCGTTGGGAGGGTGGGTTGTGCAGCTCACCGATGCGCCGCTCGACCTGGACAACCCCGCTCACCTGGACGCGCTCAAACGGGCCTACGAGCGTTTCCCAGAGATTGGCGGACGCTCCACCCATTGAGGCTCGGCACAGCTCGCGCTGGCCGTGCTCAGGGCCCCTTCGCTTTGCCCTCGGGGAACGTGACGGTCCCAAGGGTGACGGTGCGCGGCCCGGTTGCCTCCCACAGCTTGAGAGTGCAGGGGCAGCCGAGCTGCGCGCGCTCCCCCTCGATGCCCACCACGATGGCACCGGCCCCATTCGCGGGAATGGGCGCCTCTTGCCACCGGGCAAGCTCCACCTCTTCCCCCGCCTTGTCTACCAGCGCCGCCCCTGCGAGCGTCCAGGGCTCGGCACCGGGGTTCTTGAGGGCCAGTCGCGCAGCCACGCTCACCGGGCGGGTCTCGTCGCTGAGCGTGTAACTGAAGCTCTTCGTCACTTCCAACCCAAGCGCGTTTCCCGGCTGCTCCCTCACCGACCCGACGAGCGCCTGCGATGTGATGGTCCCGGCCCGCTCCAGCCACGCGGCCCCCATGAGCCCGCCCGGCTCTTGACGCTCGGCCAGAAGCCGCGCCTTGTCCTCCTGGCACTGGCGCGCTTCGGCCTGCGCCTCGTCCCTCTCTTTCTCGCACACGTCTGGCGGGCGCGGCTTGCGGAACACCTCCACCCGGCGCGTCCCTCTTGACGCATGACCCACAAGCCAAAAGCTCGCGCTCGCCGGTGCCGCGCCATCCGCGAAGCGCACCGTCACCTTTACCTGCGTGCACCGGACCATCGTGATCACCCAGATCGGTCGATCGTGATCACCTGGATCGGTCATCGTGCTCGGAGCGAAGCGACGCTGACCGGGGACCTACTTCTCCGCAGACTCCTCCTTCCTGCGGGAGGGGCCCTTTAGCATGACCCGATGGGAGTTATGTAGCACCCTGTCGCAAATAGCGTCGGCCACCGTCGGGTCGCCCAGATGGTCGTGCCACTTCGTGGTGGGCAGCTGGCTGGTCATGAGGGTGCTGCGGTTGCCGTACCTGTCCTCGAGAATCTCCAGCATGTCCCTGCGCTCCTGCTCCTCGAGCGGCGCCAGCCCCCAGTCGTCGATGACCAGCACGTCTACCTTGGCCAGACGCGCCAGCACTCGCGCGTACGAGCCGTCCGCGTGTGCCAACGTCAGCTCATCGAAGAGCCGGGGCGCCCTGCGGTAGAGCGCCTTGTAGCCCTTGCGGCACGCGGTCTGCGCCAGCGCGCACGCCAGGTACGTCTTGCCGGTGCCCGTGGCTCCCGTAATCACCACGTTCTGGTGTTCGGCCACCCAGCGGCACGAGCCCAGCTGGCGCACCAGGCTCTTGTCCAGCTCTCGCTTGGGCGCGTAGTCGAGGTCCTCCAGGCTCGCGCTGCTCAGCCGCAGCTTCGCCTCGCGCAGGCAGCGCGCCGTGCGCGCGTTCTCCCGGTGCAGCCACTCGGCGTCCACCAGCATCCCCAGCCGCTCGTCGAAGGACAGCTTCGCCAGCTCGGGGTCCTTCTGCTGCCGCTCCCACTCGGAGGCCAGGGCGGAGAGCTTCAGGGAGTGCAGCTTCTGCATCGTCGGTTCGTTCAGCATGTGCTTGTCCTCGGGTGTGCGGCACCTGCTCGGGTACCGCGGTGTTGGAGCGCCTCGTCGTCGCGCGCCGGCGCACGCAGTGCGACGGCGCGCCCCACACGCACGGGGGGGGGCCCGCCCGCGGCCCCCCCCGCCCCCCCCCCCGCCCCTCACGCACGAGGCTGGTGGGTAGCGTGAGGGTCAGTGGTAGTAGTCGCTGCCGCGCACGTTCTCGTGCGTCTGCGTGGCGGGCTCCGGCTGCACTTCGGCCTTTGGCGGGGCGAGCCGGTCCAGTCCGTTCTGGAGCTGCGCACGTGGCTCGCCACGCGCTCGCCGCGCTGGTACAGCTCCACCGTGGTGGCCGTCACCCGCGCCTCCAGCACCTGGTGCACCAGCGCGTACGGCACCGAGTAGAAGTGGTGGTGCACCTGCACGTGGTAGTCGATGTTGACTCTCACCTGCTTCCACTCGCCGTAGGTGAAGGCCTCGGCCGGTAGCGGCCGCAGCGCCGGCTTGTCCAACCGCTCGAAGAGCTCGCGCCGGCTCGCGTCGTACAGCCTCATCTTCCGGTTGTTGATGTCCTCCAGCAGCTCGCCAATCCGCTCGTTGAGCGCCTCCAGCGAGAAGAAGGTGTGGTGGCGCAGCCGCGCCAGCAGCCAGCGCTGCACCACCAGCACCCCCACCTCCACCTTCGCCTTGCGCGGGCGCGCTGGCAGCACCACCGTGCCGCAGTGCCGCGCGAATTCCTCGTACGTGCGCTGCACTCCCGGCTCGTAGCGGCACGCTCGCGTCACCCCGCTCTTGAGCTGGTCGGGCACCAGCGCTCCCGGCACGCCGCCGAGGTACACGAAACAGCGCTGGTGGCTGGCGATGAAGTCCGGCCCTCGCTGCGTGCGCGTGGCCTCCGCGTACGTGTAGTTGCTGGCCCCCAGCACCGCCACGAACAGCTCCACCTCCACGCGCTCACCCGTCGTCGCGTCCACCAGGTGCGGCTTGTTTCCCGAGTAGTCGACGAAGAGCTTCTCTCCCGCCCGGTGCTCCTGCCTCATGGTGAGCCGGTGTCTGGCCAGCCACTGCCGGTAGTACTCGCAGAACTGCATGTAGCGGTACCCGCCCGGATGCTTCTCCAGGTACTCCAGGTGCAACAGCTCCAGCGTGACGCCGGGCTTCTTTCTCTCCGTGTGGATGTACACCGGGTCGGGCAGGGGCCGCTGGGCCGCGGGCTTCGGCGCGGCCCCATACAGCCGCTCCTCCAACTCCTCCTCCCGCATTTGCTCCACCTGCTCCCAGCACAGCTTCGCCGCCGTGGCGCGTGCCAGCACGCTCCCCACCGCCCCCGCGCTGATTCCCAGGCTGCTGGCCACCTCCCGGTGGCTTCTCTTCTGCACCCACTTCTGCCGTAGCACTTCTCTTATGTGACGCATGGACAGTCGCTCCGTGGCCATCGGCCCTCCTCGCGAAGGGCCGTCGACGAATGCCGTCCAGCGTGCTCGCTCGGCTTGCCCGCCCTCCCGCGCCTGGTGCTACCAGCCGACGGGCCCAGTAGGGCGAACCACCTGACCTCCAACGTAGTCTTCGGGCCCATTGGCCCGCTGAGCACGATGGCCGATCCCGGTGATCACGATGCGCCGATCTCGCTGATTACGATGCTCCGATCCTGGTGATCACGATGGGCCGACGCGCGCACAGAAAGGGACCCAACAAGCGGAAGACCAGCTCCATAGCGGACCGCTCCCTGCTGCGAAGAGCCACCTCTCCCTCGTTCCAAGTAGGCAGAGGTGGCTTTTTCATATTCTGAGAGAGGAAAGTTGCGGCAATTTTGCTTGTTCCTTCATCGCCCGAGTTGTTATTTCGCCCTTCGCGTGAATTGCGCGGTAGGCCGGACTGACTGATTTCACCTGGGGTGGCGCATGAATCGAAGGACCAGCAGGGTCGGAAGCCTTCTGGGAGCGGTGGCGTTGCTGGCGGCGGCGGGGTGCGAGGGCTCGGTGGACAGCAGCACGGCAGTTGAGCGCGGTACCACGAGCCAGGCCGTCGTATCCGGTCCGGACTTCGTGGTGTCCTCGGTGACGGGGCCCGCCAGCGCCATGCCCGGGCAGCAGCTCACTGCCTCTGTGACGGTGTGCAACCAGGGTACGCAAGGGGGCAGCACCGGCGTGGAGGTGTACCTCTCGACGGACACCACCATCACTCCCATGGGTTCCACCGGGCCTTCGCCGGATTCCTACGTGGGCTCTGTCTCCTCCCAGTACTTCAACCCCGGCCAGTGCCAGACGCTGGCGGTGCAGGGCTCGGCGTACGTGCCCACCGAGGGTGGCTACTACCTGGGCGCGGTGGCGGATCCGCAGAACTCCGTGGTGGAGGTACTGGAGAACAACAACGCCAAGGCGGGCACCCGCATGGGCATCGGCAACAAGCCGGACTTCATCATCTCGGCGGTGACGGGGCCGGCCAGCTTCGTGTCGAGAAGCCCCGGGCAGCAGTTCACCGCCTCGGTGACGGTGTGCAACCAGGGCACTCAGGGTGGCAGCACCGGCGTGGAGGTGTACCTCTCGGCGGACACCACCATCACCCCCAACGGGCCGATGGGGCCTTCGCCGGACTCCTACGTGGGCTCTGTCTATTCGCAGTACCTCAACCCGAGCCAGTGTCAGACGCTGACGCTGCAGGGCTCGCCGTCCGTGCCCACCGAGGGCGCCTACTACCTGGGCGCCGTCGCGGACCCGTACAGCGACGTGGCCGAGCTGCTCGAGGACAACAACACCCGGGCAGGCACCCGCATGGGCATCGGCAGCAAGCCGGACTTCATCGTCTCGGCGGTGACGGGGCCGGCCAGCGCCCTGCCGGGCCAGCAGCTCACCGCCTCGGTGACGGTGTGCAACCAGGGTACCGTGGGGGGCAGCGCGCCGGTGGAGGTCTACCTCTCGGCGGACACCACCATCACTCCCAATGGGCCCACGGGGCCTTCGCCTGACTCCTTCGTGGGCTCCGTTCCCTCTCCGTACCTCAATGCCGGCCAATGCCAGACGCTGGCGGTGCAGGGCCCAGCGTACGTGCCCGCGGACGGCGCCTACTACCTGGGCGCGGTGGCGGATCCTCAGAGCTCCGTGGCCGAGCTGATCGAGGACAACAACACCAAGGCGGGCACCCGCCTGGGCATTGGCAACAAGCCGGACTTCATCGTCTCGGCGGTGACGGGGCCTGCCAGCGCCCCGTCCGGGCAGCAGTTCACTGCCTCTGTGACGGTGTGCAACCAGGGCACTCAGGGTGGCAGCACCAGCGTGGAGGTGTACCTCTCGGCGGACACCACCATCACGCCCAGCGGGCCCACGGGGCCTTCGCCGGACTCCTACGTGGGCTCTGTCTATTCGCAGTACCTCAACCCGAGCCAGTGTCAGACGCTGACGCTGCAGGGCTCGCCGTACGTGCCCACCGAGGGCGGCTTCTATCTGGGGGCGGTGGCGGATCCGCAGAACTCCGTGGCCGAGCTGATCGAGAGCAACAACACCAAGGCGGGCACCCGCATGGGCATTGGCAACAAGCCGGACTTCATCGTCTCGGCGGTGACGGGGCCGGCCAGCTTCGTGTCGAGAAGCCCCGGGCAGCAGTTCACCGCCTCGGTGACGGTGTGCAACCAGGGCACTCAGGGTGGCAGCACCGGCGTGGAGGTGTACCTCTCGGCGGACACCACCATCACCCCCAACGGGCCGATGGGGCCTTCGCCGGACTCCTACGTGGGCTCTGTCTATTCGCAGTACCTCAACCCGAGCCAGTGTCAGATGCTGACGCTGCAGGGCTCGCCGTCCGTGCCCACCGAGGGCGCCTACTACCTGGGCGCCGTCGCGGACCCGTACAGCGACGTGGCCGAGCTGCTCGAGGACAACAACACCCGGGCAGGCACCCGCATGGGCATCGGCAGCAAGCCGGACTTCATCGTCTCGGCGGTGACGGGGCCGGCCAGCGCCCTGCCGGGCCAGCAGCTCACCGCCTCGGTGACGGTGTGCAACCAGGGTACCGTGGGGGGCAGCGCGCCGGTGGAGGTCTACCTCTCGGCGGACACCACCATCACTCCCAATGGGCCGACCGGGCCTTCGCCTGACTCCTTCGTGGGCTCCGTTCCCTCTCCGTACCTCAATGCCGGCCAATGCCAGACACTGGCGGTGCAGGGCCCAGCGTACGTGCCCGCGGACGGCGCCTACTACCTGGGCGCGGTGGCGGATCCTCAGAGCTCCGTGGCCGAGCTGATCGAGGACAACAACACCAAGGCGGGCACCCGCCTGGGCATCGGTAACAAGCCGGACTTCGTGGTGTCAGCGGTGACGGGGCCGGCCAGCGCCCTGCCGGGCCAGCAGCTCACCGCCTCGGTGATGGTGTGCAACCAGGGCACTCAGGCGGGCACCACGTCGGTGGAAGTCTACCTCTCGGCGGATACCACCATCACGCCCAACGGGCCCACGGGGCCTTCGCCGGATGGCTTCCTGGGCAGTGCCGCTCCGCAGTACCTCACCGCGGGGCAGTGCAAGGCGCTGACGGTGCAGGGCTCGGCGTACGTGCCCGCGGACGGCACCTACTACCTGGGCGCGGTGGTGGATGGGCAGAACTCGCTGGCGGAGCTCATCGAGGACAACAACGCCAAGGCGGGCAACCGCATCGGCATTGGCAACAAGCCGGACTTCTTCGTCTCGGCGGTGTCGAGCGCGAGCACCGTGAAGCAGGGCCAGTCGCTCACGGCCTCGGTGACGGTGTGCAACCAGGGCACGCAGGCTGGGAGCACGGTGGTGGAAGTCTACCTGTCGGCGGACACCACCATCACTCCGAACGGCCCCATGGGCCCCTCGCCGGATGCCTTCCTGGGCTACAACTCCACGGCGACGCTGAGCGCGGGCCAGTGCCAGCTGCTGTCGGTGGTGGGCCCGGCGTACGTGCCCAACACGGGGGCGTACTACGTGGGGGCCGTGGTGGATCCGCAGAACGGCATGGTCGAGCTGTTCGAGGACAACAACGCCAGGGCGGGCACGCTCGTCACCGTCACTCCCTGAGACGAGCGCAGCCAGGGGCCGTGGCGCCTGGGTCTTCAGCCGGTAGCCCGGCTTGAAGATCCACGCCACGGCCGCCAGACACACCCTGGAGCTGAGATGGGAGTGATGCCCCTGGCGATCGTCACGGCCCTGCATTAGCAGGAGGGCGATGCTCGTCTCCGCCGTGCTGGCCTTGCGACTCGCCGTTTCCTCCTGCCCGTCCGGCAGCCTCACGCCGCTCCAGGCTCGCGAGGATCTGGAGCTCGCCATTTCCACGGTAGAGACCGCGATGCCGGACCTCTACTGGCGACAGACTCGCCAGGACTGGGAACGCCGCAAGGCCCAGGCGCGCGCCGAGGCCGCCCGCGCCCGTTCGGACGAGGAGCTGATTCGTGCGCTCCGCCCACTGCTCGGAGGCATCGGCGAGGGCCATCTGTCGGTCGCGCGCAGCGACGCGATGAATTGCCGCTACCGCGAGGACGCACGCCTCTTCCCGCTCGACCTGTTGTGGCGGGACGACGGCGTGTTCGTGGTCGCCGGCCATGGCGCCGCGGCCGACATCCCCGCTGGCACTCGCCTGCTCGCCATCAACGGAGAGGAGCAGCGCGCACTGCTCGACGAGATGATGCGGGCGAGCGCCCATGACGGAGACATCCGCACCGGCGTGATGCGCGATCGTGCTGGCCGCGGCTATGCCGTCACGCGCTGGTGGATGCGAGGCAACGAGCCGGCGTTCGACTTGCGGCTGCGGCTCCCGGACGGCAGGGCCGTGCGCCGTCCCCACTGTCCGCCAGGGCCCGGGGGGCGACCTGTTCCGGCTGAATGCCCCACCCGAGGGGCTCATGACCCATTGGCAACCGGTCGCGCCGGTCTTCACGGGGAGGCTGGTGGTGCTGGCCGGCGGCTATACCTTTTCGGGTGGCGCCGAGCTCGCCTCGATGCTGCGCGCGACCGACCGCGGACTCTTCGTCGGCGAGGAAGTGGGGGGTACGCATGGCGGCAACACCAGCGGCTACAAATGGGACCTGGCGCTGCCCCATTCGGGAATGGAGATCGGCATCCCGTTGCTCGCCTTCCGCTTCGTCTGGCCCGAGCCCCTCGCCCATCATGGCGCGATGCCACACTGCTTCGTGCAGCCTGCGGTGGGCGAACGCCGCGTCGAGCAGGACGCGGCCTACCGGCTCGCCGTCGCCGCGCTCGGCAGGGCTTGGACGACGCCCTCGGCAGCCGCCTGCCCGCGGCAGGATTGAGCGGGCAGCTCCGCAGCCAGGGGCGGCACACTCCCAGAGCGGGCTGGGCGGAGCTCCGTGGGAGCCCACCGGTCGTTCATAGGAAGCCGTCGAGCCAGGTCAACTGAGCGTCCAGGGTCTCCGCTATCACGCGCGGCTGGTCCGAGGAGGAGGGCTCCGTGTAGGGATTGCCAATCTCCTTGTGCTTCCACCGGACCCAGCTCTGCTTGTACCAGCCCCAGTCGAGCGCTGAAGAGCAGTCGATAGGTGCGGGGCTGGCCCCGGCGCGAGGGCCCCCACAAACCCCGTGGTGTTGAGGCTCGAGCCGCCCCAGCCAAGAGAGCCAGTCCCCTGCCGCGCTCCTCATGGGAAGGCGGCCTGGGCCGACGTGTATCCCAAGGGGCTGCGCGGCTTCTCCACCCGCCTGGCGTACTGCTCGGGCGGCCCCGTCAGCGGCCCTCCTCGGCTCCTGCTCTCCTGCCCTCTCCCTCTACATGGCCTCTCTCCCGCCTATACGCTCGGGAATGCGGGCGAGCCGATGATTGCCCCGGGGGCGCTGTCCCTGAGCGCGGGTCACCTGGACGTGTACGCTCGTGGCACCGACAATGCCCTGTGGCACAAGTGGTACACCTATGGCTGGTCCAACTGGGAGTGGCTGGGCGGCGAGATGACGTCCTCCCCGTCGGCGGAGAGCTGGGGGCCGGGGCGCATGGACATCTTCTATCGCGGCCCGGACAGCTCGCTCCGACACTCCTGGTGGAACAACGGCTGGTAAGCCAGGAGTCCCTGTGTGGAGTCTCACCGGGCCGGAAGCCGCTGGGGCTTCCGGCCCGTCTGGGCGCTCCACTTCCCTGGGTCTACGGGGTGGGGGACCTACCTCTTCGCTCCGGGGCAGGTCGCGGGCTCGAGGTAGAAGGCTTCCCACGATCCACCGTCGGTGGCATTGCAGACGCCCCCGTTGCCGCCACTTCCGCTCTGGATGGGAGCGCCGGGGGTGACCTCCTTCCAGTTGCGCGCGGTGCCCGTCGACGATTCGAAGCCATAGCGATTGCGGCCGCCGTAGACGCCGCAGGCGTGGCGCGTGAACGGCTCCGCCGTGCCAAGCGTGGCGTTCACGGTGAGCTGGTTCGCGACCACCGCCAGGTACGCGCCGCTCGCGCCTCGGAGCTTGTATTGCGTGCCGCTCGTGACGAGCTCGAAGACCTCGCCACCGGTCTGCGTCGTGCTGAGGGCGGCCACCTTGCCCGTGCCGTCGACGGTGAGCCAATTGTCGGTGCGCTCGCTCTGGATGCGGAAGCAGCCCGCGCTGCTGCCGGCCTCGATGGTGCACGTCGCATTGCAGCCATCGCCCGAGCTGGTGTTGCCGTCGTCGCACTGCTCGCTGCCCTCGACGGTGCCGTTGCCGCACACCGGGCCGGTGCTGCTCCCCGGGCAGGCCACCGGTTCGAGGTAGAAGCCCTCCCAAGCGCCGCCATCGGCCGCGTTGCAGGCGCCGCCATTGCCGCCGTCACCGCTCTGGATCGGCTCGCCCGGCGTGGCTTCCTTCCAGTGGGGCGCGCTTCCCGACGAGGCCTGGAAGCCGACACGCGTGCGCCCGCCATAGCCGCAGGGAAGCTGCGTGAACGACTCCGCGCTGGAGAAGTTTGCGCTCATCGTGAGCTGGTTTGACACCACCGCCAGGAACGCGCTGCCCGAGCCCTTGAGCTTGTACCGGGTGCCGGTCGGAACGAGCTGGAAGATCTGCCCCCCGGCTTGCGTCGTGCTGCCGGCGACGACCTTGCCCGCGGTGTTGACGGTGAGCCACTTGTCCGTGCGCTCGCTTTGAATCTGGTAGCAGCTCCCGCCCGAGGTCTCGACGAAGGTGGCCGTAAATGTGGCCGAGCTGCCAGGCGTGGTGAAGGTATGCGATTGCGCGCCGCCGTCCGACCACGACGAGAACGCCCAGAATTTTCCGTTCGCGTACTGCGGTGAGTCGACGCCCACCGAGCGGATGACGCCGACCACGCCGACCGTGTTATGCGGCGCCGTGAACGGCTGCCCGTCCATCAGCACCTGCAGCCCGAACGGCACGGTGTGCACCGTGATCGGCACCGTGACCGGATAGACGTCGCGATACGTCGTGTGGGTGAGGCCGATCGAGTCGCGCACCGTGAGCCACACGCGATACCAGACGTTGGACGAGCTCTCGCCGACGTTCGGGATCAGCCAGCTCCCGCTCGCGATGCCAGTGGTATCGGGCATGGCTGGGTGCGTGTGGGTATCGTGGTGGAAGACGATGCTCCAGGTCATCGCGCTCGGCGGCAGCGAGCCATCCTCCTGGTCGCTGGCCGAGCCGGAGAACGTCAGGTTGGTGGCCGCGGTGTAGGTCGCGCTCGCGCCCGGTGTCACGATCGTGGCCACCGGCGGCTTGTTGGACGTCACCGTCAGCACCGCCTCGGCGCTGGTGGTCGAGCCAAGCCCGTTGGTCACGACCACGCGGAAGCGCGCGCCACTGTCGGCGAGCTGCGCGGAGTTCAGCACGTAGCTCGGCGACGTCGCACCGGCGATGTTCACGCCGCCCCGCTGCCATTGATAGGTGAGCGGCGGCTCTCCGCTCGCCGAGACCGTGAAGGTCGCCGGATAGCCGACCGACACCAGCGCGTTCGCTGGCTGCTGAGCGATGCTCGGCGGCAGCGACGCCGTGTAGGCGATGCGACCCACCTGGCCCGAACCGCGCGCCAGATAGTAGAGCGCGCCGTCGGGCCCCACGTCGAGATCCACAGGCCCCGCGATGTCCGTCGCGAACAGCGAATTCGCGCCGGAGTTGGGGTCGATGCGCCTGATCCAGTTGTTGGTGTAATCCGCGAAGAAGTACTGGCCGTAGTATGCGCCGGGAAACGCCGAGGTCGGTGGGTTGTAGAAGGCACCGCCTGCAATGCAGTTACCGGCGGCCGTACCGGTGCCATGCGGGTACGCGAAGAACGGCTGCGTGAACTCCGGGCGATTCGTGAAATAACCTTCCGTGAACGGCCAGCCGTAGTTGGCACCGGCCTGGCCGCGGTTGATCTCCTCCCAGCCGCCTTCGCCCACGTCGTTGATGAACAGGGTCCCCGTGCCGGGCTGAACGGCGAAGGTGAAGGGATTGCGCAGACCCAGCGCCCAGGTCGCCTTGGCGAGCCCCGTGGCGGTCGCGTAGAACGGATTGTCGGTGGGGATGGTGCCGTCCGGGTTGAAGCGCAGCAGCTTGCCGAGCGGCGTGTTCAGGCTCTGCGAGTTGGAGGAGACCGCGTTTTCGCCGACCGAGACGTAGAGCTTGCCGTCGAGTCCGAAGTGAACCGCGCCGCCGTTGTGGTTGGCGGCGTCGAGCGTCGGAAAGTCGGCGAGCACCAGCTCGCTCCCGGGCACCGCCACATTGCCGTTGGCGGTGAAGCGGCTCAGGCGATTGTGAATGGTGCCGTCGTCTGCCGTGTAATAAACATACAGGTAATGGTTATGGGGGAAGTTGGGATCGAACGCGATGCCCATCAGCCCGCGCTCGTTGTCATCGTCCACGGTGAGCACCACGAACGGAGTCGGCAGAAGCTGGCCGTTCTCGACGATGCGCAGCGAGCCGTTCTTCTCCGAGACGAACAGGCGCCCGTCGGGCGCGAAGGTCATGGTGGTCGGCCCCTGGAGGCCGTTGACGAAGACGGAGTCGGCGAAATTGGCGTCTTGAATGACCGCGCCCGCGCGCACAACCTCGAGCTCCGGCGTCGACGGCGCCGACGATGTCGAGCAGCCTACGACAAGGGAGCAGACCGCGAACGCTGCGAAAAGTGGCATGGGAGACCATGCCCGTACACTCCTGCGCACCTGTGATTGCATTGCTACCTCTTCCGGTTGAACAGGCTCACGCAGCTCGTTGGCAGCGTGAAGGTGGGTGTGGCAATCCGGTACTATCTTGAAAGCGCGTTCACCGGGAACAACATTCGCTCGAGCGTCACCGAGATCGGCGCGCCGGCGCCATACTTGATCGCGTTGTCGACGAGGTTGGTGAACACCTGCTCGACACCCCGCGCGCTGCGCCTCCGGCTCGAAGCGCGTCACCACGTCCCGAGCGAGCACCGCCAGATCTGTCGGCTCCAGCTCCATCCGGAACCGCCCGGAGGAGATCCGCGACACGTCGAGCAAGTCGTTGACCAGCGCGGCGAGCTTGTCGATCTGCCGCTTCGCGCTTTCGGTGTACGCGCGCACTTGTTGCACGAAAGGTGAGTCGGCCTGTTTGTCGAGAGTGCGCGCGAGCCCTTGGAGGCGGATCGCCATGGGCGTGAGCGGCGTCTTGAGCTCGTGGCTCGCGACCGAGAGAAAGATGTCGCGCGCCTCGACGGCCTCCTTGAGCGCGGTGGCCTGGCGGCGCTGCTCATCCACGTTGGTGTTGGTGCCGAACCAGCGGACGATCTCTCCATGCGTGTCGCGCTCCCTCAAGCAGGTGAGGAGGAGGCAAGCGCGAGGCTTGAGGACGTTCGACTTCGACGTGTTCGTCTGCGTGAGGTGTGGAGGCAGGCGTCGGGTGCTGGCGTACGTGAAGGCAGGGGGTGGAGTGCGAGCGATTCTAGAGCACCTGGGCCTGGACGCGGCGGTGGCGTACTCGAAGGACCGTAAGGCCTTCGGTCAGTCCATCGGCGACTTCCAGGGCCCGCGCTTCATGATGGCGGACATGAAGACGCAGCTGGAGGCGGCGGAGCTGCTGACGCTGCGCGCGGCCTACATGAAGGAGCAGGGCCAGCCGTTCTCCCGCGAGGCCTCCATGGCGAAGCTGTTCGCCAGCGAGATGAGCAACAAGCTGGCGGACAAGGCCGTGCAGCTGCACGGCGGCTACGGCTACATCGACGAGTTCCCCGTCGAGCGGTACTTCCGCGACGCCCGCGTGCAGACCATCTACGAGGGCACCAGCGAGGTGCAGCGGCTGGTGATTGCTCGCGAGACGTTCAAGCTGCTGGGTTGATGCACGAGCCGCGGGGCTGGCTGGCCAGCCCCGCGCTCAGAGCCACGTCCTCAGTTGTAGCAGGCGCACACCCTGCCGGCCTGGCAGAAGCCATACGCGAAGCCGGCTTCCACGCACTGCGGCACGCAGTAGTCGTTGCAGCTGATATCGAGCGGCACCTGCTGCGCGCCCGGAACGGCCTGGGTGGCACCGAACGACACGACGAAGCCCGCGGCGACCGCGAGCAGGACCTGTGCTGCCTTCTTCGTGGAGCGAATCATGGTGACCTCGGTGAAGGGGAAGGGGACTATGCCACCGTTATCGCGGACCGAGGTCCAATTCCGTCGGCCGTGACGCAACGCTGGGTCACGAAGCGCCACGGCCCCCACTTACCGCGGTGCTTCAGCGCGCCGAGGCACTCGCGCGCCGACGGGACCGGGCCTATGGGGACGGCGGCACCTTCTGGACGCTGCCCCAGGTACGTCGCTTCCTCCCCCCTTCTCGAATTCGAGGAAGAGGGACCCCTCGAAGCCGGTGCCCCCCGCGAGCTTCTTGTCAGGCTCGACAACCTCATTGAGCGCTGCCAGGTAGCGCCTCGCCTCTTCTCTCCCTTTCTCGCGCGACTCCTCATTGTCCGGCTTGAGCTCGAACAGCACGAGGGCGCGGGTATCTCGGCTCAGAGCGGCGGGTTACATCCAGTGGAGGCGGCGGGAATCGAACCTGCCGCCGGAGGCTTCCGGCCAGAGCGCTCCAGTTTTCGCGGCTTCGACTCACTCCACGTTCGCTGGTGACGTGAAGGGGCTGGAGGCTCAGTCCCAGCTCGGACCGACTGGATGATGGAAAGGGGGCCCCGGTCGTGGTGCGCCCCATCACCCAGCAGGTTCGGACGAGACCTGGCTCGCGGAATATGCCTTGACGGGCATATGAATACCCGGCTATATGCCTCTCGTGGAATCATCGTTTGCCATCATCGCGGAGCCCAATCGGCGGGCCATCTTGAGCCTGCTGCTCTCGTCTGAGCGCTCCGTTGGCGAGATCGAGCGCGAGCTTCGGCTGTCGCAGCCGGCCGTCTCCAAGCACCTGCGAGTGCTGCGAGAGGCTGGGTTCGTGGAATCACGAATCGAAGCGCAGCGGCGCCTCTATCGACTGAGACCGGAGCCGCTCATGGAGCTCGACGCATGGCTCGTTCCCTTCCGGCGCTTCTGGTCAAAGCACGTTGATGCCCTGGAGCAACACCTGGAAAAGATGGAGATGGAGCCCTCTGTGAAAGGAAAGAAAAGAAATGAGCAGCCGTGAGCAATACGCGCCGGGTGCCGCTTCTGGCGCTGAGGTCCGAAGGGATGGAGAGAAGTGGACGCTCGTTCTCGTCCGCGACCTCTCTCATCCTCCTGCAAAGGTCTGGAAGGCGCTCACGGCCCCCGAGCATCTCCGCGAATGGGCTCCGTTCGACTCTGACCGGAACCTCGGTGCCGTTGGCACCGCGAAGCTCTCGACAGTGGGAGCGCCAAAGCCGCTCGTAACCGAGACCCACGTGAAGCGGGCTGACGCGCCCAAGGTGCTCGAATTCAGCTGGGGGGAACAGGACATCCGGTGGGAGCTGGAGCCGCTGGGAGGTGGCGGCACGCGGCTCACGCTTTGGCACAACATCGACCGTCGATTCATTTCCATGGGCGCTGCGGGCTGGCACATCTGCCTCGATGTGCTGGACCGGCTTCTCGCCGATCAGCCCATTGGACGCATCGTCGGCCCCGACGCCATGAAGTTCGGAGGCTGGCAGCGATTGAACGCCGAGTACGCAAAGCAGTTCGGCGTTGAGACCCCCGGTTGGCCGTCCAACGCCCCGAAGCCTTGAAGGAGGGAGGAAGAACCCCATGGAATCGACCCTGCAGAACCCGGCCCTCTCGCTGAAGGACCTGAACAGGCCCCGCCCCAAAGGAATGGTGATCGGCTTCTGGATCGTCACCGCGCTCTTCTGCCTGCAGATGGGCTTCACCGCCTACGCGCAACTGAGCCTGCCACAGGTGGCGGAGGCGTTCACCCACCTCGGCTTCCCCGCCTACTTCCGGGTGGAGCTCTCGTGGGCCAAGCTCCTCGGCGTGGTGCTGCTGCTTGCACCGGTGCCGGCGCGGCTCAAGGAGTGGGCTTACGCCGGCTTCGCCATCAACCTCGGCTCTGCGCTCATCGCCCACCTCTCGGTGGGCGATGGCCCGGAGGCGTGGGGCTTCGCGGCGGCCACCGGCGTGCTCTGGGGGCTCTCATACTTCTTCTGGCGCCGCTTGCAGGCCACGCCAGCGAGCGCCTGACCACGCGGTGAGGCGGGCGGGACCAACGAAAGAGACGACATGAACCCTTCTGAGCTCATCGACAAGGAAATCGCCGCTCACCCCGACTGGCGGGGACAGACGATGGCGGAAATCCGTCGCATCATCCGCGAGACCGTCCCCGACGTGACGGAGGAATGGAAGTGGATGGGCACGCCCACGTGGAGCCACAACGGCATCCTCTGCATCTGCAATGCCTTCAAGGACATGGTGAAGGTGACCTTCATCAACGGAGCGAAGCTGGAGGACGTGGACGGCGTCTTCAATGCCGAGCTCGGCGGCAACAAGTGGCGCGCCATCAAGATCTTCCAGGGCGACAAGGTGAACGCGAGCGGGCTGAAGAAGCTTCTCCTCGCCGCCGTCGCGTTCAATGCCGCCAAGGGAACGGGTAAGGCCAGACCAGCCACGGCCGGCGGGGCACGAACCGGGAAGACGGCCACGGCAAAGGAGAGGCCGGCCAAGGCAACAGGGAAGACGACGACGGGCGCCAGGACAGCGCCGAAGGCAAAACGCGCGGCCACCCGCGGAGCCAGGTCGAAGCGGTAGTGGACTTCCACTTCACAGTACCTGCAGAGTTCCACTGCCGTTGATGGAACGGTTCAATGGAGCCGTCGATTCGACCGTTGGACGAGGGCGCGCCTTGGGATACGTCTTCGTGGGGGAAGCCCATGACGATTCCACCTCGAGTGCGCGTACCCGCGTCGTCCGTCGAAGCGAGGCGATCGCGGATCAAACTTGTAACTGCCGTGACGATCGGCGTGCTCGCCGTTTGCTTGACCTGGCTCCTTTGGCCGGAGTCGACGGAGTTGGCGGAGTCGACGGAGTTGGCGGAGTCGCTGGACGGCGGAGCACGCCTCGAAGAAGCACGAAGGCCCGCTGCCGAGGTCGCGTCGACGCAGCGCGAGCCGACGTTCGGAGCGAGCCCCGGGCCGGCACGAAACGGAGCTCCGTCACGCGAGGTCGTGCCCAACGTGCCCGAGCCGGCCGCCGCTGAGATCACCGACCGCGCCGGCCGTCGCTTCCAGGTGCGGTGGGGCGAGAGCGGGCTGTGCGGCCTTGGAGACGCCCGGCGCGTTGCACAACGGCATGCGCTGCTCGGGACCTTCATCGCGCTCGACGCAGCCGGCACGACGGTGCGCCATGACCCGCATGTCGACCCGGTCGTGTTGAGGGAGGTGCTGTCTGTTCTCGGCACGGTGCAATCACCCTCTCAATCACCGATACGCCGAGTCTTCGGCCGGGAGCTCGACCGTCTCTCCCCTCCAGAGGTCTACGTCTACAGGGACGTGCAGCAGATGCTGGATGTCTCGTGCGTCAATCGCGCGGCCATCGGGTACTACGACGGCGCGATCCACTTGAGCGGCGACCCCCGGCACGGCATCGAGACCCTCAAGCAGACTGTCGTCCACGAGTACGTCCACCACGTCCTCATCGGGCTCGGGGTCAAGGTGCCCATGTGGTTGCACGAGGGGCTGGCGATGAAACTCGCCGGAGAGAACTGGTGGGTCGATCCTTCTCTCGGGCTCGTGGCATGGCTCCGGGACCAGCACTTGCCCTTCGAGGCGATGACGGGTGCCTTTCCCCACACCGCCGACGAGAAGTTTGCGTTGGCGGCTTACTACCAGAGCCTCGCCATGCTCGAGTTCCTATGGGAACGGCAAGGGGACGACGGTGTCGCCGCGCTCGTGCGGGCGCTCGCGCGAGGCGAGCTGGACGCGAAGGAGGCCTTCTCCTCGACGGGGGTCTCCGGCGACGCGCTCGAGCAGGCCTGGAGGGAGTTCCTGGCTCGCCGCTACCGAGAACGCGACGAGCCGATGCAGCGGCTCCATGAAGCCGCGGCGCGAAACCGGCAGTGAATCGCCTTCCCTGACCGGGGGCGCCCTACGGAGCGCAGCTCGCGTCGGTCTCCTCCCTGATTCACTACGCCGCCACCACCACGGCCTTCGGTTCCAGGTAGGCCTCCAGTCCATAGGGGCCGTTCTCGCGGCCGATGCCGGACTGCTTGAAGCCGCCGAACGGGGCCTTGGGCTCGTGGGTGAGGGTATTGACCAGGACGCGGCCGGCCTCGATCCGCGCGGCCACCCGCGCGCCGCGCTGAGGGTCACCAGAGACCACGTAGCCGTGCAGGCCGTAGAGCGTGTCGTTGGCGATGGCGACCGCCTCGTCCTCGTCGCGGTAGGTGATGAGCGACAACACCGGTCCGAAGATCTCCTCGCGCGCGATGGTCATGTCGTTGCGCACATCGGTGAACACGGTGGGCTTCACGCACCAGCCACGTTTCATGCCCTCGGGCCGGCCTTCGCCGCCGACCAGCAGGCGCGCGCCTTCGTTGATGCCGAGGCGGATGTAGCGTTGCACGCGCTCCCACTGTTTCGCGCTCACCATCGGGCCAATGGCGGTGTCGGCGTCGCGCGGGTCGCCGGACTTCGTCGCGCGCACTTCGCGGGCGATCAACGATTCGAGCTCGGCCCGCCGGGATGCCGGTACCAGGATGCGGGTGCCGGCGATGCAGGCCTGACCGTTGTTCATGAACCCGGCCTGCACCGCCAGTGACACCGCGGTGGCGAAGTCGGCATCGTCCAACACCACCATGGGTGACTTGCCGCCCAACTCCAGCGTCACCCGCTTCAGGGTTTCCGCGCTGGCGCGAAGGATGGTCTTGCCCACCACGGTCGAGCCGGTGAAAGAGATCTTGGCCACGTCCGGCGAGGCGCTGATCTCCGCGCCTACCACCTCACCGCGTCCGGTGACGATGTTGAACACACCGGGCGGCAGGCCAGCCTCGTGCAGCGCCCGGGTGACGATGCGCGTCTGGATCGCGCTCATCTCACTGGGCTTGATCACCGCGGTGCAGCCAGCGGCCAGCGCGGTGGCCAGTTTGCCGCAGATGAAGCCGGCGTCGTTGTTCCAGGGAGTGATCATGCCGGCCACGCCCAGCGGCTGCATCACCACCCGTGCGGCACCAGCCTGGCGCTCGAAATCGTACCGCTCCAGGACCTCGATCATCTCGCCAATCACCTGGTGGGAATAGCTGGCCATCCAGCGAGCGCGCGACACCGGCGCGCCGTACTCGCTGACGAGGGCCTCGAACAGCTCGTCCTCGCACGCGGCCACCGCCGCCCGCATGCGCTCGAGCATCGCGATGCGCTCGGCCCGGGTCGTGCGCGAGAACGCCGGGAAGGCACGTCTGGCCGCGGCGATGGCACGACGTGCGTCCTCGGCATCGGCCAGTCGCACCTGGCCGATCACCTCTTCGGTGGCGGGGTTGAACAGGTTGAACCACTCGTCGCCATGCGGGGTGACGAAGGCGCCGTCGATGTAGATCTGGTCGATGCGTTCCATGAAAGGACTCCGGTGAAGGTCGGGCTGCTTGCCCGTCGAAATCCAGTCTGGGTGTGGCGGACCATCCCGACAAGCGGGTGTATCCTGCAAGGGCCATCCCGAAAATCAGGACAATCCCATGCACCGCACAGGACTGATCGAACTGGAAACCGTGCTGGCCGTTGCCCGTCACGGCAGCTTCCGCGCCGCCGCCAGGCAACTGGGCATGTCCACCTCGGCGGTCAGCAGCGCGGTCGCTGGGCTGGAGGCGCGGCTGCATGCGCGCCTGTTCCACCGTACCACCCGCAGCGTGGCGTTGACCGAGGCCGGCCGACGCTACGTGCAGCGCATCGCTCCGGCGGTGGCCGAGATCCGCGGCGCCAACGAGGAAATCAACAGCCAGCCCGAGGCCCCGTCCGGCACGCTGCGAATCAACACGCCGAGGGACGCGGTGCAGATGATCTTCGAGCCACTGCTGCTCGAATACCTGCGGCGCCATCCGCGGATGAATCTGGACATCGTCAGCGAGTCGCGGATGATCGACATCGTCGCCGACGGATTCGACGCCGGCATCCGCCTGGCCGAAGCGGTGCCGAAGGACATGGTCTCCGTGCCGCTCGGCGCGGACCTGCGCATGGTTGTCGTCGGCTCACCCGCTTATTTCGCGGAACACGGCAAGCCGCGGACGCCGGACGAGCTGACCGGCCACGCGGCCATCCGCCTACGTCTGTCGCATGGAGGTCTGTATCGCTGGGAACTGGAGCACCGCGGCGAGGCACTGGAGATCGACCTACCGCCGCGACTGAGCCTCAACGATCCGCAGGCCGCACGCCTGGCCGCCCGTGCGGGTATCGGCCTGGCGTTCCTGTCCGAGTGGCACATCGCCGATGACCTGGCCAATGGCAGCCTGGTGACCGTGCTGGACGACTGGTGCCCCCCGTTTCCAGGCCTTCGCCTGTATTACCCCAGGCACCGGTACGTACCGGCGGGATTGAAGGCGCTGGTGGAGCTGATCCGCGAGAAGAACATCGGCCGCCGCGCCGCGCGCTGACCCGCCTCATCCCGCGAGCGAGGCGACCACGTGCCGGAGTCGGAGCGTGCGGAATTCCACGGTGGGCCGAGCGCCGTGGCGACAATGTGATTGCCGGGACTTCCGGCCACGGTGACACTGCCGTCACCATGCGCAAACTCCCTCTGCTCCTGCTCCTCGCCTCGGTTCCGCTCTGTTTCACCGCGTGCGGTGATGACGAGCCGCCCTGCGACTCCGCGGCCGACCCCGGCTGCGCCGACGCGGGCGTGCCCATCAGCGCGGCCCCGGAGGTCTGGACCTGGGTCGACGTCGCCGGCACGGCGTGTGGCAACGGCGCGCAGACCGGGATTGGCATCAATCCCACCAACGCGAGCCAGGATCTCTACCTCTACATGCAGGGGGGTGGCGCCTGCTGGAATGAGCAGACGTGCTTCATCCAACCCAGTGCGAGCAACCTGAGCACGGGGTACCAGGCCGCCCAGTTCCAGGCCGACAACACCAGGAATGCCCCCATGTTCAACCGGGGCAAGGCGACGAACCCCTTCCGGAGCATGTCCTTCGTCTTCGTTCCGTATTGCACGGGCGACGTCCACGCGGGCAACGCCGTGCAGACCTACGGGTCCAACCAGGTGCACCACAAGGGCGCCGCCAACGTGGAAGCCTGGCTCCCGCGCCTGGCGGCGACCTTCCCGAACGCGCGGCGCGTGTTCCTCGCGGGAAGCAGCGCGGGCGGATTCGGCGCACAGCTCAATTACGAGCGCGTCGCGGCCAGCTTCCCCAGGGCCGAGGTCCACGTCCTCGCGGACTCGGGGCAGCTGGTGACTCCCGCCGGGACGCTCCAGAGCACCTGGTTCACCAACTGGGGCGTGACCATCCCGGCCGCCTGCACCCAGTGCACGACGGACTTCACGCGGCTCCCCGCGTACCTGGCGGACACGTATCCGGCCTCGCGGTTCGGGCTGCTCGCCTGGGACCGGGACGCCGTGCTCCGCACCTTCTTCGCGTATCCCGCCGATACCTACTCAGCGCTGACGCTCCAGCTGCTCTCGTCGTCCTACGACGGGCGCGCCAACGCGCGGTACTTCCTGAAGCGGGGGACGCAACACACCTTCCTGGGCGGACTCGAGACCCACACCAGCACCACCGGTGTGGCGCTCAATGATTGGGTCACACGGTGGGTCGAGGGGGATGCGGCCTGGAACAACGTGCAGGAACCGTGAGCGCCACTCCTGTCGAGGCCCGCCGCATCTTCTCGTGCGGCCGGGCCTCGAGCTCGAAGAGAGCCCTCTGCGGCTCAGCGAATCTGGACGGCGAAGGTCTCCCACGGGCCGACCGAGGCCTGGTTGGCGATGAGCGAGCCGCTCCCGGAGTTACTGGCGGAGACATACAGCCCGTTGTTCTGGGCGCGTAGGGCGATGTTCCCGTTGCCAGCGTCGACCTCGGTGAAGGTCTCCCACGGACCGACCGCTGTGCGGTTGGCGATGAGCGGGCTGTTCCCAGAATCCTCGGCGCAGACGTACTGCCCGTTGACCTGGGCGAGGAGGGCGATGTTCCCGTTGCCAGCATCGACCACGGTGAAGGTCTCCCACGGACCGGCCGCTGTGCGGTTGGCGACGAGCGGGCTGTTCCCAGAATCCTCGGCGCAGACGTACTGCCCGTTGCCCACGGCCTGGAGGGAAACATTCGTACCGGGGATCAGCTTGCGGGAGCCACCATCTGGCCAGCTGTTTCCGGTGACGGTGGCCACGAAACCGTTCGAGTAATTGATGAACGGATATCTTCCGGACTTCAAGCCACTCACGGTATTGCCACGAATCGTCGCGGACCCGGTGGGAGCTGGATAGAACGGTGGTGAAATGACAACCCCGTCCAGTCCCGGAGAAACGATCGTATTGTTCTCGAAGAGGATGTTGGAGCTCGTCGAGAAGCCAACCCCGTTATACAGGGAGTCGATCACGGTATTCCCACTGACAGTGACGTTCGCGACCGTGCCCACGTTCTGACCATCGCCGCCGTTGCCGATGTGGAGGGCGGGCTGCTGTTGGACGAAGCCATTGCCGCCGCTGCGTACGACGGTGTTCCCCGTCACCGTCCCGGAGAGCAGATCCGACCCGTTCACGCCAAACTTCATCACGCCCAGGCCGACATACCTCGCCGTATCACTGATGTAGTTGTCCTTCACCAGGTGACCGCTGCCACCGTAGATGCCAATCCCCTTCCCTCCCCATGGAGCGATCGAGGTGTTGTTGAGCAGGGTGGCGTTGGACATCGGCGTGTAGTGCTGATTCCCGTTGTAGTCCACCGAGTTGATGGCGATCGCGTCATCGCCCGTGCCTCGGACGAAGTTGTTCCTACCGGTCAGGTTGTTGCCGACGGTTCCCGTGAGGCTGACGTTGTTGAGGTTGAACCCATCGGCCCAGATGCTCGTGAGGCGGCAATTCTGGATGGTTCCGCCGGTACCCGAGGCCCAGAACCCGGACATCGTATGTTGAGTCCAGATACCGTCCGCCAGCCAGTTGGCGCCCGTTGTATCCATGCCACCGCCGCAGCCATCAACGACGGCCCTGCTGGGGGCGTTCGAATCGAGGGCGAAGTTTCGCACCGTGCAGGACGTGAGATTGAAGATGGCGCCCAACGGGTTCGCGTTGGGAAGCGGCATGTTGCGGTAGATCGTGCTGTACCACATCCCCGCGCCCTGGATGGTGATTCCCGTCGCGTTGATCCCTCCCGTTGTCCTGACATAGAAGGTGCCCACGGGAATCCACACGCTCTTCCCCTGGGATTGGGCGGCGTTGATGCAATTCTGGATGGCGCTTGAATTATCCACGCTGCTGTCGTTGGCCACGGCTCCGCAGCTGGTAATGGAGAGGGAGTTGGCCGGCTGGGTGAGCGGCGGGGGAGGCTCTTCCAGATCGACGACGTCGATGTAGTAGAACGATGCCGTATTCGCTGGATCCTTCTGGAGGCTGATCGTGGCTCCTGGAGGGACGGGCGCACCCGTGATGAAGGTGTGCATGTCGTCGAAGAAGACGCGTGGAGCGCCGTCCGCGGGGTTCTGATTGTTGCCTTGATAGTTGTTGTTGCCTTCATAGAGCCAGGTTTGTTTCGAGCTCAGGGTGAGGGCCTGCCGGAACACCCCATTGACGTAAAGATTCAGCGTCGCGGTGATTCCGCCACCGTTCGGTGCATCCGGAATGCACGCGCGGACGTTGATCGCGGTGATGTTCCTGCCCGTATTGTTCACCCACTGGACGTAGTGTCCGTTCCCCGTGAGCCGGACATAGGCATGGCCCGAGGCCTCCAACTCTGGACTCGAGTACTGCGACGTCGGCGGGGACGTCAGGGATGAGACAGAAGCACCGCCCCCCACCCTTCCAGCCTCGGCCTCATAGCTCACGAAGGGCGTGGTCGCTCCAACGGCGGCATGGGCGCTGTTGCCAACGCACAAAAGCGCGCTCGCGATCATCAGGACACAACGAATCCGATTCAGTATTTTCATCGACACCTTCCTTCATTCACCGAATTCCTCGGTAGGAGCCTTGTGCTTATTCAGAAGAGAGCTTGTCCACGCAAGAGAAAACCAGGGCACGAATGATGTATGTATGCCCTCCCTCGAAAGGGGGATTTTCCCAGGAATCGAATCTGGTACCTGAATCAGGATGGGCGGATGAGTGCACTGGCCACGAAGAGCCGGGTGACACTTCCCGCGACCTGAGGTGTTCCATTGGCCGCAATAGCTGCAAGGGACCCTCCAGGGAGTGATTCATCCATGTCTCGGTATCCTGTACGTCACCTCTTCCTCGCCCTGGCGCTCGCCGCCTGGGGCCTCGGTTGCGAAGATGATCCGACCGTGGTCGACGCGGACTACGCCTTGACCCATGTCACGGTCATCGACGCCGCCGGAACCCCTCCGCAGTCCGACATGACGGTGCTCATCAAGGGCAAGCAAATCGTGGCGCTGCGCAAATCCGACGATATCGAGCTACCCGACGGGCTGAAGACCGTGGATCTCCAGGGCAGGTATCTGATGCCGGGATTGGCCGACATGCACGTCCACACCCAGGAGATGGAGCAGGTCTTCCCCCTGCTCCACGTGGTGAATGGAGTCACCACCGTCCGGGACATGGATGGCTCGCCCTTCCTGCTGGAGTGGCGACGCAGAATCGAGGAGGGGCGCATGCTCGGGCCCCGGATGATCCTCGGCAGCACCATCATCGACGGCACTCCGTCGCTCTGGCAGAACTCGCCGGTCGCCCATGTCTCGGTCGGCAACGAGGCCGAGGGCCGGGAGGCGGTTCGCCAGGCCAGGGCCCAGGGCTATGACTTCATCAAGGTCTACTCCCGGTTGTCGCGCGAGGCCTACTTCGGAATCGCCGACGAGGCCCGGCTGCAACAGATGCCCTTCGCCGGACACTGCCCGGATCTGGTCACCAACGCCGAGGCCAGCGAGGCGGGCCAGGCGAGCTTCGAGCACCTGTACGGAGTGATGTACGCGACGTCCTCCAAGGAGGAAGAACTTCGCGAGCAGGTCGGGCAGATCACGCTCAGGCCCGATACCATCACCGGCTACAACACCTGGTTCCAGCAGACCCACGCGGTGGAGTGGGAGGCGGCTCGCACCTACTCCTCCGCCAAGGGCATGCAGCTCTTCGGTCAGCTCGCGAAGAACGGGTCCGCCCAGGTTCCGACGCTGATCCTGCACGACGTCCTCGACCGGATGGACCTCGACATGGACGACGCACGGCTGAAGTACCTGCCGGCTTCGGTGGTGGCCGGCTGGAGGTGGCAGTTGGCGGAAATCTACCTGCGGGGCCGCGGCGAAGAAGAGAGCGCGCAGCGCCGCGACCTGTTCAATCGCAGGCTCGCCCTGGTGGGCGAGATGCACCGCGCCGGTGTGCGGGTGATGGCGGGAACCGACAGCACTACCCCCTGGGTGTTTCCGGGCTTCAGCCTTCACGACGAGTTGGAGCTCCTGGTCCAGGCCGGGCTCACGCCGCTGCAGGCGATTCAGGCCGCCACCCTCGAGCCCGCGCGGTATCTCGGCATGCAGGACTCACTGGGGACGGTGGAACAGGGAAAGGTCGCCGATCTCCTGGTGCTCGATGCCAACCCGCTGGAGGACATCCGCAACACCACGCGCATTCATTCCGTGGTGGTCCGGGGCCGGTACATCTCCGCCGAGGAGCGGCGGGAGCTCCTGAGCGACCTGGAGACGCTCGCCGGGAGCATGTAACGCGGAGCCCCCTCGCGGCGGCGGCCGGAGTGGCAGCACCCCGGACTGCGTGAACGTCCATGCACTTTTCATGGGAGTATGGGCGCATGTCCGGAGAGACTCGGTTGGAGACGCTGCTGAGGTCGATGAAGCCGGTGCTGCGCGAGGGCGAGTTCGTCTTCTGCACCACCGCCGGGCCCCCGCCCGACCTGGCGGCGCTCGAGCCCGTGGGGCTCTTCCACGAGGACGAGGGGCTGACACTCATCCTCCGCCGCGAGCGGGCCGAGGCCGCCGGGCTCGCGTGCTCGGCCGTCTTCCGGATGGTGACTCTCTCGGTGCACTCGAGCCTGGAGGCGGTGGGCTTCCTCGCCGCCATCACTGGCCGTCTGGCCGCCCACGGCATCAGCGTCAACCCCGTGTCCGCCTACTATCATGACCACCTCTTCGTGCCCGCTGCCCGGGCCACCGAATGTCTGTCATTGCTCGCGGAGCTGTCGCGAGGGACCTGAGACAGCGGGCGGTCGGCGATGGTAGTTTGCGGCCCCTCTGACTCCCGGGAGGCACCATGAATCACACCCACGCTCGACTTCTCTGCGGCCTGCTGATGCTCCTGCCGCCCCTGACGGCCTCCGCCGAGACCCCGGCCTGGGTGCTCATCGGCGGCGGCGGTGCGACCCAGGAAGACGCCCAGCAATGGCTCGACCAGAAGAAAGCCAGCGTGGGTCTCGAGCGCATGTTTGGTTTCTCCAGCGGCTTCCCCAAGGTGGTGCGGAGTGACGACTACCCCGGGCTCAAGCCGGGCCTCTTCATCGCCCTGCTCGGCATCTGCTCCGCGCATGACAAGGACGCGCTCCTTCCGTTGATGAAGACCGTGGACGCCGGCATCTATGCGCGCGAAGTGAAGGTGGCCGACGGGCCCATGAGCTGTCCCGCGGAGGCCGCTCCCGAAGCGCAGCTCGTGACGGCTTCGGGGTTGACGATCCGGGCCTACAAGTTCAGGGCGCCGTTCATCGGGTTGGACCTCGAGCATGCCCGGGTCGCACTGGAAGACGCGTCTGGCAAGGTCCTGGATGCGTGGACTCCGCCGAAGGGCGCGCTCGACCTGGGGGAGGAGACGCCGCTCGAGCGGTTCAGCAAGACAGACCTCGCCACCGGCTGCGGCTACGAGTTCAAGCCCGCCGAGGGCAAGCTCCTCATCGAGCAACACTGCATGTATGGCCACCATGCCGCGGGCTTCGCGGAGCGGCAGTCCGCGTCTTATGAAGCCACCCCGAACAACGGCAAGCTCGTGGTCACGCGGGTGAGCAAGAGCAGGAAGAAGCGCCAGACGTGGGAGTAGCCCAGGGAATCGAAAGGCCGTGTTCCAGCGGCTCTACCGCGAAATCCGAGCGCGGCCTGACGAGGCGAGGTACTCGTCCACCTGGGATTCCAGCTCGCGGGCAACGGAGGGGGATACCCGCGAGAGGATCTGCCATTCCAGTTCCAGGTCCCGGACGAGCACCGGAGAGGCATGAGAGAGAGGGTCGCCCTTGGCCATCCTCTTGTAGCTGCCCGTTGATTCATCCTTCTCGGGGGTGATCGGGTGAGGCTCGGTCCGGCCGATGGTGGTGTAGGAGAAACGGTACGCGTTCAGCACGAAGCGACCATCGTCGAGTTGCTTCCCCATGATGAACTGCCGCTCCCGGAGCGCCCCGATATCGAGGCTATCGTCGAACTTCACCCGCCAGGCGGTACGCACATAGAGGGGGTCCGTGCTCTCGATGATGACATACCCCCGCTCCTTGAGGATCTCGCGGGCCACATCCAGGACCTGCTCGGCGGGGAGCCGGTAGGCGACGTAGGTGGCGCTGCGCTCGAGCAGGTGCTGGCGCTCGGAGGCACAGCCAGTCACCCCCAGCAGCAATAGACCGAGAAAGACCACCGGGAGCAGAGCCGGGACTCGTGGTCCCTCCGACAGCGGGGGCGGGGCGTGCATGCATCTCTCCTGACGTGGATGGGACGGGATGCAGCTAGAACGCACTGGCGAGCCCGGCATATCGCCGCCCTTCTCGGCGCCCCAGGTGCCCGTAGCCCTCCTGCCCCGTCGGTGGAGACGGCTGACATTGAGAATGTGAGTTTCATTTCTCAATTCATGGAAAACGCGACTTCACTCCGGGTTCATGACGCGATGTGGCATCATCGGGCGCACCATGAACACGCATTCCCCCTTCAAGCACCTCCTGGCGCTCGGCCGAGTCAAGTTCCTGCTGTACAGCCCCATTCTCTACACGGTGGGCGCCATCATCCCCACCGTGTCGGGTGGCTCCATCGATGCCTCCCGCTTCACTCACGGTGTGCTCTTCACGTGGATCACCCACCTGATGACGCACTACTGCAATGAGTACTACGACCTGGAGCCTGACCGGGCCAACACCTCTCCCTCGCCATGGACAGGCGGCAGCCGGATCCTCGTGAAAGGGCTCATGGAGCCGAGACTCTCCCTGCACATCGCGTATGTGCTGGCCGGGGTGTCCATCGTGCTCGCACTGCTCATGCCGACCCTCAGCGCCCGCCTCCTGTGCCTGGGCGCCATCTTCTTCTCCTGGCAGTACAGTGCACCGCCGCTCAAGCTGGAGGCCCTGGGCCTGGGCGAGTTCACCGTCACCCTGGTCCTCAACACCCTCGTTCCGCTGCTCGGCTATTGCCTCCAGAGCGGCGGACTGCAACCGCACACACTGCTGCTGGTCCTCATCCCGCTCGGCATCATCGAGTACATCCGGATGATGGTCATGAACATGGCGGATTGGGAGAGCGACGCGACGACCTGGAAGAAGACCCTGGTGGTGCGCATCGGAATCGAGCGCGCCGTGAGGCTCCACGGTGTTGGAATGGTCGTGGCGTACCTCTCGCTGATTCCGCTCTACCTGGCGGGTGTCCCAGGCGTCGTCCTCCTCGCCGTGGCCACCACGGCATTCATGGGGTTGCGTTATGCCTGGCAGCTCCAGCGGGGGGCCTGGAAGAAGAAGGAGACGATGTGGATCATTCCCTACGTGGCTTCCACCCATAATGGGTTGGGAGGCTCCGCCGCGCTGATTGGGATGATCCTCCTCAAGCCCGGCTTCTCGTTCTTCGCCCTCGAACTCTTCCCTCTCTACCTCTATCTGGGAGGCTTCATCCTCCTGAGCACGCTGGCCCGCCGGAAGCGGAAGCATGCCAGCGCCGCGCCTCTCGATATGACGACTGGATGAGCATCGGCCCTCTTCAGGTGGGCTCGTACAAGCTTGTCAGGAAGCATTTCCGGCTGCGTCTTTTCTCACTGAAAGGAGCGGTGACCATGGCAACGGTGACGGTGCAGCGCGCGATGAACCCCCAGCACACTGAGAGCTTCGCCGGTTGTTTCGCTTCGCTCCCGCGCCCCCACGCGGTCGCCGCTCCGGTTTTCTCTGCCCGGTTCTGGCGGTATCTCGGTAGTCCACCCGGTTTCTGACCGTCGACGCCTCCCTCCTGAGGTGCTGTCGACCAGAGGCCGGGCTCCCGAAGGGGAACCTGGCCTCTCGTGTTTTCAGGCTTTCAATACCGGGATCGTCCAATTGGCAGGATGGCGGGCTCTGACCCCGCAGATGCAGGTTCGAGACCTGCTCCCGGTTTACACAGCATCACTGTCTATAGGCCGCGCTCCGGGAGCAGCTTGGAATCCAAATCCGAGCGTGCAGGGTTCAACTCCTTGGCGGCCTGTCATGTTCTTGGGCTCGTAGTTCAGCGGGAGAATTCTCGGTTTGCACCCGAGAGACCCGGGTTCGAATCCCGGCGGGTCCACTCCATTGGCTTTCTGGCGACCTCCGCCCGCGGATGCAGGAGCACGAGCCGCGTGGCTTCCCGGGCCCTCACCCGCAGCGGCCGGCCGACCTCCAGGAGCGTGGAGTCCCGCTGGGTCACCACCAGCCCCGCGTGCTCGAAGTCCACCGCGCCCGACAGCACGAACAGGTGGGTACCCGCCTCGACCGTCTGCCACTCCTGCGGCCTCAGCTCGCGGTGCTCTCCGGAGCGCAGCAGGGACAGCCGGCGCGCACGCTCCAGGTGTCCGTAGCCCTCCAGCCCCCGCACCACATCGTCGAAGCGCCGCTCGGCGAGCGTCTTCCACATCCGCTCGCGCAGGCGCTCATTCTCCTCGAGCAGCGGCAGGAGCGCCGAGCGGGCAATGCGGATGAACGTCGAGGCCGTCGCCGTGCGCACCGTCGCCGAGCGGCGCTCGCGGGTGAGCAGGGCCAGCTCCCCGAATACGGCGCCGCTGCCCAGCTCGTCCATGAGCTTGCCTCCCTGGGCCAGCACATGGACCACGCCGCTCTCCAGCAGGTACAGCTCGTCACTGGCACTTCCCGCCTGGAAGACCTCCCTGCCCGCGGGCAGCACGAGGAGCTCCGCGCGCCCGGCCAGGCCGTGCAGGGTGGCCTCGTCGAGCTGGGCGAAGAGCGGCACGTGGCGCAACGTGTGGGCCACCAGTGAGCGGCCCAGACGCGCCCCCAGCCGAGTGCCCAGCACCCGGGCCGCCAGCCTCGCCATGGACTGGCGCAGCCTCCGCTTCAGCAGGGAGCGTGCCATGCTCAGCACCGTCTCCAGGGTGATGGGCGCCACCGTCAACAGCCCGTGCCCTTCGGCATGGGCCGTAGCGGTCTCGAGGAAGTAGAGCGCCTCGGGCCTGTCGCAGGGGGCCCACGCCTCGCGCTCCTCCTCCGACTCGAAGAGCCGCGCGTGGACGGCGTAGAGGCTGTCGGTGAGCTGGTGCCGCGCCTCGGCGGACAGGGAGGACGGCAGGATGACCTCGGTGCTCATGATGCGGGACATGGCGGCCTCGCTGCCAGGGCGTCGCGTGTGGGGTTCGTGCCCTGACACGAAGCACTCTGCCCTGGTGGCCGCCGGGGGGCTGTGACGGCGCCAACTCCCAGCGAGTGAGCGCCATCACAGAGGGCCGCTTGTACGAGGCGAACCCTGGCAGGACCAGGTCTACGAGGCGGCCAACAATCGGAGGCTCACCCGCATCACGCCCTCCCCCAGGTCCCTCCGGGGCTGGGCTGGGTCCTCACCTCACCTCTTCGGCTCGCGCATCATCCCGCGCAGGGAAGGACGCGGAGGATCTTGATCCTGGTCGCGCTGCTGCCCGGTGCGGCGAAGGCCACGCTGCCATCCGGGAAGGCCACGAAGTCCTGATAGCGGTTGCCCTTCACATCCACCTGCAGCGCCGGGCCGTTCGCGGCACCGGTCGCGCGATCCAGCGCCTGGACGTAGAGCTTGCGGCTGGTGTCGCTCCGGAGCAGTTCTCCCGTCCGCGTCGAGGTCTCCCAGGCAGCCAGGAGCTGGTTCTGGCCATAGGCGGCCAGGTAGGGCGCCCGGTTGTTGAGGCCCGCATCGCTCGCCAGGACGATATCCTTGTCGGCGGCACCGTCCACGAAGTGCAGGAGGTGCACGTCCGCGAGCCCGTTGGCGTTGGGGGTCTGCCCCGGGCGGATGTTGCTCGTCGTGAGCCAGTACCCCCCGCCCGTGGCCGTCACCAGGTTGCCCAGGTTCGAGTAGGAGAGGTCGACGGGCTGGATGGTCTTGTAGGTGGGGGCGAACGCGATCCGGTTGTTGTTGTCGGTTTTGCAGATGGAGACGAACTTGCGGGCCGTCGGATCCCAGATGAGCCGCTCATAACCGCTGTGGCTGCAACCCCAATCGAAGCCGCCAGCCTGGAGCTTTCCGTCGGTGCCGACGACCTTCATCCGGTCGCCCTGGTGGATGTTGATGCAGCCGTTCTGCGAGACGCTGATCGCGGCGCCGAAGTAGCCCGCGTAGCGCGTGCCGTCGAACGCGATGCGCCCGTGGTGGGCGTACCACCAGATCATGTAGACGCTGGGGCCCATGGGTCCGGTGGAATAGGGCGGCAGGGTCTCGCTGGAGCTCGTCAGGACGGTGGCCCACGTCTCGGTGCTGCCGTCGAAGCGCACCATGTACATGTCGTAACAGGGCACGGGCGGATTGGGGGGGCTCCCGCAGAGGTTGGTCGGTGCGCCGCAGTTGAGCGTGCCCCCACCCTTCGCATTCCGTGTCAACAACAGCGTGCCCCCAGTGTTGTCGGCGTACAGGTCGGCGAAATCACTCGCCGGCAAGCCGAAGGACGTCTCCACCGGGAGATCGCTCGCATCGAGCTGGGTGATGTGCACCTTGCCGTCATTACCCATCCAGGCCAGGCGCGAGCCTCCGGACGGAATGGGGGAGATGACAAGGGGCTTGAGCGCCACTTCGTCCTCGTTGGCCACGACCGTCGCGCCGACATCGATTCATGACCACATTGGGTTTCGGGTCGCCGGCTCTTTCATTCTCGGATCGCCCGTCACCACACCTTCCACCATGGCTTCTTCGCCGGGGCCGGAGCCGAGGGCTCGTCCGCCAGGCTGGCTTCCTCGTCCCGTCCGGCCCCGGCCTCCCGGTTGGACAGCGCCATCGTTCCCCCACAGGCCGAGCAGAAGGCGGTGAACATCTCGGGCACCGCATCTGGAGGAGTGCCGGGGAAGCGGGTTCGGTACAGCACCGACGGTGGGTCGAAGCACTCGCTGCCGCCGCACTGGTTGCACGGCAGGATGTCCCACTGGGGACGCTCGCGCAGGTATTCGCGGGTGACGTGCAGCGGGAGCGGGAGTCCCGGCACCACCAGGAAGCGGATCTCGTCTCCCTGCTTCACGTTCTTCAGGTGATGGGGCTGGTTGATCAGCGCTCCCACGAAGACCGGCGAGGGGGCGCGATAGCGTGCGTCGAAGACCTCGCGCGAGAGCGGGTTCTCCTCCGGCTCGTAGATGACCGGACGGAGGATGGCCGGCTCCATGCCCGTGACGCGGACCCAGCAGGACTCCGGCGCTCGCTGCGTCCGTCGAGGCTCTCCGTCATGCACGATGACCTGCAGGTCATCCGGGTACTCAGGGTGGAAGTGTCCGACGAGGCCGGGGTCGTTTCGCCAGGGAGCGTGGGGAGCGGACATGATGGAAGGCATGCTACCAGCCCGGTGTTCGACGGGCCTGATCAGTAGGTAGGACGCGTCTCCGAGGCGAGCTGCTGGAGCGCCTTCTCCCAGGTCGCCCCTCGCTCGTCGTCCTGCCAGCTCGTCACGCTGGTGCCGCCGCGGCTCACCAGGCTCACGCGAGCGATGGCCTGCGTGTGCGCGGGGCTGCCGACGAACTGGTACATCGATTCTTCGTCCTTCCAGATGGTGAACGTGCGTTTCGTGTTGCAGCGCGTGGAGCTACCGAACTGGATCGCCACGAGTCCCGGTTGCTCCTCGAGGGTCTGGTTGATGGGGCCCATGAGCTGCTGGAACTCCTCTTGGGCTTCCTGTGTGTTCCTCATGCGCAGGTAGGTGCTGCTCATGATGTAGGTACCGGGCACGAGCTTGCCCTGGGCGTCGACCGCTGGGCCCTGGAGGGGACTGGATTGGAAGTCGGGCTCCAGCGTGTCGCGCGTGCAGCCGTCGTCACTGGGGAGCTCGGAAGGTGCCGGCCGCGGCGGGGGCACCGAGCCGCCACACGCGGCGACGGAGAAGGAGAGCAGAGCTGCTGCGAGGCTGCGCTTCATGATGTGACTCCTTGGAGTGGAAGGAGACTGCGGGAAGTCAGCGAGTGGCGGGCACCGCGGACCGGACGGTGCCGAACAGGAGTGAGGAGAAGTCGCGGCCCAGGCGCTTGGAGTGGAAGTCCTCGGAGCGCGCGAAGATCCGCACCTGGACCTCCTCCGCCGCCGAGGCGGTGGAGGTCAGCGTGGCGACCCAGTGCCGCGCACCGGCCGGGTCCCGTACGCGGAGATAGAGATAGGAGCCGGCCGGCAGGCGCTCCTCGACGCGACCGGTGAAGGCGAACCTCGCCGACGGCTCGAGCGCGTATTGCACCAGGGGATTGCCGGAAGGCGCCTCGGGCCAGACCGTGTGGGCCGCCGCGAGTCCCGTGGTGAGCAGGACCCCGCAGACAATGACCGTTCGTCGCGAGAGCCCAAGCTTCTGTCGTGCGTTCATGGTTTCGCCCCCAGGTGTCCTGCTTCAACACCACGAGCTCGCGAAACTGTTACCTGACAGCTCTCCCTGGTGATTGCCTACCGCATGTCGAAGAGGCAGCGCGTGATGGGGACGATGTTGTCCCCGGGTTCACTGGAAGCGCCAGACGTGGACCTGGGTCTCGCCCAATTCCACCGGACCCACCTTCCCAGGCGAGAACGGGTTGCGGGAGTACTCGACCCAGGCCACCACGGGCAGCCCCCGCGGGTCCACGGCGAGCGCCCACTCGCCCAGCTTCGTCTCGCCCGGCAGAGCCTGAAGGGGCCCGCCGACCGGCTGCCATGCCTGTCCATCCCAGGTGTGAATCTCGAGCCGGTCCTCCCGCGCGAAGAGCAGGAAGACGCGCGACCCGAGCGCCGCGAGCACCGGCTCGCTCCTGGGTCCAGGCTCGAGGATACCCTCCCACTGCTCCCCCGAGGGGCGCCGGACCTGATTCAACACCCGGGCGCTCTTCCCCTCGTGCTGGGTCCACGTGAGGTAGGGGACATCCGCGCCATCGAGCACGAGCGAGGGCGAATAGGAGTCGCCCTTCGAGAGCGTGTCCTCGCTGGCGACTCCTCCGCCCACCGGGAGCCATCGGGCGCCATCCCACTGCCGGACGTGGATGCGGCTGATGAACTCCCGCATGGCCGATTCCTCCCAGGCCACGACGGGCAAGCCCCGCGAGTCCACGGCGAGGCTGGGACGCTCTCCATTGGAGCCATCCCCGCGCACACCATCCGGGTACGCGCTCAACCGCTCCCCCACCCTCTGCCAGGACTGTCCATCCCACTGGCTCACGTGGATGCCAATGGAGGGCTCGCCCGGGCCGATCTCGCCCCACGCCACCACGGGCTCTCCGGAACAATTGAAGGCGAGGGCCGCGCTGCTGACCTCCGTCAGCCGATTGTTGGCCGCCTGGAGTCCGAGCCCCAGAACCGACCAGAATCGACCCTCCCAACGGTGGATCCGCACCGTGCCCGTCGAGTGCCCGGTCGCCTCGAGCAGGGCCATCACCGGACGGCCCCGTGGATCGACAGCGAAGGCGGGGCGGGCAGGAGGGTTGTAGGTCGTCGCGGGCAGGGGGAACACGGAAGCCGCCACCTGCGACCACACATGTCCCTCCGCACGCCGGAAGAAGTAGCCCCACACCGAGCCATTGTTCTCGCCCCACGAGACGATGGGCGCTCCCGATGGATCCACCGCCAGCCCCAGCCGGGTCTGCGGCGTATTGCGCTCGGGGTTGGCCTCCAGCGCTGGGCCCACGGGCACCCAGGAGCGCGGTTGCCCCTGCTCGTTGGTGAACAGGGGCGCGGGCTGTCCCGGCCGTGGCATGCAGTGAGCCACGGGGAGCGGCGGAGTGATGACGGGAGGACTCTCTGGCTGTGGCGGTGGGGTTTCAGCCTGTGAAGAGGGCGGCGTCGCCTCCAACCCCGTGGGAGGTACCTCCGTCCCACCGCATGCCGCCAGAATGAAAAAAGCCGCCCACTTCCCCCGCCCGCCACCGAACTTCATCCCGCCCCCTCAGGTCCTGATGCGCCAAAGGTAGAGCTGAAAACGCCACGAGCAAGGAACGTCTCGGTCCGAGCCGCCCCATTCCGGCTTCGAGCCTCCAAGCGCACCACGAATGGCCATGGGCTCAGCGACGACGGTCGACACCATGCCAGAGTGCTCCGCCACCAGCCCGGGGACCGATGTTCTTTTCCGAGCGGAATTCCCGTGGCCAACTTTGTGTCAGAGGCAGCACAGCCGACCCCTGCAGGCAGTGACTGCCCTACAGGTCCGCAGCCGGGACGCCAGGTCGGCAGGTCAACATGCCGACATCCTCTCGACCCCGCACTCCCCTGGCTCGGTCCACGCTCATCAAGATGGGCGTGCGCATCGCCATCGTCATCGCGATAAGCACCCTCTTCAGCTACCTCCACATGCTCCAAACCCTGCGCTCCGAGGCCCTCGCGCAGTTGGAGCAGCATGTGGCGGAGCGCGGCCAGCGTGAGCAAGCCATCTTCCTGCTGGCCGAGGACAACCATGTCATCCTCAAGAAGGCCCTGGAGGAGAAGCTCCGCGCCTACCAGAACGAGGATGTGAGTGCTCGCTTCGACAGCCTGTTCGCGCTGATGCCCGATGGGGCGATCCGTAACCGTCCCGAGCACTTCGACGGAACGCGGATGCCCTGTGTCTACGTCCCCAAGGGCGTGCCCGTCGACATGGACATGCGCCGCCGGCTGCTGGCCGGGTACGAAGTGCTCCTCCAGTACGGGCCCGCATTTCATACGCGCTTCACGGACACCTTCATCACGCTGCCCGAGGACGCGCTCGTGATGTACTGGCCCGAGCGCCCCAACTGGATCTTCGAGAGCGACCCCACCACCTCGATCATCATCCAGGACTTCTTCCCCGGCAGCCTGCCCGAGAACAACCCGAAGCGGGAGACGACCTGGTCTCCCATCTACAAGGAGCCGGTCTCGCAACAGGCGATGTCCACGGTCACCACCCCCCTGGACATGGATGGCCGCCACGTCGCGTCGATCAGCCATGACGTCCTGATCGAACAGTTGATGGCTCGCACCATCAACGACCACCTGCCGGGCTCCTACAACATCATCTTCCGGGGGGACGGCAAGCTCATCGTCCATCCCACATTGAATGAGGAGAGCATCGCCAGCCAGGCCACCGAGCAACAGCGGGCCCACCTGCGGAGCATCGTCGAGCAGGTGAGGACGCGCCCACCCGGCCAGGCCGTGATGAAGCACCCGGAGCACGGTGAATACCTCGCCGTGACACGGCTGAGAGGCCCTGGCTGGCATTTCGTCACCGTATTGTCCGAAAGCGCGGTGTCCCGTCCCGCCTTCCAGGCAGCACGCATCATCCTGCTGCTCGGCATGGTGTCGCTGCTCCTCGAGCTGGCCATCGTGTCCTGGGTCCTCCAGCAGCAGATCACCCACCCGCTGGTCGCCTTCACCCATGCCACCGATCGCGTGGCGGCCGGGGACTTCAAGGTCGAGCTGGACACCACGCGCGAGGACGAGCTGGGGCAGCTGGCTCGCTCCTTCCGGCTCATGGCAGATCAGGTCCAGCGCCGCGAGGAGGAACTGCGCCAGGCCAACGAGGGGCTGGAGCATCGCGTCGAGGAGCGCACCCGGGAGCTCAAGGAGGTGCATCAGCAACTGGTGCAGACGGCTCGCCGCGCCGGTATGGCGGAGATCGCCACCAATGTGTTGCACAACGTCGGCAACGTGTTGAACAGCGTCTACACCTCGGCCCAGGTCGCCAGGGAGCGGATGACCGAGATGAAGCTCGAGCATGTGAGCCGCGTCGCCAACATGCTCGAGAGGCGCCAGACCGACCTGGAGTCCTTCCTCACCCAGGACGAGCGTGGGCGTCACCTCATGCCCTTCCTCAACAAGCTGGGACAGAGCCTGTTGGACGATCGCCAGGAGATCGTCACCCTGCTCGATGATGTGGGCCGGTACACCGAGCACATCGGTGACATCGTCAAGGTGCAGCAGAACTACGCGCGGACTCCTCGCGTGCATGAGCCGGTCCAGCTGGCGGAGTTGGTGGAGGATGCCTTGCGTATCAACTCGGCCGGGCTCGTCCGCCACCAGGTGAAGGTGGAGCGGCACCTGGCATCCCTTCCGTCGCTGCTCACCGACAAGCACAAGACCCTGATGATCCTGGTCAACCTGATCAGCAATGCCAAGTACGCCATGGACTGCGTGCCCGCGAGCGAGCGGCGACTCATCATCAAGATGGAGCACACCCCCGACAACCACGTCCGGATCGCGATCCACGACAATGGCCAGGGCATCGCGCCGGAGATGTTCACGCGCATCTTCCAGTATGGCTTTACCACCCGTGAGGAGGGACACGGGTTCGGGCTACACTCGAGCGCCCTGGCGGCCCAGGAGCTGGGAGGCTCACTCGCCGTCCACAGCGAGGGTCAGGGTCTCGGGGCCACCTTCACGCTGCAGATGCCCTATCTCCCGGCGTGTTGAGGGTGGAGGGCTGGAGCAGAGGGGGGCCCGCGCATCAAGCGCTGCGCCAGCCCTCCAGGACGGTCAGAACAGCGGCGAACAGCAGAAGACCGCCGACGAGCCGAGCGGCGGCGACACTGGCTGCGGGATTGGACTCGAGCCAACCGCGAGCCCCATCCGCGACCAGCGCGATGGCGCCATACACGGCGGCCTGGTTGAACGCGATGATGGCGCCGAGCACGAGTGCCTGGATCCAGAGGGGCCCATACTCCGGCCGCACGAACTGGGGGAACACGGCGAGCATGAAGAGGTAGGCCTTCGGATTGAGGAGGCAGGTCAGCACGCCGCGGCGGAACGTGACCGCGGGCGGGTGCTTTTCCCCGAGGGGAGCCGCGGAGAAGGCGGCGCCGCTCCTGAACAGGGAGATGCCGATCCACGCCACATACAGGGCGCCGATCCACAGCAACACGTTGAATGCGGAAGGAACGACCTTCAGCAACACGGCGACGCCCGTGGCACCGGCGGCCACGTGACAGACGCCACCGGCGATGATTCCCGCCACGGCCGACAGACCCGCTTTGCGGCCGCCCGTCAGGGAACTGGCGAGGACGAACGCCATGTCGAGGCCAGGAAGGACGATGATCCCGAACACCAGGACGAAGAACAGCCACAGATGAGCGGTCTGCTGCATGAAGAAGAGCTCCCGACAATGAGGTGACCCGTACGAGGAGGTGGCGGGCCAGGTGACGGAAGCACGTTTTAGGGGGAATATAGGGCGGAATCGGCCCTCATTCGAACCAGCCCCCTCCCATGTCCCGTCCCACGACACGCGTGCTCACCGTGCTCGAGCTGCTGCAGACCCATGGCCGGATGAGCGGCGCGGAGCTGGCGAGGCGGATGGAGGTCGATCGCCGGACGGTACGCCGCTACATCGCCATGCTGGAGGAGCTGGGCATCCCCATCACCGCCGAGCGCGGACGCGATGGCGCGTACATGCTCGTGGCCGGCTTCAAGCTGCCGCCGATGATGTTCACCGAGGATGAGGCCCTGGCCCTGTCGGTCGGACTGCTCGCGGCGAGAGGACTGGGGCTCGCGGAAGCGGCGCCCGCCGTGGCCAGTGCTCAAGCCAAGCTCGAGCGGGTGATGCCGGCCAGTCTGAAACGGCGCGTGCGCGCGGTGGACGAGACGGTGACGCTCGACCTTGCCCGCTCCACGGCGCCTGGAGACAACGCCGCACTGGTCGCGCTGAGCGCCGCGTCCCAGGCCCAGCGGCGCGTACGCCTGCTCTATCGCGCGGCGGAGCACGAGGAGACCGAGCGTGACTTCGACCCTTATGGGCTCGCCTGGCGGGCAGGGCGCTGGTACGCGGTGGGTATCTGCCATCTGCGCAACGGGCTGCGCTCGTTCCGGCTGGACCGGGTGCGGTCCGTGCAACCGTTGGAGGTGAGCTTCTCCCGCCCGGAGGGATTCGACGCGCTCGAGCACCTGACGCGCGCGGTGGCGACGCTGCCTCGCGCGTACGCCATCGAGGTGCTGCTCGAAACGGACCTCGAGACGGCGCGGCGTGGAGTGTTTCCCGCGTTCGGCGTGCTGGAACAGGTGGAGGGGGGCGTGCTGCTACGAGGCCAGAGTGATGACCTCGGCTGGTTCGCGCGAGAGCTGGCGCGGCTGCCCTTCGCCTTCGAGATCCAACGGCCGGATGCCTTGCGCGAGGAGCTCGCGTCGTGCGCCCGGCGATTGCTCCAGCAGGCCAGGGGCCAGCGCCACTGAGCACACCAGCCGTGCTAGCATCCGTGCCGCGCGGGGCCGGCCACGAGTTGTTACGAGGAGACCCCATGCGTCTTTATCGAACCTGCCGAGCAGGCTTGCTTGGACTGTTGCTCTCTCTATCCGGTGGCTGGGTCGCGCCGGCTCCCTTGAACGACACGACCCAGGCACTCGGCGAGAGTGCTCGGTCTGGCACTCCCGTCCGGCTGGGCCCAGGTCAATCAGGCTCGAATCCCCGGGAGCTCACCGCCGTGGGGGGGAAGCTGTTCTTCGCCGCCACGACAGATGGGGACCGGGAGCTGTGGGTGACGAACGGCACTCCCGAGGGGACGCGGCGCGTGAGCGACGTCTTTCCGGGCCCGGAGTCCTCCAATCCTCAACAAATGGCCGCGCTGGATGGCGTGCTCCTCTTCAGCGCCCGGACCCGGGGCCTGGCGTCCGATGGAAACATCCACGTCCTCGGCCAGGAGCTGTGGCGCTCGGACGGCACCTCCGAGGGCACCTGTCTCGTCAAGGACATCAACCCCGGCCGGCCCGGCACGTCCGAGAGCGTCCCGAGCTATCCATACTCGGACTCGTCTCCCACCGGCCTGAAGGCCGTCGGGGATGCCATCTACTTCCGCGCCAGGGGCGGCGATCCCTGGACCGCCCCGGAGGGGCTGTGGCGCACGGATGGCACCCCCGAGGGCACCTCGCTCGTCCGAAATCTGCGTATCGGCTCCCCCACCCCGGCTTCCTCCACGTTCGTGGTCATGGACGGAGTGGTCTACTTCGCCGCGAATGGCAGCTTCGGGCAGAATGAGCTGTGGCGCTCGGATGGCACTGCCGAGGGCACCCGGCTCGTCGCGGGCCCCACCTTCCAATGGCGGGACGTCTCCCAGCTCACAGTGTTGGACGGGGTGCTCTATTTCACGGCCTACCAGGAAAGCACGGGCACCGAGCTGTGGCGCTCGGACGGCAGCCTCGAGGGCACCCGGCGGGTGACGGACATCAACCCCGGCCCCGGGCACTCGGTCATCTCGTGCGTCACGTCCATGGGCGGGGCGCTCTATTTCTCCGCCTACCAGGAGGGCACGGGCACCGAGCTGTGGCGCTCGGATGGCACGCTTGAGGGCACCCGGCTCGTCAAGGACATCAACCCCGGGATGGAGGACTCGGGCATGAACTGCCCGGTCGTTCTCAATGGCGCGCTGTATTTCACCGCCCTCCAGAAGAGCACGGGCATGGAGCTGTGGCGGAGCGAGGGCACCGCGGAGACCACCCGGCTCTTCAAGGAGCTGGTGCCGGGGACGGGCTGGGGCGTGCCCTGGCAGCGTCTCCATCCCTTGGAGTCGGGAGGATTCCTGTTCAGCGCCACGGCCCCCGACACGGGCACCGAGCTGTGGATGTCCGACGGGACCGTCGAGGGCACCGAGTTGGTGGCCGATGTGCTCCCGGGTGCCGAGTCCTCCAATCCCGGTGACTTCGTGCTCGCCGGCAACACCCTCTACTTCACCACCGGCGATGCGTTGACCCGCGAGCTCTGGGCGCTCCCCTTGCCGGGCTCGACTCCCCCGAACGAGGCCGATGCCTCGCTCCCGGTGGGGCGCCATCCATGCCGGCAGTCGCCGGACACGGGGGAGCAGCCGGACACGGGGGGTTCACCAGACGAGGGCAGCGACCCTGACGGCCAGGGCTCCGGCGACAACGAGCAGCCTCCGAAGGAACTCCACCAGCGTCCTCTCCTGGGAGGCTGCGGGGTGCTACCGTCGGGCGCGTTCCCCCTGGCGGGATTGCTGGTGATGGCAGTGCTCGCGCGGCGGGGCCGCGGCACCCGGGCGCTCCCGGCGAAAGCCAGCAAGGACGAGTCCCTTCACGAATGAGCACCAGGTGATGAACCTGCCCGTCCGCCCGGCTCGAAGCGGATGGGCAGGCGTCAACCCCTTGATTCCCGCCTGACCGCTCGCATTCTACAGGAAGGCCTGACGGCAGAGGTAGTGTGCCGTTGGCTCGGCGCCCTGGCCTCACCGGGCGTGAGCTTCGAGTTCCGTGGGACCCTCTTTTATACTCGCGGCTGAATGCACTTCCTCCATGTCCGCCGTCTTCTCCTCGTGCTCGCCATCGCGGGAGCCAGCATCGCGGTCGCCCAGCCGAGCACGGAGGGCAACGTGCTCAGGGTCGCGCTCTCGGGCGAGTACATGCCGTTGCACGGCTTCAAGGACGGGGTCGCCACCGGCTTCGAGGCGGAGCTGGCCCAGCGGTTGGCCCAACGCCTCGGTGCCACCGCCGTGTTCGTGGATACCCGGCGCGAGTTCGGCAAGGGCTCCGTCGAGGCGGTGGCGAGCGGCGAGGTGGACATCGCCCTCAACTCCATCACCCCGACTCCGGAGCGTGAGAAGCTCGTGGCCTTCACGTCTCCGTACCTGCTCATGCGCTACCGGCTCGCGGCCAGGTCCGAGACGGTCGTGGGGAGCCTGGGCCAGGTTCGCGGCCGTGTCGCTGGCACGGCCCTCGCGCTTCGAGCCGTGGAGACGGCCCTCCCCTCGGCCCGGCGCCTTCCGGCCCCGAGCACCGCCGCCGCGCTCAAGATGCTCCTGGCGGGCAAGGCGGACTTCGTCGCCGATGAAGAGGTCGGGCTGGCCATCGCCATCCAGCAGACACCATTGAAGCTCGTGGGCGCGCCCTTTGGCGAGTCTCCCCTGGCCATCGCGGTCCCCAAAGGGGAGGCACGGAGATACGAGAGGGCGCTCGAGCCGCTCTGGCCGGAGCTCGAGCGGCTCAAGAAGGAGTCGGGCCTCTCCTCCACGTATGAGCTGTCCGTCTTCGTCAAGCAGGACAAGCACGCACGGGTCGAGGCGCTGCTCTCCGCGGGGGTCGACCCGAACACCCCGGATGAGGACGGCAGGTCACTGCTGCGGGGGGTGTTGGGCGCGAACAGAATCGCCATGGCCCTGCTGCTCATGAAGGGGGGCGCCTCGCCGCCATCACCCGGCGAGGTGAATGAAGGCGAGCGGAAGGGGCTCTACACGCTGTTCGTCGCCGCGGCTGGCGAAGGCAATCTTCCCGCCGTGCGTCAGCTGCTCGCCGCGGGCGTCAAGGCCAACGTCAAGGCCGATACGGGGTCGAACCACACCGCGCTCATGCTGGCGAGCGCCCATGACCATCGGGAGATGGTCCAGCTGCTCCTCGGCAACGGACCCGGTATCGAGATCCGTGATTTCGAGGGCAAGACGGCCCTGGCGCACGCCGTCCGAGGCGGACGAGCAGCCATCGTCGACGCACTGCTGAAGGCCGGTGCCAATGCGCGGACCCTGGACACGGCGGGGCGCTCGCCCCTGCATGGTGCCGTCGAACCGGACAGCGTGGAGCTGCTCCTCTCCGCGGGGGCGGAGCTGGACGCTCGGGACAAATCCTCTTCGACACCGCTCCTCTCCGCGCTCCAACGAAAGAAGCCCGAGGTCGCGAAGGTCCTCCTGAGGCACAAGGCGGACGTGCGGACCGCCAGCAGCGACGGCACCACGGCACTGCATGCGGCCGCCCGGTTCAGTACCGAGCTCTCCTCCCTGCTCCTCGAGGCGGGCGCTCCGCTCGACGCGAGCGACTCCTGGGGCAAGACTCCTCTGACCGAGGCCCTGGAGGCCGGGAACCTGGAGGTGGTCGAGCTCCTGCTCGCCAGGGGCTCCCAACCCAACATCCAGACCCTGTGGCAGGCGGTCAACTGCCAGCACGAGAAGTGCAAACCGCTTCCAGCGCTCTTCGTGAAGTCCGGCGTCGACATCAACGCGGTGCTGGAGGTGTCGAGGGGCAACACCGCGCTCCACCTCGCGAGCGGGCGCATGCCCCCGGCGGTGACGGAGACCCTGCTCGCGCTGGGAGCGGACCCCAACCGGAAGAACACCGCCGGAATCATGCCGCTGCAGATCGCGGTGAAGGAGAATCCGCGGGCCGCGTGGCTCCTCGTCGACCGCGGTGCCCAGCTCGACGTCCTGGACACGTACGGGTGGACGCCCCTGATGGTGGCCTTGTGGGCCGAGGAATTCGGACTGGCCCGGCGGATGGTCGAAGCCGGTGCGGATCTCTCGCTCCGCTATCCGAGCAACGGGGAGAACCATCCCCTGCCGTTCGTGACGCTGCTCGCCCGGCGGTTCCCCCAGCCTGGAGCCCTCGGGGACCTGAGCTCCCTCCTGTGTACCTGGACCAATCGGACGCAGGGCGTGCCCCTGCTGGAGGAGCCCTCGGCGGACGCCCGGGTGGTCGCGACCCTTCCCTTCATGACCGAGCTCACACCCCAGCGGAAGCGAGGCGCGCCCGTCGAGGTGGAGGGCGCCCGGGGACGCTGGACGCAGGTGACCTGGGAGGGGAAGACGGGCTGGATCCTCGATGCCTTCCTCTCCGCGCGCAAGGACCTGCCCACGAGAGGGCTCGAGTACCTGGCGGGCTTCCCGACCACGTGGAACCTGCTCCGCAAGAGCGGACGGAGCTACACCTATCTGCATGGGTGCACGGGCGAGGCGTTCTTCGGTATCGAGCTCTCGCTCGCCAGCGATGAGAGCCGTGGCGTGAGGCCCCAGCTGATCATCTTCGGTGGACCGGACAGCAGCTTCTACCGCATCACCGATGTTCGGAGACCCTCGAAGAACACCCTGGAGCTCACCCTCTCCATGGGCTCGGATGTCTTCACCATCGACTACCAGCGCATCAACGATGCGGTGGGCTTCTGGAGTGGGCGGATCTTCGAAGGACCCTGGGTGCAGGAGGGTGGCATGTACCTCGCGGACCACGCACGCCTGTCTCGATTCGATGAAGTCTGTGAACAGGTGGAGGACTGAGCCCCCTGAACATCACCTCCTGAGGTGCGCCTCCTCCGGCGGCGCGACTCATGATGAAGCTCCAACGGGGTTGCCCGCCGCGACGAGGGCGATGTCTCCGGGCCAGATCGCGGCGAGGCGTTCCGCCGCCCTCCAGGCGCGGAGGCCGGAGCGGCAGACGAGCACCGCGCGCTGGCCGGGTTCGGGCAGGTCCATGCCGGGGCCGACCTCGGCCACGCTCATGCGCCGCGCTCCGGGGTGGATCAGCGGGGCCTCATCTACCCCGCGCAGATCGATGGTCAGGTCTCCTCGCGTAATCTCGGAAGGGGAGACGAAGCGCGGCGCACGCGCGGGCTCCTCTGCCCCATCGAAGCGGAAGCCGCCAGCGCGGAAGGTCGCGCCGTCGAAGGTGACGAGGCGCCCGAGTACACCTGCCTCCCCCGAGAGCAGCGCCAGCGCCATCTGCGCCTGCAGCGCACCGATCACGCCCACGACAGGGCCGAGCACGCCAGTTTCGGCACAGCTGCCCATCCGCTGCGGCAGGTCGGGGAAGACCGCACGCAGGCTCGGTGCGCCGCCGCAGAAACCGCCCGCGTAGCCCTCGCGCCCCGTGACGGAGGCGGAGAGGAACGGGAGGCCCCGCGCCAGGCACAGGTCCGAGAGGATGTAGCTGACCGCGAAACTGTCGGCGCAGTCGAGGATCAGCTCGCAGCCCTCGATGAGCTTCGGGGCGTTGGCGGGCTCCAGCGCGGCCACCACGGGCTCCACCACGCTCTCCGGATTGAGCCCGGCGAGGTGGCGGGCGCAGGCTTCGGCCTTGGGCTGGCCGAGGTCGCCCATGCGGAAGAGCGTCTGGCGGTGCAGGTTGCTCTCCTCCACCCGGTCGTGCTCGACGAGGCGGATGTGCCCTACCCCAGCCCCGACGAGATATTGCAGCACCGGCGCGCCGAGGCCCCCCGCCCCCACGACGAGGAGCCGCGCCGCCCGGAGCCGCTCCTGAGCGCCCTCCCCCAGCACGGCGGTCTGACGGGCATAGCGGCTCACCGCGTCACCTCCATCCATTCGGCGATCCGCGCCTCCGGGTTCGGGTTGAGCGTGATGTCGGTCACGACCGAGACGATGTCGGCCCCCGCCGCGAAGACGCCCGGGGCACGGGCGGTGCTCATGCCGCCGATGGCGACGAGGGGGAGGTCGCCAATCAGACGTTTCCATTCCGTCACCCGCTCCAGTCCCTGCTGGTGCCATCTCATCTGCTTGAGGCGGGTGGGATAGACCGGCCCCAGCGCGACGTAGTCGGGCTTCAGCGAGAGGGCGCGGTCGAGCTCGGCAGGGTCATGGGTGCTGATGCCGAGGCGCAGCCCCGCGCGGCGGATGGCGGGGAGGTCGGCACCGTCCAGATCCTCCTGCCCCAGATGCACCCAGTCGCAGCCCTCCTCGATGGCGATCCGCCAGTGATCGTTGACCACCAGCACGGCGCCGGCCTCGCGGCAGAGGTCTCGGGCGGAGGCGATCTGTCGGCGCAGGTCGTCCGGTGCGCGGTCCTTGAGACGGAGCTGGACGAGCTTCACGCCCAGGGGGAGCGCCCGGGGCAGCCAGGCCACGTCGTCGAAGATCGGGTAGAAACGGTCGAGCGTCACAGGAAGGCCTTTCCGAGCACCGGAGTGGAGGGCGCGGCCATGTCGCGCGGCGGCATCGGGCCGGCGCCGTGCGCGAGGCGCCCGGCCTCCAGCGCCTTCGAGAAGCCCTCGGCCATCGCCACGGGATCGCCCGCCTTGGCGACGGCGGTGTTCAGGAGCACCGCGTCGAAGCCCATCTCCATCGCCGCGGCCGCCTGGCTCGGCAGGCCCAGCCCCGCGTCGATCACCATCGGCACGTCGGGGAAGTGCGCGCGCAGGCTGCGCAGGGCATAGGGATTGAGAAGTCCCAGCCCCGTCCCGATCGGCGCGCCCCACGGCATCAGCACCTCGCAGCCCGCCTGCAAGAGGCGGTCGGCGAGCACCAGATCCTCGGTCATGTAGGGGAAGACCTTGAAGCCCTCGGCCACGAGGATCCGCGCGGCCTCGACCAGGCCGAAGGGATCGGGCTGGAGCGTGTCGGCATTGCCTATCACCTCGAGCTTGATCCAATCGGTCTCGAAGAGCTCGCGCGCCATCCGGGCGGTGGTGACCGCCTCGCGGGCGCTGTGGCAGCCGGCGGTGTTGGGGAGCACCCGCACGCCGAGCCCCGAGATCAGGCGCCAGAAATCCTGCCCCGCCCGCTCGCCCCCCGCCTCGCGGCGGACCGAGACGGTGGCGACGCCCGCGCCCGAGCGGCGGAAGGCCTCGGCCAGCACAGCGGGCGAGGGATATTGCGCGGTGCCCAGCATCAGGGGCGAGGCGACTTCGGTTCCGTAGAAGACCGGCATCGGCTCAGCCCCCCTGCCGGGGAGTGACGATCTCCACCCGGTCGCCTGCGGCGAGACGCAGCCCGTCGCGCGCGGCGGCGGGCACGAAGGCCTCGTTCACAGCCGTCGCGACCCTGGCCTCGCCATGGCCCAGTTCGAGGAGGAGCGCGCCGAGCGTCTCGCTCACCGTCTCGCGTGTTTCGCCATTCACGGTGATCTTCATTGCAGGAGCTCCACGTGTTCGCCGGACAGAAGGTGGTCAGCCGCCATCCGCGCCAGAACCGGCGCCATCAGGTAGCCGTGGCGGTAGAGGCCGTTGAGGAAGAGCGTGCCGTCACGCCGGATGAGGCGCGGGACGTTGTCGGGGAAGGCGGGCCGCGCATCGGCACCAATCTCGAGGATCTCCGCCTCGCCGAAGGCCGGATGCAGCGCATAGGCGGCGCTGAGCAGCTCCAGGACCGAGCGGACGCTCGCGCGCCCGCGCTCGGCGCTTTCGATCATCGTGGCGCCGAGCATGTAGATGCCGTCGCCTCTGGGGACGAGATAGATGGGGATCCGCGGGTGGAGGAGCCGGATCGGGCGCGAGAGGGCGAGGTCGGGGAGGCGCAGCACCAGCATCTCGCCCTTCACGCCGCGGAGCTCGGGGAGCGCGTCGCGAGCGGCAAGGCCCCGGCAGTCGATGCGCTGGCCCTCGGGCGCGGTCCGCGCGAAGGCGACGCCGAGCGCCGCGGCTCGGGCGCGCAGGGTGGAGAGGGCCACGCGCGGCGTCAGATGCGCCTCGGTCGGGAAGAAGAGCCCGCGGTGGAAGCGGCCGTCGAGCTCGGGTTCGAGCGCGGAGATCTCCTCGCCGCCCATCCACTGGTGCTCCCGCGTCCGGGCGGCGAAGCGGTCGAGCTCGGCCCGGTCACGGCCCAGGGCGAGGACCAGCGTGCCGCGGCGGATGACCTCCACCCCCTGCGCCGCCCACCAGTCGGCGGCGCTCTGGCCGAGCCGGATCACCGGCTCCTCGGCCGTCTCTCCCTCGCAAAAGGGAGCGAGCATCCCGCCCGCCCACCAGGAACAGGCCTGGGGACCCGGTTCGGGCTGGAGATCGACCAGCGTCACCCGCCCGCCGCGGCTCGCGAGCTCGACGGCGGTGCAGAGGCCCATGACCCCGGCGCCGAGAACGGAGAAGGTTGTGGACGTCCGCATCGCGCTTCCTCTCGTCGGAACCGGCGGGGGGTTCAGAGGAAGCTCCGGGGCCACGACCAGGAGATCGCGCGCGCCCTTGCTGCTCTCCGTTCCCTACGCCGGTCCTAGCCGGATCAGGTTCGATGGGTTGGCACCTGGCCTCTCAGCCCCCGGGAAGGGGCACCCCAACGGAATGACGCATGGCTAGCAGCCGGGCAAAGCGACGGCAAGTCTGGCGCATGGGCCATCGCTTCATTTCCGACTGCTGCGAGAAGGCGGTCTGCCTGAGAGGGCCGGAGGCGGTGCGCTTCGTCGGGGCGATGCCACCCGTCCTCCGCTCCAGCCCTCCCTCCAGGGGCCTCCTATACGCGAAGGCTAATAGCATCCGCCGCGAAGCGCGGCAGTGAACCCACTCTCGATAAAAAGAGACAGGCCGCGGCCGGGTTATGCATTTCGCACTTTTCCCAATCACCTCCGACTCCAAGCATGCTCCCTCGGACAGCAAGAGGGCATGCTGTCATGACTCGCCGGTGCGAACCTGGACCAGTGACTGTCTTCATCGGGCCGAACAACTCGGCCAAAAGACGGCTGCTCCGGAAGTTCGCTCATTAGAAAGCGCACCTGGTTGGGGACACCCGCCGTTGCTCGCTGCTTCCTGCTACGTGCCCACTCCTCGGGCAGGTACAGCCGCATGGCGATGCAACTGCGGCCTTTCTCTCCCGCCAGGTGCAGGCTGACCGCTACCTGGCAGTTTTCGGTACGGCCCAACGTTCCTGCGTACTGCCGGGCCACTCCCACCGAGTGTATGCCCTTCTTGGCAAAGCCCGTGTCGTCCAGCACGAAGGCTTACAGTCCGGGCAACTCTTCCTCCATCTTCATGGCCAGGCGCCGCCGGACCTCGTCGTCGCTCCAGTTGGAAGCCGAGACGCACTGCTGCAGCCGCTGACGCATGGCATCCACCTGCGCCTCATCCTCCACCAGCCGGGCGGCCATCGGCTCGATGCTTTTGCGCTCTCCGTCCAGAATGTTCATTGTCTCGAGCGAGACCATCGAGCAGGAAGTCAAGGCCTTTCCTGAAAGTGCCGTCCCAGTCGTCATCCAACAGCAGACGAGAGCGTTCGATTGTCGGATAGCGTTCGCTGAGACGTGTAAGGCGCTGCTGCGCGGCGACCCTGTCGTCGTCAGAAAGGTCGACGCTCCCCCGGGTGATGGTGGCGCCCATCACATAGTTCCAGAGCGACCATATCGCGACGTTCAGATCCGCGTCCGCCACACCGGCTCTGGACAAAGTCTTGCTCAGCAGCTCCAGGCGACTGAGGATGTTCGGGCCGAGCGCCCGGCGCGGCAACAGCGATGCCGACCATGGATGGCGCAGCATGCTGGCGCGCCAGTCTTCGAGCATATGAACGACATCCCCACGCCAGTCTCGAGACTCAGCCATTTGCGGCGGTCCGGGATATTCGAGCACCGAGTCGAGCGCCAAATCAAAGACCTCCTCTTTGTTGTCGACGTGCCAATATAGGCTCATCGCGCTCGAGCCGAGGCGTTCGGCCAGCCGACGCATCGTCAATCCGTCGACTCCTTGGGCGTCCAGCAGCTCTACCGCAGTCGCCACGATACGTTCCAGAGAGAGAGGCGGTTCACTGCGCGGTTCCTGCGCGGGCTGGGGTGACACATTTATCCGTTCAGACTGTTTGCCCCGGGCGCCGCTCCGTTTGGATGCCATCTGTCTTCCTCAGCGATTGACTCGTACAACGTACGGTGCTATCAATCGTACGCCGTACGACTCTATCGCATGGGCGAGTTGAAGTTCAATCCTGTAGGCCGCGAGGTACGTTGCTCGCGGTCCTCAGAGCCAAGAGAAAATCATGTCACGTGCAATCAAGCACGTGTTTATCGGAGGGCTAATCATCATGACCATGGGCGTTCCCACTGCGACGACAGCTAACGAGAACGAGCTCAAGCTGACCATCGTCAATCCCCAAAACCTCTACGACCCGACGCCGAATGGTTACAGCACAGCGGTGATCATGCCCCGCGACGCCCGGGTAGCCTACATCTCCGGACAGGGCGGCCAAGACAGCACGGGAGCCCTGTCGGCTGACTTCGCCGTCCAGGTTGAGCAGGCCTACGCAAATTTGCGCACCGCCCTCGATGCTCTCGGTGCCAGGCCGGATCAGGTCGCCAAGCTCACGGTCTTCGTGGTCGATCACGACATGTCCAAGCTCGAGGTGTTGACCAAGAACGTCAAGAAAATGTTCGGCAAGGCACTGCCGGCGCAGACGCTGATTCCCGTCCCCAAGCTTGCAATTGACCCCATGCTGTTCGAGGTCGAAGCGGTCGTCATTCTAAAATAGTGGCGCCGACGGCTCAGGCACGATTGTCACTGCAGTCGAGGAGAGGGGGATGCTCGGGTGGCCGGCGTCGACACTCTCCCTGCGCAGGGGGGCGGGCCACCGCGCCGTTGGAGGAGCTCACCCGGCGTGGGCTGCCCTACGTGGTGGGAGTGCAGGGCACGCACAAGGTGTGGCCGCCGGGTGTGGCCCCTCATCATGGAAGTTGATGTTTGACTGCCCTAGGCTTCACGCCATGAATGTCTCCGCGTTCGACCTGAACCACGCCCGCGCGCTCCACTTCCTGCTCGAGGAGGCCCATGTCGCTCGTGCCGCGCGGAGACTCGGAATCACGCCCGCGGCGGCGAGCAATGCATTGCGACGGCTGCGGAGCGACTTCGATGACCCGCTCCTGGTCCGGGCGGGGCGAACACTGGTGAGGACCCCGCTCGGGGAGCAACTGAGGGCCCCCGCGAGAGAGGTCCTGGCCGCGGCGGAGCGCCTCTTCGAGGTGAGCGCTCCGTTCGAGCCCGACAGCTACGACGGCGAGCTCGTCCTCACCACGTCAGACCGGGTGGCTGAAGCCCTCCTGCCGACGCTCGATGACTTGCTGACCGCGCGGGCCCCGCGCGCGAGCCTGGCGGTACGAACGGTGCTGGTCGACCTCGCGAGCATCCTGAGAGACCGGGGTGGCCTTGCCGTCACACCCGCCACCGCTCGAGAGCGAGGCCTTTCGACAGAGAAGCTGTTCCTGGAGGATTTCGTCTGCGTGCTCCGCGAGGGTCATCCCCTGCTGAAGGGCCCATGGACGGTCCGGCGCTTCGCCGCCGCTGAGCACATCCTCGTCGCGCCCCAGGCCCAGTCGCGCCGGGGTGCCGTGGACGACGTGCTCGAAGCGCAGGGGCTGACCCGGCGGATAACGCGGGTCGTGACCTCGTTCGCGTTGGCGGCGCCCCTGCTCGTCTCCTCGGACCGCATCACGGTGCTTCCGCGCAGCTTCGCTCTGGCTCGAACCCGGGAACTGGGGGTCGTCATGCGAGCGCCCCCCTTCGAGCTGCCCTCCATCGAGATGGAGATGGTGTGGCACCCCGGGCACGAGCGAGACCCGAAGCACCTCTGGTTTCGACAACTCCTGCGGGATGCCGTGCGCGTCGCGGGGCTCCAGCCCCCACAGGGGTCGTGAAGCCGGGTCAGAGCCGGCCTTCCTGGGCGAGCAACCGGGTTCGCGCCAGGGTCGAGAGCAGGGCCCGCTTGTAGCCGCGCTCCTCGCTGTCCATCGTGGCCTGCTCCTTCCGCTCCTGCTCGCCTCCCGGTTCCGCGTTCCGCAAGCCCAGCAGGCAGTAGAACCTCAGGTGCAGCGAACCATCATCGCCCTCGAGTACCTCGTTGACGATGACGCCTTCGCGCGGCCCCTTGTTCTGGTGGAAGGACACCTTCGTCCTGGGCTCGAAGGTGATGATCTCCGACACGTCGTCGCCCATGATGGTGGCCTCGCGGATGATGTATTCCTCGCCGTCGACGACCACGTCGCACTTCGTGCAAGCGCCGGGCGGCAGGAACAGCCTCGCATCACGCGCCTTGAGGACGAGGCCCCGCCAGAGCTGGTCGCGTGTCAGCGGAAGCTCGCCCTCGGGGTTCACGGGTACGGTCGCGGTTGAATAGATCATGGCCGATGCTCCTGTCTCGGGTTCAGGTTGGATGGGTCATGAATAGGCCGGCCTCGTCATTCGTGGAAGTTGATGTGTGACAGCTCTGTCCTTCACGCCGTGAAGGTCTCGCGACCTGCCCGGGCACGCGGCGCCGGCTGGGCGTCGAGGAAGGAGCGCAAGGCGACCGCGAAAGGCTCCGGCCGCTCGAAGAACGGGAAGTGTGCGCCCCCCTCCTCGGCGGTGAAGGTGCGCAGCTGGGCTCCGGGGATTTGCTCGGCGCTCCACTTCTGCGATGCCGGGTTGACGTGGCTGACCTCGCCAGCGAGCACCAGCGTCGGCACGTCAATGCGTGGCAACACGTCGCGCCAGTCCTGCATGATGTGGTCCAGCAACAGCCGTGCGCCGAAGCCGCCGTCGAGCTTGAGGTTCTCCTGGTAGAGCCACTCCAGGTCCTCGCCGGGGATCTGCCTGGTGAGCATGGAGACGAGGAACTTGCGCCGCACGCTCGCCGCGTCGGGACCGTTGAAGCCCTTGCAGAAGGCCTCGGCGCCGGGAAAGTCCATGATGGCACCCACCCTGACCGCATCGGCCTGCTCGAGCCAGGGCAGGATCGTACAGGCGCTGGGCTGGTCGATGATGATGAGCGAGCTCACCTTCGCGGAGCCGAACAGGTCGAGGTAGCTCCACAGCACCGACGCCCCCATGGAGTGGCCCGCGAGGTCCGCCTGCTCGATGTGGAGGTGCGTCAGGAGTTCGTCGAGGTCGCGCGCGAGCCGGGCGATGCGAGCGCCGTGCGGGGGGTGGCCGGATTCCCCGTGGCCACGCTGGTCGTAGCTGACGACACGGTATTGCCTGGCGAGCATGGGAATCACCCGATCGAACATCGCGCGCGACTGCGACCAGCCGTGCAGCAGTACCAGGGTACGCTCGCTCGAGCTCGAGCCCGCGATGTGGTAGTCCAGTTCGCATCCGTCGGCGGTGGTGAAGGTGCTCATGGTGTTTTCCTTGGGCTGCGCTCGGTTCAAGGCCAGAGACGAGAGGTCCACTCACGCCACTTCTGGATGCGCTGCGCATCGGCACCCAGCTGCGTGGCCTTCCAGATTCCATACTGCTGCGACTGCTCGGCCGTGACCCTTCCGTTCACCGCGTTCATCACGAAGTTGCCCGGTTCAGGCTGTGCCAGGGGCTTCCGGGTCTGATCCACACAAAACGCGAACCCGGCATACGGCTCGCTCTCTCCCAGCTCCGTGTTGGCCGGATCGCAACGCCGCCATTTCGCGGGCTCGGTGTCGGTGTACAGGACATTGAACTGGTTCATCGCCCCGTTGAGCACCTTCAAGTACAGGCCCGGTTGGAGTTGATCGAGCTTGCTGAAGGGCGTCTTGCCGAAGCCTTGTGTCGTCGCCTGGTCCATGAAGTTGGTAGGCGTCAGGTGTTTCAGGGTCTGCGCCCGGCCAAAGCGTCCGCGGTTGTCTCCGAGGCTGCCGGTCTGGGTTGGCACGTAGAGCGGGATGTCGTTGTTGACGTATTGGGCCGACTTGATGCGGGCCTGCAACAGCCGGAGGTCGCTCAGGAAGGCCGCGTTCGCGTGAGCGGGTGTCGAGGTGCCCACGGTCGTCGCCAGGAGTTCGTCGAAGCCGGTCAGGTAGGGCCAGTCCACCGAGAAGTTCACCCAATCGCCTTGAGCCCCCGGGTTGATGGAGACCTGCATCTGGTACCAGGCGTTGGTCCGGTAGTACGAGCCCACGATGTTGGAGCGTTCCCACGCCAGGTACCACTCCCGCGTGACCTTCCCCGCGGAGGTCTCGTCGGACTGGTAGAGCATGTGCGGAGCCAGGAAGAACACGCTCACCGTGTTGAAGGGCCAGCCTCGCACCTCACCCCGGCCTCTCCAGGTCTGGGTGGCGGCGGTGAAGTCACCAATGAACCACTGCTGGTTGCCTTCGAGCCCATAGGTATGGGCCCACTCCCACTGCTTGATGACATTCCAGTGGAGCATGCTCATGACGGCGCGCTCGATGAAGGCGTTGGTGGTGAAGGACGCCGGATCGCTGTTCGTCGTGGAGCTGGCGGCGCGCGCGGCCAGGAGGCGGGCACCGACCTGCGCGCCGTACTCGCCGGAGCTGGCGATGTGATTGCCGCGGCCCCCGCCCAGGAAGCGGTAGGCCTCCCAGCCAAAGGCGCTGAAGTAGCCCTGGATCTCGTTGCGCTCGCTCGGGGTCAGATGGCTCCAGTCGCCATACTGCCCGTTGGGATTCCGGTGGGCCTCGAGCCATGCCTCGATCTGGTCCGCGCTGGCCTTGGGATGGGTGCGGCTGCTTTGTGACCACTGGGCTCCGTTCTCGAAGGAACCGGCGCCGCTGGCGCCCGCGGGCCACACATCGAGCGGATGGATCGTGGGCAACCATGCATTCCAGTCGGGGTACTGCAAGGGCATGGCGACTTCCCGCGCGTTCAGGGTGGCGTTGGCGTTCATGACGGCATCAACGTCGGCCTGGCTCAGGTTGAGTGGCTGGGGTCCCAGTGGCTTGCCGAAGAGGGCCTGGACGGCCTGGGTGGGAGTCTCGAGCACGGCGCTCAGGCCTGCTCCGGCGGCCCATTCGATGATGGGTCTGGCGTCCAGCCCCGGGCCGGGCTGATACGGCGGGTTCCACGGCGCCGCCTGGGGCACGTGGGGCACGTTCCGCTGGCTGTAGCGAAGGTAGGCGACGATCTGTCTGCCTTGTGCATCGCTCAGGCCATGGAAGCGCGAGCGCTGCACGATGGCGTTGTTGGAGTAATTGAAGTACTGCAGATCCCGCCCATCGGCCGCGTGGCAGGAGGCGCAGGCGGCCTTGATGCCGCGTCTGACGATGCTGCTCTTGAGGAGCGTGCCCTGGCCATGCCAGAGCGCTTCGCCCGCCGGGACATCGGCACTCCAGGTCTGGCCGGCCACCTTCTCGACCTGGATGTCGGCGAACCGCACGGGGTTGCTGGCCAGGCTGGTGCCCTGGGCGTCTCGCAGCTGGAGGTCGAGGACGCGGTATCCATTGGACTCGCCATCGGTCCCGTTGAACCGGAACTGGATGCGGTTGGCGCCAGGCGCGGCCACGAGCCTCGCCTTGGTGGTGGCATCGAGCACGAGGCTCATGCGCGTGGTGTAGAACCCGCCTCGCGTCAGACCGCCCTGGACACGTTCCACATCGGCCAGTTTCACGGTGGCGTCCGTGATGTCGATCCAGGGAATGCCGTCGGCCTGCTCGGGGCTGATGCCTCCGAGCACACGCACACTGGCCTTGATCCGGGTGGGAGGCTGGCTCGTCGCTTCGAACTCGGGGGCGCCAAAGAAGGCGCAGCGGTGGCACACCCACCACAGCTGGCTCACACTGCCGAGTTTGCTGGCATCAACGTGGAGGCTGGCTTCGGCGAGCGCCGGGAGCGAAGGGGAGCCATCGCTCAGCAGCTCGAGGGGAAGCTCGAGCAGATGGGCGGAGCCGGTGGGTGCCGGTTGCGTCACGGCCTCCAGCCGCCACTGCTGGTTGGATTGACCGCTGCAATCCCACTGGACGATCTGCCCACCCACGGCCTGGCTCATGTCCTTCACGTCCATGCACTTGCCGCTGTGCGAAGCCTCGAACAGGTAGGCAGCTCCCACCGGGGTCACCCTGAAGCGTTGGTTGGGCCCACCGGTGTCGCTCCACTGCTGGAACGGCTCTCCATTGATCGGGGTGTTCCCGCGCACGTCCAGCGGCTTGTCACTGTGGACGCCACGCAACTGGTAGGTGCCCATCACCGAAGGCAGCACTTCGAAGTGTTGATGCGCCACGTTGCCGCAGTCAGCTTGCTGGACCCGGGTTCCATCGGCCGTGCTGGCGCCGGCGATCTCCAGGCACAGGTTGGAGCCCACCGAACGCAGGCTGTACTGGCCCACGGCCAGTGCGCCTCGGCCGTCGCCGCTCCGGGGGTAGAGCAGGAAGTGCTGCGGCGCCTGGCTGTCGCAACTGGCCTGCCGCAGGCCGGCCCCCTCGGTGCTGACTCCCCCCTCGATGGCCACGCATTTGTGGCTGCCCACGTTGACCAGGCTGTGGAGATTGCCCTGGTCACGTCGCAGCAGGAAGCGTTGGGCACTGGAGCCGTTATCGCTCCACTGTTGGATGACGGTGCCGTCCGCGGTGGAGCCACCGTTCAGGTCGAGCACGCGACCGGTGCCCACGTTGACGAACTTGTAGCCTCCGTCGGCTTCCCGGATCACCTCGAAGGTCTGGCTCGGGCCGTCGACGCAGGTGGCTTGCTGGATCCTACCTCCATCGGTGTTGCCGGGAATTGCCTCCACACACTTGCCGCTCAGCGCACTCATGAGCACGTAGCGGCCGGCGGGCAGCGCGGGACCAACATCGTCCGTGCGCATGGCGGCCGGCTGGGGGCTGCTTCCGAGCATCGCGGCTTCGGGGTTCGCCTTCGCCGCTCCCGGGTCGCCACGGTCTCCACATGCCGCCAGCAGGCCCACGACCGTCAACGCCATCGCCCCGCGCAGGATGTGGAGAAAGTCTTTCAAGGAATCATCCGATGTCTCGAGCACGCACTCAGGGTAGAGCGTCAGGCTTTGGGGGAAATCACCCGAAAGAGGGAGCGAACGCTCAAACGTGGTGGTGATGCAATCCGCGAACAGGAATGGGAGATGGGACGGCATGCAATTCCTGGATGCTGAGACGTCGCGAGCGGCCCAGGCGCATGTCCCGACCGCCCCCGCGCGTTGGCCTCTGCTCGGACATTCCTGGCCCCTGCTCACCAGACCGCGTGATTTCCTTCTGTCGCTGGAGAAGATCGGGAGTCTCGTCCGTGTCTACATCGGGCAGATGCCCATGGTGGTCATCACCGACCCCGAGCTCACGCGTCAGGTCCTGCATGACAGCGCCACCTTCGACAAGGGTGGCTCCCTTTACGAGAAACTGAGCGAGCTGACGGGAAATGGGCTGCTCACGAGCCAATCGGAGCCGCACAAGCGGCAGCGGCGACTGGTGCAGCCCGCCTTCAAGAAAAGCTCGATCAAGGACTACTCGTCCGTCATGGCCGGGGTCGCCGAGGGGGCGCTCCCACAACATCGTGATCATCCTCATGCGGCGGCACGGTCATCCGGAGCAGGAGGCGGTCCGTAGGGCGGAGCGGGAGGAGCGCGGACTGGCGCGAGCGTCCCATGGCCTGAATGAGGATACGAAGCGTTACATCCACGGCCTGAAGATCTGGAACCTGGCCAACTACTTCTGGTCGTTGAGATGCCGTCGCTTCATCGTCGGCCAGGTGGAGGAGGCGGCCCGCTGCCTGAGCTGCATCACCCGCGAGTCCCTGCCAGGCCTCACACCTTCACATCCTGACGGACCGTGAGCGGGTCTAAACGGTCCCCGCTGCACCCTGCTGGACTGGCTTGCGTCACCCAGCGGTGTTCACTAGAAGTGAATAACCCAAAAACGACATTCACTCCGGGTGGTAGAAGAAGGCAGCCTCCCTCCGCCCGGGAAGACGGCTTGCACCCACCTCATCCGCGGGAGTGCGTGCGCCTCATTTATCGCCGTCACCCGTGCCCTCTCCCTCACCAGCACAGGAGCACTCATGGCCCAGTGGACCCAGTTCGTCACCCCTGGCGGACAGATCGACTTTCCCGAGGATCCGATGAAGCAGCAGTCGCTCGTCCAACAGTGGACGACGAACCTGACTGGCTTCACCAACCAGGGCATCACTGGCAACCCGTGGACGTCCACGAACGCCGCCAACCAGAATTGGTATTTCAATCCGGTGACGACGGACACCAGTCAGGGCATATACGCCCCCATCCAGTGGAGTCCGTTCCCTGGCCGCATCCAGGCCTACAACCCCAGCATGCCGATGGGCCAGCAGTTCCAGCTGGCGGATACCGGCTACTACGTCGACTCCAACAACACGCGGCAGACGTTCCCCGCCATCACCACCAATCTCTGTCCGAATGGTGATGCTCCCGCCCAGCCCATTCCCTACGGCCCCTATGGTCCGCGCGGCTGGCAGGACGAGTACTGCGAGTGGAGCGTCCTGCGGGATCCCTCCACCGGGAAGATTCTCCGCATCGACTTCACCTGCGAGAACCCGGAGTACTGGAACACGCTGTGGATGGTTGATCCGTTGAAGGTGCTCGAGCTGTACCAGAAGACGCTCGACAAGCCGCAGATCCAGATGGATGACCTGTGCCTGCATGACAGCAACGGGCGAGTGGTGATGGATCCGTCCACCGGGCGGCCGGCCTACAACCCGCTCAACAAGTGGAACAGCGGCCCGTTCTCCACGGCCACGCAAGGCGGGGCGATGCACCTGACCAGCACGCCCAATACCATCCAGACGGAGATCGGCCTGGCCGCGGCGGCCACCATCCCGCGCACGGTGGGCAACGGCAATCCCACCACCCTCATCTGCTGTGCACAGTACGGCCAGATCGGCCGCAACAGCGATCCCACGATCGGCGCCTCGGTGAACCGGCTGACCGCGCCCCAGAGCGGAGAGCCCACCATGGTGACACTTGCCAACCCACCGGGCCTCTACATCCAACAGCCGGACTTCTCGAGCTACACGACGCCCGACAACACGCCCGCGAGCACCTTCTGGCGCATCGTGCGCGGCGCCCCGACGTTGACCGATCCCAACGGCACCCAGCTGCCCGGCAACTTCATCCTCCATGCCGTCTTCGAGGTGCCCCCCAGCTATGGCTATACCGTCAGCGACATCTCCATCAGCGGCGCGCCCATCAAGTGGGCGGGTCAGGTGGCGCAGACGTTCCAGATGCACATCATCGGCATGGGCATCCCCAAGACACCCGGGCAGACCGCGCAGCCCTGCGTCGACTCGCCGGCCACGCCCGCGCCACAACCGCTGCAGTTGTTCCATGCCTCGGTGTTCAACGCCCTGTACAACACGCCCGTCCCCAACCCCGTGGGCCAGCAGATGAGCCTGGCCAGCAACAGCACGCTGATCGCGCCGCTGGTGACGGTGGGCCAGCAGAAGGTGCCCATGGTGCTGGTGGTGGGCATGGATTTGTCGAGCCCCAAGCCCGACGTCTCCTTCGGAGATGGCATCACCGTCGAGGTGCAGGGAATGCGCAGCGTCACCTACGCCATCCCGGGCAATACCTATCCGTCCACTTCGGTGGCCGTGGACATCCTCGTCAGCGTTGCCTCCACCGCCATCTCCGGGCTCAAGGGCGTCACCGTCACCCCGTCAGGTCAGAATGCATCGCAGTTCGTCGCCATGCCCGCGCTCCTGAACGTGGTGGGCCTGTGAGCTGAGCAGGCCCTGCCAGGAATCCATCCCCGAGAAGTCCTCGCGGCGGGAGGAGCCTCTCCCGCCGTGATTCCTCGTCCTGTTCCATGAGGTCTCCCATGCGTTCCCGCCTGCTGCTCGTGTTGATGGTGTTTGCCACCGTGCTGGGCATTGGCGCCTGCGGTGCCAGGCGCTCGTCTTCCACACCCGCTCCTTCCACTCCCGCCCCCGGGCCCGATACCGAGAGCGCCTCCGGAACCAGCCTTCCCACAGCCTCCGCGCCCCCCTCCTTCAATTGCAATGGAACCGAGGTGCCGATCAACCCGGTCATCCCTCCAGATTTCTCCGAGAACACCCAGCAGGCGGCCAATTGCTTCGCGTGGTCCGAGTTCATCTCCCTCAACTGGCCGGTTTCGGCGCTGGATGGAGGGACGGATGCGGGCTTCGGTACCCCGGGAGATCTGAGCCCCACGCAGTGGCAGACGTTCATGAGCGCGGATGATCTCTTCCCTCCGGACGGGAGCGCGCCGCCCCCCTGGGGCACCCAGCCCCAGGTGACACCGGAGTGCGCCGCCGAGGCCGGACTCACCGCCGAGCAGGCACGCAAGGTGATGCCGCTGATGATGATCTCCAAGTTCTCCACGCAGTTCCGCCCCCCGGACAACGCGCAGGCGTTCCCGCAGAATGCGCCCTCGTGGCTCGGATCCCAGAATGGCAAGGCGGTCTGGTATGAGATCCGTGTCAGCCAGCCCGAGTATGACTTCGTCGCCAACAATGGGCTCTACACCGCGCAGGGCCAGCAGGCCTGGGTGGACGGCGGCACTGGCAAGCCCATCGTGCTCCCCAAGGGCAACCTCTCCACGGGAGAGCTCGGCTCCATCGAGCTCAAGGCGGCCTGGATGGAGGTGACGGACTCGCAAGATGCGAAGTGGAACCGCTACAAGCTCATGCAGGCGATCGTCCCGGATCTCGTCACCCAGAAGTGCCGCACGGCCACGGTGGCACTGGTGGGGCTGCACATCATCCACAAGACGAACAACCAGGACACCTGGGTGTGGGCCACGTTCGAGCACGTCGACAACGCGCCCACCCAGGGCCAGTCCCCAGGCACCACGGACTGGAACTTCCACAACCCCCAGTGCCAGCCCCAGGTGGTCAACAACGTCGCGCCGCAGTGCTCGCCGGACGGAGGAAGCTCCTTCACGATCGGCTGCACCCCGAACATACCGCCTCCCTATTACCTGGGAGCGGGCTGCCCGCCTCCAGTCCCCATCCAGGTCACGCGAGTGACGGCGATCGACTCGTATGCCGCGAGCCAGAATCAGGCCACGCAACAGGCGATCGCGCAGAACTACCCGGGCTCCGTCTGGCAGTACTACCAGCTCATCAACGTGCTCTGGTCCACCAACCCGACTCCGGAGCCGACCGCGCCCAAGAAGGTGCCGCTGACGTTCCAGAGCATGCAGCCCTCGTCCAACACCGCGGTGGCCAACACCACGATGGAGACCTACTTCCAAGGTATCGACCCGACGACCTACGAGGCCAGACACTGCCTGACGTGCCACAAGTTCGCGTCCATCGCCGGGACGACGCAGAACCCGAACCCGGGCTGGGACTCGGACTTCAGCTTCATCTTCGGCACCGCGGCGGATGTGTCCGCCACCGGCGCCAAGGCCGTGCCGAAGAGCTCCAAGCAGAAGGTCCCGCCGGCACGGCAGCCTCCCCAGATACGGCGGATCACCCGCTGACACCCACTCCGCTCATCGAACGCACGGCATTCCCGCGCCTCTCGAGCTTGGAGCCGCGTCGAGAAGTCCCTCGCGGCCGACGAGAAACCACCACGAATCATTATTCCAGGACCGTGGGGTGCGCACCGCCGCCGGAGAGCGCCGCTCAATGGAGCCACCAGGTTCAGCTCCTTCCTGCTTCAGACCCACACCGCGCTGCACCCGACCAGCTGGTGCCGTTGAACCAATGTCATGCCTCCGCCGGGTCGAACGATGCATGAACGCCGTCCCACGCGTGAGCCGATTCGCGCGCGGTGAGACGGTGAGACACGACCGTCCCGAGGGAAACACCGTCGGCACGCGTGTTGCTCTTGTCGCGCCGCGTGGACGGAGGGCGGGATGGAGAGGATGGCGGCGGTGGCGATGGTGGAGTGGGTGGAGTCCGCGGGCGATGGGTCGGTGAGGGAGGAGAAGGAGACGCTTGCGGAGGCGGAGAGCCCCCGGGAGCGCCTCTTCAGGTTGGGGGCGGCGGCCCTCACCGACCCGGAGCTTCTCTCCGTATTGCTGGGTTCGGGCTCGCGCACGCGGGCGCTGGCGGAAGCACTGCTCGCCACGAGCGGTGGGCTCAAGGCGCTGGTGCAGAGGGATCCACGCGAGCTGTGCACACGCATGGGGCCGGCGCGGACGGCGCAGATGATGGCGGCGCTGGAGCTCGGGCGTCGCGCCCAGCGCGTCACCGAGCGGCGGCCCCGCCTGCGCACCCCCAAGGAGATCCACGCCTATCTCGCGCCCCACCTGAGCGCGCTGCGGCGCGAGGTGTTCCACGTGCTGTGCTTCAACGCGCGCAACGTGCTGCTGCTCGATGCCCGGGTGGCCGAGGGCACCATCAACGCGTGCCCGGTGGACCCCCGCGAGGTCTTCGCCGCGGCCATCAGCTCGCGCGCCACCGCCATCGTGCTGGCCCACAACCACCCCTCGGGAGACCCGGAGCCCTCGGGGCAGGACCTGGGCCTCACCGCCCAGCTCATCGAGGCGGGCCGGGTGCTGGGCATCAAGGTGTTGGATCACGTGGTGGTGGGAGACGGGACGTACACCTCGATGCTCGAGCGGGGCGAGCTGCCGCTGCTGGGCGCGGAGACGCGGGGACCATGGAGCATGGAAGGAGGACGTGGATGATGCTGGGTGCGGTGGGCGTGGTGGCGTGTGGCGGTGGCGCGGTGCAGGTGGAGCTGCTGGAGGACGAGGTGGCGCAGGTGGTGCCCCTGGGCGGGGGCCCAGCACGCACGGTGCCTCGCTCCACCCTCCCCTCGAATGTGCGGGAGGGAGACGTGGTGCGGGACGGCCGCCTGGATGCCGAGCTGGGAGCCCGGCTGGCGCGGGAGGTGGCCGAATGGCGGGCGCGCCTGGCCGTTCCAGTACCTATCGGGCTGGACCTCGACTCAGGAGCCTCTGAGTCGTTGACGACCAGGAAGGAGTAGTGAATATGCGGCGGATGCCGGTGGCCCTGCCCTACTTCGAGCAAGCCCAGGAGGGTCTGGTCCGCCATTTCGGACTGAGCGAGTTCAGGCCCGGGCAGGCCCAGGTCATCAGCTCCGTGCTGAGCGGGCGTAACACCGTGGTGGTGATGCCCACGGGCGCTGGGAAGAGCCTGTGCTACCAGCTCCCCGCCATGCTGCTGTCCGGGGTGACGCTCGTCATCTCCCCCCTCATCGCGCTGATGAAGGATCAGGTGGAACAGCTCACCGCGCGCGGCATCTCCGCCACGTTCATCAACTCGTCCCTGTCGGACATGGAGCGCGCGGACCGCATCCGCCGCATGCGCGCGGGGGACTTCAAGCTCGTCTACGTGGCGCCCGAGCGCTTCCGCAGCCCGAGCTTCCTGGACGCCCTCGCCCAGGTGGGGGTGGAGCTGCTCGCGGTGGACGAGGCCCACTGCATCTCCCAGTGGGGCCATGACTTCCGGCCGGACTACGCGCAGCTCGGACAGGTGCGCAAGCGCCTGCGCCCGCCGCGCACCGTGGCCCTCACCGCTACCGCCACCCCCGAGGTGCGCGACGACATCGTCCGCTCCCTGCTGATGAAGGATCCGCAGGTGTTCGCCGAGGGCTTCGACCGGCCCAACCTCTTCCTCGAGGTGTTCGACGTGGGCGGGGACGAGGACAAGCGCCGGGCGTGCGCGGGGCTCGCGTCCCTGGGCGGCGGCAGCGGCATCATCTACTGCTCCACCCGCAAGTCGGCGGAGAACATGCACTCCTCGCTGCTCGAGCGGGGGGTGAACGCCATCCTCTACCACGCGGGCATGGAGGACGACGCGCGGCACCGCGCCCAGGACGAGTTCATGTCCGCCAAGGAGGCGGTGGCGGTGGCCACCAATGCCTTCGGCATGGGCATCGACAAGCCGGACATCCGCTTCGTCGCCCACGCCAACATCCCCAAGGCGGTGGAGGCCTACTACCAGGAGATCGGCCGCGCGGGCCGGGACAGGGGACCGGCCTTCGCCGCGCTCCTCTTCAACCACGCGGACGTCTACACGCAGGAGCGGCTCATCGAGAGCAACCACCCCTCCGAGGCCGTCATCTCGGATCTGTGGAACGTGCTGCGGAGCGTGCCCGAGTACGACAAGGGCCAGTACGTGCTGGCCGCCCAGGTGGGCGCCAGCGAGTTCGAGATCTCCGCCGCGCTGCGCATCCTGGAGCGCGAGGGGAAGATCGAACGTGGCAGCCGCGGCGAGGGCGAATACGGCATCACCCTGACGGAGAAGGCCGCCCAGGCGCAGCCGCATGCCCCGGATGCCCGGCGTCTGCTGGCCTCGCTGTTGGAGACGTTCCCGGTGGGGCGCTCCGCCACCACCGAGCTGCCCATCCTCGCGCGGCGCACCGGGCTCGCCAGTGATGAGATCCAGCACGCGCTGAAGTTGTTGGAACGGGCCGGGGCGCTGCAGGTGCGCCGTCCCTTCTCCGGGCGCACCATCCGCGCGCTGCAGCAGGTGCCCTTCCGCGAGCTGGGCGTGGACCTGAGCAAGGTGCGCGAGCAGGAGCGGCGCTCCATGCTGCTCCTCAAGCGGATGACGGACTATGCCTACACGAAGCGCTGCCGGCGCGCCTTCCTGCTCCAATACTTCGGACAGCAGGACGTGGAGGCCACCTGCGGCAACTGCGACACGTGCGCCGGGAGCCGGTTGAGGCGGCTGGAGGGCATGGGCCGCTCCTCCACCTCCGTGTCCCGCGCCGCGCCCGCGCCCGCACCGGGGCAGCCCAGGGGTTTCAGCGAGCTGGCCGCCACCGAGCTGCGCCGCTGGCGCAAGGAGCTCGCCCGCGAGCTGGAGATGCCTCCCTTCCTCATCTTCAACGACGAGACGCTGCGCGGACTCGCCGCCGCCCTGCCCATCGATCGCGAGTCCTTCCTGTCGGTGAAGGGCACGGGGGAGAGCCGCTGGGAGCGCTTCGGCCCGAAGGTGGTGGAGATCTGCCTCATGGCCCGCGCCGCCGGCCACGAGCCGATCCCCGTGGCCCCGGTGCCCCCCCGCGTGCGCAAGGCCCGGAGCGCCCGCCGCTGAAGCCAGGGGCCCGGGTCAGCGCCGGGAGGACTGGCGCACCACGATGCCGCGCAGCGTGCCCATGAACAGGCCCACCACCACCGCGAGCAGGAAGATGATGATGATGGTGGTGACGCCGAAGATGAGGCGCAGACGGAACGGGGAGATCTGGTTGTCGAGGTAGGCAGCGCGCAGCGGCTGCATCAACCTCACCATTTCCAGCGCCCGGGCCGGCAGCGAGTCGAGCGACAGCGAGAAATGAAGCAGGAAGGGGGAGCCCGGCCACACGTACTGCGCCCCTTCCACCACGATGCCCACCAGCAGGTAGATGACGGAGAGCAGGAAGGCATTGCCGCTCATGATGCGCATGAGCGGCAGGGGTGGCAGTTCGGGTGGGGGGGATTGCCGCACGCTACCGGCCCCCTGCCCGGCGTACGAGGGCCGGCAGGGCCTTCCTCACCCGGCCCGCCTCGGGAGAGGCCGCGGCCAGCTTCAGGAAGGTCTGGTACGCCTGCACCGCCCTCGCCAGCTCCGCGGGGTTGCGCACGAGCGCGTCCGCCTGGGCCAGCCAGGCCTGGCCGTCCACCGGCTCCAGCTCCACCGCGCGGGCGAACGCCTTCATCGCCGCCGCCTCGTCCCGCTGCTTCAGCGCCACCTGCCCCAGCACCAGGTGGTTGCGTCCGGAGAAGGGTGCCAGCCGCACCGCCTCGTCCGCGGCCGCGCGCGCATCCTTCGTCGCTCCGGCGGTGAGCAGCACCCGCGCCATGGCCGCCTGGGCGAACGCCTTGTCCCAGACGGTGGGCGCCTTGTCCGCGATGACCTGCAGCGCCTTCGCCGCGGCCCGCCCGCCCGAGTCCTTCACCCAGTGCTCGCCCACCTGGCCGCACGGGGCGTCCGGCCCCTCGCGCCGCGCCGCCTCGAAGGCCTTCTCCGCGTTGAGCTCGAGCCCCTGGCGCAGGAAGGCCAGGGCGATGCCGCAGAAGGTCTCCGCCGATCTGGAGTCCAGCCGGTTGGCGATCTCCAGCGAGCCGAAGCCCCCCTTGGTGTCCCCCAGGGCGAAGAGCACGTCCGAGCGCACGCGGTGCGCCTCGGGATCGTTCGCCACCAGCTTCACCGCGCGCCCGGACGCCGCCTCCGCGTCCTTCAGCCGCCCGGCGTGGTAGAGCGCCATCGCGAAGCCCTTGTGGGCCGTCGCCGCGCCCGGGTTGTCCAGCTGCCACTCCTCGAACTGCTTGAGGGACTCGTTGGTGCGGCCCAGCGACAGCAGCGCCCGGCCGAGCGCCTCGCGCGCCTCGCCGTGCGCGGCATTGCGCTCCACCGCCTGCGTCAGCGGCTTCATCGCCAGATCCGGCAGCCCCCGGGAGATGAGCAGCCGGCCCAGCGCGCACGGGGCCTCGTAGTCCCGCGCATCCTCGGCCACGGCCGCCTCGAAGAGGGTGCTCGCCTTGTCCAGCGCCTTGTCCTGCAAGTACATCTGCCCCAGCGCCGTGCGCACCTCGGCCTTGGCGCGCTTCGTCGCCGCGAGCGTCTTCTCCAGCGCCGTGCGCGCCCGGTCGCGCTCGCCCTCGGCGGCGTCCGCCTGGGCCAGGTAGACGATGGCCTCGGGGGGATAGTGGTCCTCCACGCGCGTGCGGGCCACCTCCACCCGGACGCGCTTCCAGTCGCCCAGCCGCGCGTACGCCGCGGTGCGCACCAGCGCCACCTGGCGGCTCTCGCCCTCCACCCGGGTGAGCACCTCGCGCTCACGGTCTCGGTCCAGCAGCGCCCAACCCAGACCCGCCTTGGCGTCCTCGCTGTCGGACTTCAGCTCGAGCGCCTTCTCGAAGGCACGCTGGGCGGCGGACATGTCTCCGGCGGCGCGGTTCGCCTCGCCGAGCGCGAGGAAGGTCTCGTAGGCCAGCGGCCCCTTCATTCCCTCTGCCAGCAGCGTCCGCGCGTCGCGAGCTTTGCCGAGCGCCGTCATCAACCGGCCCTGCACCAGCCGCTGGCGATCGCGCTGCGAGACGGGCAGCGCCGGGTCCCCGGCCAGGCCCTGCACGTCCGAGAGGGCCGAGTCCAGCTCCTGGCCGAGCTCCAGCCGGCCCTCCGCGACGCCGAGCTTCGCCACCGGGTGCTCCGGGGCCAGCTTCGCGGCGGAGGAGTACACCTTGAGGGCATTCACTGGATCCGCCGCGTCCCGGTAGTACGCACCGAGCGACACCAGGGCCCGCACGTTGCGGGGCGACAGCTTCAGGGCGCGCGAGAAGCGCTCCAGGGACTCCTTCGCCTTGCCCTGCTCCAGCAGGATGGCAGCGGCCAGCGCCTGGGCCTCCGAGGTCTCCACCTTCGCGCCCAGGAGGGCCCGGCGGGCGGCGTCACGGCCCTGGGCGTCGGCCACCAGCACGTCCACCACCAGGGCGAGCCCCGGCTGCTCCGCGCGCACGCCCGGCTGGTTCAGCGCGTCGAGGGCCCGCGTGCGCGCCTCGGCGGCGCCACCGTCCGCGAAGCGCAGGGCGTGGACGTAGGCCGTGAGGGCCCAGGCCCGGGTGTTGTCATCATCCAGCCGCACCACATGGGTGAGCAGCGAGAGCGCCTCCTGCCGGGAGGGCTCCGTGTCCTTCTCGATGAGCCGGGCGACATGGTCCAACGACGCGGCGAGCGCCTCGCCGCCCTGCTTCGCCCGGATGACGAGGAACACGCCGAACAGCACCACCAGGGCGCCCACCGCCGCCATCACCTTCAGCGTGCGGCCGGAGAAGATGGTGCCAGTGCCCTTGGGGAGGAGCTTCTCGCGCAGCTCCCGTTCGTAGGCCGCGGTGAGGGCCGCCACGTCCTGGACGGGCAGCCGGGTCACCGGGGCGGCGACCGCCGTGGGCGCAACCCGGGTCTCCGCCGTCGCCTCGGGCAGCTCCTCGAGCAGCCCGCGCCGGTTCCCCGCCGCCGTGAGACGATCGGTGAGGGCCTGCGGCGGAGGCGAGAGGACGGGCGCGCGCTTCTCCTCCAATGGAGGCAGATCCGCGAGCAGACCCCCTTCACCCGATGCGGCGGCCGCGTCCGGCGCGGCTTCCGCCCCACCGCCCACCTCGGAGGAGGCCTCCACGGGCGCGGCCGGCGGCTCCTCGTCGAAGGGCAGCTCCACCTCGGCGGTCATGACCGTCGAGGTATCTTCTTCCGGCGCGGCGCCCTCGGGACGAGCCGCCGCCTCCGGCGCGCTCACGCCCAGGGCCTCGTCCGGAATCGCCACGTCCGCGAGATCCAACACCGGCCCGGAGTTGTCCTCCGGGACCGGGGTGGGCGCCGGCCCGGCGGGCGCCGTCACCGCCTCGGCGGCCTGGGCCTCCAGAGCGGGCTCCTGGGGAGCCTCCGCGCCCGCCGCCTCGGAAGGAGCAGCCGGCCCCTCCGCCTCGCCCTCACCGGAGCCCTCCGCCCTGGCGGCGGACTCCTCGGCGGACTGGGGCTCCAGGGCGTTCAGATCACCGAAAGCCGGCGCGGGCCCGCCCGCGAGCGCGGCCTGGGCCTGCTCCATCCACCCGCGCACACGGCCGTCATTGGGCTGTAGCGCCAGCGCCTTGCGGAGGATGGGCAGCGCCGAACGGTAGAGGCCCCGCTGCAACAACACCTCGGCGATGAGGTTGTAGGCGTGCGGGTTCTCCTTGTCGATCGCCACCGCCTGATCGAACTGAGCCATCGCCTCCGCGGGGCGCCCCATGAGGATGAGGGCCTTGCCCCACAGCACCCGACCCGTCACCGAGTTGGGGTGGTGGGTAATGCCCTGCTCGCACACGGCGATGGCGCGGGCATGCTCGCCCTTGGCGACCAAGGCCTTGGCCAGCTCGACGAAAACGGAAGATGCAGGATCCTGGGCGAGGAGCTGCTCGTAGCGCTCCACCAACGATTTGGCCATGCGGCTCGGGACCATAGCACCGCGTCCCCTTCCGTTTCGCCCCCTCTGGAATGGGTGCTAGCGTCCTCCGGGTGATTCGCCTGCTTGCCGTGCTCCTGGCCCTCACCCTGGGTGGGGCCTGTGCCCACACGAAGAATACCTCGGACCTTCAGACGCTGCGTCCCGTGGTGGATGGATTCCACCAGCGGCTGCGCTGGAAGGACTACCGGTACGCCACCCGCTACATCGTCCCCGAGCGCCGCCAGGACTTCGAGAAGGCGCGCCGGGAGCGTCACGACGACAGGGACCTGTCCATCACCGACTACGAGATAGAGGACGTCCAGCTCGTGGAGGAGGGGCAGCGGGCCATCGTCACCAGCCGCATGGAGTGGATGCGCCTGCCCTCGGTGACCCAGCAGAGCGACACCGTCACCTCGGAGTTCATCTACCGGGACGGAACATGGCTGCTGGAGAAGCAGCGCGGCGGCCCCTTCGACGGCGAGCTGCCCTGAAAAAAAACCGCCCACCGCCTCGGGGCCGGCCGAAGCGGTGGGCGTCGGAGGCTCCCCAATGGAACCTCCTAACCAGGCTCGCGGGGTGAGGGGCTGAAGTGGCCCGCCCTCACCGCGCTTCATGCCTGCCCTACAAAGCAATGGGAGTGCCAACCTCGCGTCGGCCCGGTCTCTCCGTGAGATCAAGGGGTTGCGCCCCCACCCCCTGTGAAGCCCCGTGCCAGAAATGCCACGGCCCCTGACGCGCATGTCAGGGGCCGCTGGGAGTGACATCCGTGTCCGACCACGACACGGGTGCCAGGGGGCTAGTCGCCGATGACGGAGCGGATCGTCTCCCGCATGGAGTAGCGGGGGGACCAGGACACGTCCTTGCGCCAGCGCGAGCCGTCCACGTTGCAGAGGAACTGGATGTGATCCAGCTCGGGCGGAGGGAAGTTGGCCAGGCGGTATTTGAAGAGGAGACCGAGGAGGGGCCGGGCGACGGGGTGCGGCACGGGGACGGCGCCGTGGCCGAGCTCGCGGTGGATGGAGGACAGGGGCACCTCGCCGGGGCCGACCACGTTGTAGACGCCCTTGGGCTCGGGGCGCAGGGCGGCCTCCACCATGGCGCGGGCCACGTCCTCCACGTGGATGAGCTGCACCATGGGATCGAACCCCGCCAGCACCCACGGGTGGCGCAGCCGCAGGTAGTTGCTGGGGGCGTTCTTGATGGTGGGGCCCACGATGTGGACGGGCCGGAGGATGACCGTCTGGATGTCGGGGTGCTTCCAGAAGAAGCCGTGCGCGAGCATGTCGACTTCGATCAGATCCCGCACCCCCGAGAAGCGGCTGGCCGCCATGAGCGGCGCGTCCTCGGTGAGGAAGTTGGAGTTGTCCGGGCTGGGGCCGTAGACGTTGGCCGAGGAGAGGACGACCACCTTGGGCACGCGGTAGCGGGCGCAGTACTCGAGCAGGCGCGTGGTGCCCACCACGTTGAAGGAGTGGTGCTCCTCCTCGCTCATGCGCGGGTCGTGCATGATGCCCATGTGGATGACCGCGCGGATGTCGTTCTTGCGGAAGACGTCCTCGGCCTTCTTCTTGCGCAGGTCCAGCTGGTGCATCTCGACATCCTTGGGGCGGCCCACGAAGGGGCGCCGGTCGATGCCGATGATGCGCTCGTGTTTGTGCAGCAGCTTGGCGAGGGTTCTGCCCAGGTTGCCGCTGATGCCGGTGACGACGACGGCCGGTCTCTTGGAAGGATCCTGATTCATGGCGCGCGTGCCGGGCTCTACCAGAAGATGCCCTGGCGCTCCTTGAGTCCCTGGTTGAGCATGGACTGGATGGCGGACTTCACGGTGCGGACCTTCTTGTCCAGCTCGGAGTCCTCGTCGTCCGCGCGGCCGGTGAAGCGCAGCGGCTCTCCGAAGTAGATGCGGTACTTGGTGGGCAGGGGAAGGGGCATCCCGGTGACGGTGAGGGGGAAGGAGGGAAAGCCGAGCAGTCTCGCCAGGGGCTTCACGTCCACGAGGGCCGGGGCCTGCTCCTCGGCGCCCACCACGGCGATGGGGACGATGGGGGTGTCCGTCTCCAGGGCCAGACGCATGAAGCCCAGACCGAAGTCCTGGAGCTGGTAGCGCTGGGGCCAGAGCTTGCCCAGGCCGCGAACGCCCTCGGGGAAGACGAGGATGGCCTCATCGGCCTCCAGCAGGCGCCGGCAGTTCTCCGGGGTGCCGACGATCTGCCCCACCCGGGCCATGAAGGTGGAGACGTATGGCAGCGTGGGCACCCACTTCTCCACCATGCTGCGGATGGCGCGCGGCGGGTCTGCCTCCAACAGCAGGGCCACGCCGATCATCGCCCCGTCCATGGGCAGCTGGCCGGAGTGGTTGGAGATGAAGAGCACGCGGCCCTTGGGCACCTTCTCGATGCCGTAGGTCTCCACCCGGTGGTAGTTGCGGTACAACCAGAAGAAGGGGGCGAGGGCCGACAGGCTGTAGTCGAGGTTGAATCCGAAAGGATCCACCCCGTACTCGTTGCCGGTGCGAGCGAGCGCCTCCAGGCGCGCCTTGCGCTCCGGTCCCACCATGCGCTCCGTCCACTCCCGGAGCTCCTGCTTCACCTTGTCGCCGAGCTGCTCGAGCATGGAGCGTGTGTCTACACCATCGCCCCTGCCTCCGGGAGGGGAACGCGGCGGGGGGGACGCTCCGTTGCCATCCCGAGGACGCCCCCACCGGCCCCTCACCGCTTCTTCGGCTCGGGCGGGAAGCGCTCCAGCATCTCGTCGACGGCCCCGTTGATGAGCTTCTGGCTCTTCTCCGCGTTCATGTTCTCGGACAGCCGGGTCTGGGCCGAGCCACGCCAGACGAGCTTGTTGGAGTCCGCGTCCACGACATCGAGGATGAGCGTGCCCTGCTGGTACTCGCGGATGACGGTCTCGGGGACGAGTCCCGAGCCACCGTACGCGACCGGGCCGTAGAAGGGGTCGTACCAGGGATCCCAGGCGTAGCCGTAGAACCTGTTGATGGTCTCCGCCTCGACCTTGTCCTGGATGGCGCCGTGCCAGCCGATCTTGAAGTCCGGGTTCTCGCCCGGCTCCACCTTTTTATAGCCGCGAGACGCCAGCTCCTGGTCCACCGCCTGCTGGACGCGGGACTGGATGATGGGGTTGTAGATGCGGGTGTCCGCGCCGTCCTTCATGGCCAGCCAGGAATAGGTGCGGAAGGTGCCCAACGCCTGCACGGCGTTGGGATCGTAGTTCGTGCTCGTCTTGATGCCCGAGCAGGCGGTGAACCCCAACACCAACAGCGCTCCCACCAGACGCAATGGCAAGGACATGTCTTTCTCCTCCTGCTCCAAGAGCATCCACTCCTGGACGATAGGCATCCGGGAAGGCCCACACCCGAGGGACGCTCGCCTGCTCCTCCACCTGGACCGGTGCCCCCTGGGAGGGTTCCAGACCGCCTGAGCGCTACAAGGCTCCCCCCGTCCGGGGTATGACTGTCCGGCTGGCGACAGTGCGGACCCAGGAGGCAGGCACATGAGCGACGTGGAGCCGCGAGGGAACAGGGACGCGGACACCGGCGCCACGGAGGAGGCCCCCACCCTCATCCGGACCCAGGATCCGGTGCCGATGCCGGCCAACCCGGACGTGGACCTCCTGGGAGAAGCCGCCACCCAGGTCCGCTCCCTCTCCCCGCTAATGCCCTCCCGGGAGCCCGCCCCCCGGCCGTCCGGGCCCATCTCCCTGGCTCCCGGACAGACCCTGGCCGGCCGCTACACGGTGCTGAGCTCGCTCGGCCGCGGTGGCATGGGCGAGGTGGTGGCCGCCTACGACTCGCGTCTCGACCGGCGCGTGGCCCTCAAGCTGCTCCGCCGCGAGCTGGACTCCAGCCATTCCCCCCAGGATCTCGAGGCCCGGCTGTTGCGCGAGGCCCAGGCCATGGCCCGCCTCTCCCATCCCCATGTGGTGGCCATCTACGACGTGGGCACGCTGGAGGACGGCTCCATCTTCATCGCCATGGAGATGGTGGAGGGGCAGACGCTGCGGCGCTGGTGCGAGCAGACCCCGCGCTCCTGGCGGGACATCCTGGAGGTGTACCTGGCCGCGGGGCGGGGGCTGGCTGCCGCGCACGAGGCGGGTCTCGTGCACCGCGACTTCAAGCCGGACAACGTGCTGGTGGGCAATGACGGGCGGGTGCGGGTGACGGACTTCGGTCTGGCGCGAGCCGGAGCCGTCCCGGCGCCGGAGCCCCTCCCGAGCCTCACGCCCCTCCCCCTGCCCCAGGGAGCGTTGGACAGCCCCCTCACCCTGCACGGCACGCTGCTGGGCACGCCGCGCTACATGGCGCCCGAGTTGCTGCGAGCCGGCTCCGCCGATGCACGCAGTGACGTGTTCGCCTTCTGCGTGGCCCTGTACGAGGCCCTCTACCGGCGGCACCCCTTCGCACGAGCCACCCAGGCCGAGTCCATCCGCGCCCAGCGCGAGGGGCAGGTGAATCCCCCGCCCTCCGACTCGGACGTCCCCGGGTGGGTGGAGCGCCTGCTCCTCCAGGGCCTGAACGCGGACCCCGCGCAGCGCCCCGCGTCCATGCAGCAACTGGTCGCGGCCCTGGAGATCGACCCGATGAGACGGCGCCGGGCCCGGAGGCGCCTGGCGGCGTTGATGGCCTTCGTCGCGGGACTGACGGGGCTGGCCGTCTGGGGCTGGATGATGCGCGAGGAGGAGGCGGGATGCGCGCACGTGGAGCGCAGGCTCGCCGGCACCTGGGATGAGACGGTGAAGGCCCAGGTGAAACGGGCCTTCCTCGGCACCCGCCTGCCCTACGCGCGGGACACCTTCACGCGCGTGTCCACGCTGCTCGACGGCTACGCGGGAACCTGGGTGAAGCTGCGGACCGAGGCCTGCGAGGCCGACGAGGACCAGGCCACGTCACCCAGGGACCCGGCCGTGTTGCAGGTGTACTGCCTGGAGCGGCGGCGCGGCCAGCTGCGAGCCCTGACGGAGCTGTTCGCCCGCGGCTCCGATCCGGGAAAACTGTCGAAGGCCGTGCAGGCGGTGCAGTCGCTGCCGCCGCTGGAGGCCTGCACGGATGTCCGGTCGCTGATGGCGACGGTGCCTCCTCCCGAGGACGCGGCGGTGCGCGCCCGGGTGGACACGCTACAGGAGCAGGTGGATCGCCTGGAGACCCTGTGGCTGGTGGGCGAGTACCGCGAGGGGCTGTCGCTGGGCGAGAAGCTGCTGCTCGAGGCGAAGGGACTCGATTACCCACCGCTCCACGCACAGGCCCTGTACCAGGTGGCCAGCCTCAAGGACGCGATGGGCGACTACACCGGCGCCGAGACGATGGCGCGGCAGGCCATCCCCCTGGCCGCCCGGAGCAAGAATCTGGTGCTGGTCGCCCAGACCTGGAGCCTGCTGTTCCGGGTGGTGGGATGGCGGCAGGCGCACCACCCGGAAGCGATGGAGCTCGCGCTGGCGATGGAGTCGGCGGTGGAGTGCGCGGATGACGACCGCACCCGCGCGGACTCCCTCAACCAGTTGGGCAACGTGCTCCAGCAGATAGGGCGGTATGAGGAGGCACGGGCGCGATACGAGCACTCGCTCGCGCTCCGGTTGAAGGTGCTGGGTCCTGAACACCTCCTGGTGGCGGTCTCGCTCAACAACCTGGGGACCGTGCTCGGAGAGATGGGGAAGTACGAGGAGGCACGGGCCTCGTACGAGCGCGCCCTGGCCATCCGGGAGAAGATCCTCGGGCCCGACAATCCCCTGGTCGCGAACTCCTACAGCAACCTGGGCACCGCGTTCGACGCGATGATGAAGTACGAGGAGGCGCGCGTGCTGTACGAACGCGCCCTCGCCATCCGGGAGAAGGTGCTGGGGCCCGAGCACCCCGATGTCGCCACGCCCCTGAACAACCTGGCCATCGCGCTCGATGCGATGGGCCGGTACGAGAAAGCCAGGGCCCTGCACGAGCGCGCCCTGGCCCTGCGCGAGAAGGTCCTGGGCCCCGAGCATCCCGACGTGGCCATCTCCCTCGGAGGCCTGGGCAATGTGCTGCGGGGAATGGGCCGGTACGAGGAAGCCAGGGCCCTGCACGAGCGCGCCCTGGCCCTGCGCGAGAAGGTCCTGGGTCCCGAGCATCCCGACGTGGCCAGCTCGCTCGATGACCTCGGACTGGTGCTCCAGGCCATGGGCCGGTACGAGGAGGCACGCGCCCGATATGAGCGCGCGCTGCCGATCCAGGAGAAGGCCCTGGGGTCCAGTCACCCCGACATCGCCGTCTCGCTCAACGGGCTGGGCAACACGCTCCGAAGGATGGGCCGGTACGAGGAGGCGCGGGCTCGGCAGGAGCAGGCTCGGGTCCTCCGGGAGAAGGCGTTGGGCCCCGGTCACCTCCTGGTGGCGGAGTCGCTCGGGAGTCTGGGCCGCACCCTGGTGCGTCTGGAGCGATGGGACGAGGCCACTCGCGACCTGGAGCGTGCTCTGGCCCTCTGGGAGAAGGAGTCGAAGCCCCCGCGCCAGGGGTACACCGAGTCACTCCTGGGTATGGGCGAGCTCCTCCTGGCCCGCGGCCGGACAGCCGACGCACTCCCACGGCTCCAACGAGCCTTGGAGCTCGCCCCGGCGGACCTTCGTGAGGAGATCCAAGCCGCTCTGGAGCGCACGCATGTGCGGACGGTTCAGGCTCCCGTACCCTGATTCCACGGGCTCGATCCGGGGGTCGCATACCCTCACCCCGACCCTCTCCCAGAGGGAGAGGGGTGATTGGGCAGATAGGGGGGTTGTGATTACAGGGTCACGGAGAGGTGGGCGGCCGCGTCTCGCAGCGTCACCACGTCGTAGTCGGACTTCAGCCAGCCGAAGAGCGTCCTCAGCCGCTCGAGCTTGTTCCTGGCCGGCACCCGCAGATCCCTCTGCTGGCGCACCAGCTCGGGCGGGATGCCGTCCTCCGCGTCCAGCACGTCCACCGCGTGCAGCTCGAAGTTGAAGAACGTGTCTCCCCTGAGCGCGCGGTACGCCGCCCGGATGGCCGGCAGTGGCAGCGTGATGGCGAAGGTGCCGATGAACGGGAAGCGCACCCCGGGCGTCACCGCCATGGGCAGTTCCAGGACGGGTCCCGCCCCCCGCGAGTAGGGGCGCACCGGGTCCGGCCGGTAGGGCGTGCGTGGCGCGAGCAGCACACGCGGAGAGTCCAGCACCGCCCGCGAGGGCCTCCTCAGCAACGCCAGCGCCCCCATCACCGCCGCCTTCGCCGTGTAGTACGGGGCCGCGGGGAACGTGGATGAGCCGTAGCGGTAGCCGCGCTCCACGGTGGCCGCGTACAGGGCCGCGTTGAGCGTGTAGCCCGGCGCACGGAAGCCCACGGGCCGCGCGCCCGTGGCCGCCTCGAGTACCTCGTCCGCGCGCCGCAGGTCCTCTCGGATGCTCTCGGGGGCACGCCGCGTCAGCGCGTAGTCGTGCGAGAAGCTGTGACTCGCCACCTCCACACCCGCCTCGTGCGCCGAGCGCAGCGCCGCCGCGGCGCCCGCGTCCGCCGCCACGTCCTCGCCGATGGCGAAGAACGTCCCCGGCACCCCCACCGACGCCAGCAGCTCCCTCAGCCGGGGCACCGCCGTCGTGTAGACGAGCCCCCGCGCCCGCGCGTCCAGCAGCGACTCGGGCAGTCCGTGGATGCGGCAGTAGTGCGGCAGCGAGTCCAGATCGACGGAGATGGATGCGAGCCGCCGCGCCACCTTCGCCTCCTCAGGTGCCGCGGATGCGGATGACGTAGAACAGCTTGCCCACGTTCTTCAGCACGTTGGGCACGCGCTTGAAGAGGTGGATGGAGGGCTGGCGCTTCTCGTGGAGCTGGATGGGGATCTCCACCACCCGCAGCCCCTCGCGCCAGGCGCGGATGACGAACTCGCTGGCGAACACGTCCATGTCCACCAGGCACTTGGCCACCACCGGCAGCAGCGCCTCGCGCCGGAAGGCCTTCAGCCCGTGTGTGTCCGTGCCCTGGAAGCCCAGCGCCACCCGCAGCAACCCGTTGTGCACCCGCGTGGCCACGCGCCGCACCAGGGGCCGCTGGTCACTCGCCCCCTTCGCGGCCTTCGAGCCCACCACCATGTCCACCCCGCCCTTCTCCAGCAGCGGCAGCGCGGAGTCATAGAAGCTCAGGTCGCACAGGTCGATCTCGTCACAGAAGACGAAGGTGCCCCGCGCCTTCTCGATGCCGGCCTTCAGCGCCGTGCCGTAGTTGGGCCGCTCCGAGTGGAACCAGCGCAGGCGCGGGCTCTTCGCGCACATCTCCTCGAGAATCCGGGGCGTGGCGTCGCGCGAGCCGTTCTCCGCGAAGATGACCTCGTAGTCCCATCCTCGCGCGTCGAGCCCCTGGGTGAGCTCCGCCGCGGCGGTCGCGATGATGGAGGCCTCGTTGTAGACGGGGATGACGATGGACAGGTACGGGGACGCGGCCATGGGCAGCCGTGCCGCGTAGCACGCCCCCGGCGTTCCGTCGACGATCAAACTTCCGCCCCGCCCCCCTCCGTCAGCCGTTCAACCGGCGCGCGCAGGCCCGCCCGGCGAGGATGGCGTCCTCCATGGACGAGTACTCCCACTGTCCGTAGCGCCCCGCGGGGAGGATGCCCGCGTGCTCCAGGAACTGGAGGATCTCCGTCTTCGCCGGCCCGTATGCCTCGTCATAAAGGACATACGCGTGGGGAATCTCCCGCGCCCGGGCGAAGAGGATGTCCTCCGCCGAGTGCACCATCTGGGAGCCCACCAGGTCCTCCACCGCGTACCGCTCCGCCTGGGCCATGGAGAGCTCGCCGTGGTGGCTGTACTCCACGGAGAAGGTGGCGGTGTCCGGAGGCGCCAGCGGCGCATACACCGCGGAGGGCGCGCCGATGCGGTACGACTTGAACTCGGGCTCGGGCAGGTAGATCCAATGCCACGGCTGGCGGTTCCTGCCCCGAGCGGCCACGCACACGTACGTCACCGTGGTGGCACGCAGGCGTCCGGCGGCGGCCAGCACCGCGTCGGGCACGCCCGAGCCGCCCTTCGCCAGCAGCCGCACCAGCCCCGGCAGCGAGATGGAGGAGATGAGCAGCGAGTAGCCGAGCGTGCGCCCGTCCGACAGCGTGACCCGCCGGGCCTTCCAGTCGATGGCGGTGGGCTCCGTGTTGACGCTCAGCTCCCCGCCCCGCAGGCCGGCGAGCATGGCGCGGGCGAGGCTCTCGATGCCGCCCTCGCGCGGATAGAGGAAGGAGGCGTTGTAGCCCAGCGCATCGCTCCCCACGCCCAGCGCCCCATCCACCACTTCCTTCAGCGTGGGCCGGGGAACGAAGCGTCCCACCCAGGCGGCGGACAGCTCGGACGGGTCCACCGTCCAGAGCTTCTTGTTGTAGGGGACCATGAAGTTCTTCGCGAACCCCTCCCCCATGTAGCGCAGGATGAACTCGGTGAAGTTGCGCGGCTCGCGCTCGCGCAGCTCCCGGCCCTTCTCCCCGTAGATGGCCTCCACGTAGCCGATGAGGTTCTCCGCCACCACCTCGGCCGGCAGCCCGTGCGTGTTCACCTGGTACGGGAAGCGCGTGAAGACGCCCCGCGAGAAGATGGCCGCCTTGCGTTGGATGGTGACCAGCTGGCCCGGTAGCCAGCGGGTGTTCACCAGTTCCTTGATCTCCGGGTCTCTCAGGTGCAACCAGTGCCCGGTGGGGTCGAAGTAGCACCCGTCGAGGACCTCGGTCTTGATGAGACCGCCGACGCGCTCGGACTTCTCGATGAGACGCCAGGGGCGCTGGAGGAAATGGGCGGCGGACAGTCCCGCGAGGCCCGCGCCGAGGATGACGATGGGTTCCATGCCGTCCCCGGGTCTACCACCTTCGCCGCCAGGAGGGGCAACGGAGGTAGAATCCCCGTCCGCTGGCACGCGCTCCCCTGGCCGCCCGCCCGGCCGCCAGGGCGGTGTCCGATGCGGGTGTCGCGTTCTTTGCCGCCTGGAAAATCCCTCTGATAACCTTCGCGGGCCGCGGGAGTGCGGCCGCTCGCGTCCGATGGCCCCCGCTGAAGGAAACCCATGAAAGTCTCCTGCCCGTCTTGCCAGACGAACTACAACATCGATGACAAGCGGATCCCCCCGGGCGGCGCGAAGCTCAAGTGCGCACGGTGCCAGCAAACCTTCCCCATCAAGCCCGGCGAGGCGGTGAGCCCGCCCGCGCCGGCGCCCGCGGCCGTTCCGCTGCCGGGCCCCAGCGCGCCCGCCGCGGATCCGTACGCGGCCTACGATGACTTCCAGCGGCCCGCGGAGGCGGAGACCACGCGCGTCGTCTCCATGCCCCTGCCGAGCGCGGCCTACCGCGACGCGGCGCCAACCGTGGCCGTTCCGCTGCCGGGCCCCAGCGCGCCCTCCACCGGCTACGCGCCGGACCTGGCGTACAACGTCAGCGCGAGCACGGCGCCCCAGAGCGAAGCCATTCCCCTGCCGGGCGCGAGCGACCCGTACGCGGGCGGCTTCGACTACGGCGCGGACCCCTACGCCTCCGCCCCCCAGGCGGGCGCCATCGCCCTGCCTCCTCCGGCCTCGTCGGATCCGTACGCTTCCGCGGACCCCTACGCCCCGGCGGACCCGTACGCCTCCTCGGATCCCTATGCCTCGGCGGATCCGTACGCCTCCTCGGACCCGTACGCCAACGCGCCCCAGGGCTCGGACGCCATCGCCCTGCCTCCTCCGCCCTCCTCTGATGAGCCGTATCCGTACGCCGACGTGCCCGAGGCGCCTTCCGCGGATGGGTATGACGCGGCCGACCCGTTCGCCGCGGCCCCGCGCAACACGTCCGAGGTGGACGCGTTCGGACTGCCGCCCGAGCAGGACGGGGATCCGTACGCCGCCGTGCCCGTGGCCGAGGAGGATCCGTTCGCCCTGCCTCCTCCTCCCGCCGCGCCCGAGGAGGATCCGTTCGCCCTGCCTCCTCCTCCCGCCGCGCCCGAGGAGGATCCGTTCGCCCTGCCTCCTCCTCCCGCGGCGGCTGCGTACGCCGCGGCCGAGGAGGATCCGTTCGCCCTGCCTCCTCCGCAGGCCGACGTGACGAACCTCGACTTCTCGGAGGCTCCACCGGCTGCCCCCTCCACCGTGGACGTCGGCCTCGACTTCTCGGAGCCCCCGCCCGCGGCGCCGAATCCCTCCGCCGACTTCGGGGACGTGGACTTCGGCGCGCCCGCGGGTGCCACGCCCTCCATCCCCGACGCGCTCGAGTTCGATCCCTCCGCGCCCAACCTCCACGGGGGTGACGATCTGGAGGCGGATCTCTCCGCGCCGCTGCCGCCCCCGCCCGGTCCGGGCACGGCCGACGGCCTGGAGATGCTCAGCTTCATCGACGACGCCGCCAAGGACAACGGAGCCAACAAGGCCGCCAAGGGCAACGCGCGCCGCTTCCACGTGCGCCGCCGCTCGGGCAAGGTCTTCGGCCCCTTCGAGGAGGGCGTCATCGTCAAGATGCTCGAGGACGGCCAGCTCCTCGGCAACGAGGACGTCTCCACCGACTCCGAGTCCTGGACGCCCATCGGCACGGTGGCCACCTTCGCCACCGCCATCCAGAAGCTGATGGAGGGGCCTGGCACTCCGCCCGCTCCCGCCGCGGCGCCCGCGATGCCCGCCGCGGAGCCGGGTTCGAAGGCCAACGTGTCCGCCGCTTCCGCTGCCAGCATGGAGCGGGTGCAGCAGCTCTACGGTGGCCGCATGGCCTCGGTGTCCGTGGTGGACAGCACCTCGCGCTTCGAGATCATCGTCGGAAAGATCAAGAAGCGCCTGCCGCTGGTCATCGGCGCCGCCGCGGCGATGGCGGTGGTCGGCGTGGGCCTGGGCTTTGGCGCCACGCGCTACGGCGTCTTCGGGATGAAGAAGTTCTTCCCCGCCCAGGTGAAGCCCGGCTCCCCGGGCCACGCGGACGTGCAGGCCGCGCAGAAGGCGCTGCTCCAGGACACCTTCCAGAGCTACAAGCAGGCCTATGCCCTGAGCTCGAAGGTGCTGGCCGGCAACGAGTACCCCGAGGTGCGTGCCCTCTGGTGCCAGTCCGTCTTCTATTTGCAGCGCCGCTACTCGGCCGCCGAGAGCGCCGATTTCGTGCGCTGCCGCTCCGAGGAGGAGGCCGGGAGCCTCGAGCTGCTGGGCGAGAAGAACGTCGAGTACATCAAGTACCTCGCCGGCCGCGCCCTCACCGCGCGCGAGCCGGACAAGGCCATCCAGCAGCTGCGCGACGCCCTGAGCCGCGACACCAACCAGGGTGACACCGAGCTGTCCTTCCTGCTCGCCGAGGCCTACGCCGCCAAGAAGGAGCGTGACACGGCCATCTCGACGCTCACCCAGGTGCTGGGCAAGAGCCCCGACTCGGCCAAGGCCCACCACGCCCTGGGCAACCTCTACCAGGCCTCCAACAAGGCGGACGAGGCAGCCAAGGCCTACGAGGCCGCGCTCAAGGCGGACGCCACCCACATCATCTCCTCGGTGGAGCTGGCCGCGGTGGAGCTGCTGCTGCGCAAGGACGCCCAGAAGGGACTCGAGGCCGCCGAGCGCGCGCTGGACGAGAAGGCCCAGCCGCAGATGGGCCCGGCGGAGCTGGCCCGCGCCCGCACCCTCAAGGGCATCGCGCTCTTCCAGCTCTTCAAGCTCAAGGAGGCCGAGCAGGAGCTGCGCGCGTCGCTGGAGAAGGACCCCGACTCCTTCATGATCAAGAACTACCTGGCGCGCGTGCTGCACGCCCAGCGCCAGTTCAACGAGGTCCTCCCCTTCTACGAGGCGCTGATCAAGGCCGAGCCGGAGAACATCGAGTACGCGGACGGGTACATCACCACCCTGGTGACGCTCGGCAAGATGGAGGACGCGCTCAAGGCGGTGGAGCAGACCAGCAAGCGCTTCCCGGGCAACGCGCGCATCGAGTACCTCTACGGCCGCATCGACGAGGCGCGCGACAGCAACACCAGCGCCGAGGAGCACTACAAGCGCGCCATCAAGGCCGACGCCGAGCTCGTGGACGCCTACGTGTACCTCGGGCGGCTCCACCTGCGCCTGCGCCGCAACCCCCAGGCGCGCGAGCAGTTCGAGCTGGCCGCCGCCAAGGCGCCCGAGAACGCCGGCGTGCGCACCGGCCTGGGTGAGCTGGCGCTCGCCGAGGGCAACGTCCCCCTGGCCCAGGAGGAGTTCGATCGCGCCGTCGGGCTGGATCCCAACCTGGCCGACGCCCACCTGGGCCTGTCCCGCCTGGCGCTGCTCTCCGGAGACCTGGAGAAGGCGCGCAAGGAGGTCGACACCGCCCTGGAGCTGGACTCGCACACGCTCAAGGACGGCCGCCTGCAGCGCGGCACCGTGATGTGGCGCCAGGGCCAGCTGGACGAGGCCATCGCCGAGCTGGAGCAGGCCAAGAAGGAGGAGCCGCGCTCGGTGGCCATCCCCATGACCCTGGGAGCGGTGCAGCTGGCCAAGGGCAACCTCAAGGAGGCCGAGGCCAACCTGCTGCTGGCCCTCAAGGGAGAGCCCTCCAACCCCGAGACCAACTACTACATGGCCCAGGTCAGGGCGAAGGCGGGCGAGTACACCCAGGCGCTCGAGAACATGAGGATCGCCGTGGAGCGCGCCCCCGCCCCCAAGCGCGCCGAGTACCGCTTCGTCTACGGCACCCTCTTCCGGGACGCCAAGCAGCCGCTGGACGCCATCGATCAGTGGAAGCAGGCCGTGGCGCTCGACCCGAAGATGGCCAACGCCCACGAGGCCATCGGGCAGGCCCACCTGGAGCGCGGCGAGTTCGACCCGGCCATCGCCGCCTTCCAGACGGCGCTCAAGACGGACCCCAAGCTCACCCGGGTGTACGCCTCCATCGGCGACGCGCACTTCAACGCCACGCGCTGGCGGGAGGCCACCCGCGCCTACGAGCAGGCCCTCAAGGTGGACCCGAACCTCATCAGCGCCTACTACAAGCTGGGCCGCGCCTGGAGCGAGCTGAACCAGTACTCCAAGGCCATCGAGTGGCTCACCAAGGCCACCGCCGCCACGCCGGACAACGGCGAGGCCTGGCATGACCTGGGCTACGCCTACAAGGAGAAGGGCAAGAAGAAGGAGGCCGTCAAGGCCTTCCAGGAGTACCTGACGCGCAAGCCCGAGGCCGAGAACCGCAAGGAAATCGAGGACGAGATCAGCTTCCTCGAGTAGTCACTCGCCCCACCCGGGCGTCCGTTTCCGGGCGCCCGGGTGCGACATGCCTTGCCCGGCCCGCGCGGGGTGACTACAACCCGCCCCGCCATGCTGGATCTCAAGAACGTCGCGCAGAACTTCGATGCGGTGGTCGCCCGGTTGCAGTCCCGGGGCGGCAGCCTGGACCTCGGCCCCTTCAAGAACCTCGTGTCGGAGCGGCGAGACCTCTACGTGGCGATGGAGTCGCTCGCCGCGCGCCGCAACTCCGCCAACGAGGAGATGAAGCGCAAGGCCAAGGAGGACCCCGCCGCCCTCGAGGCGCTGCGCGGGGAGATGCGCTCCGTCTCCCAGGCCATCAAGGAGAAGGAGGCGCGCCTCAAGGAAGTGGAGGAGGAGCTCAGCCGCATCCTGCTCCTCATCCCCAACGTCCCTCACGAGTCGGTGCCCACGGGCTCCAGCGCCGAGGAGAACGTCCAGGTCCGCATCTGGGGCGAGAAGCCCAACCTGCCCTTCACGCCCAAGCAGCACTTCGAGCTGGGCGAGAAGCTGGGGATGCTGGACTTCGAGCGGGCCGCCAAGGTGTCCGGCTCCCGGTTCGCCTTCTACAAGGGAGCGCTCGCCCGGCTGGAGCGGGCCCTGGTGAGCTTCATGATCGACGTGCACACCTCCAAGGGGTACGTCGAGATGCTGCCCCCGTACCTGGTGCTGCGCGAGACGATGATGGGCACCGGCCAGCTGCCCAAGTTCGAGGAGGACGCCTTCAAGACGGTGGGTGAGCCCGAGCGCTTCCTCATCCCCACCTCCGAGGTGCCCGTCACCAACTACCACGCGGACGAGATCCTGGAGGGTGAGGCGCTGCCCCTGAAGTACTGCGCCTTCAGCCCCTGCTTCCGCGCCGAGGCGGGCTCGGCGGGCCGGGACACCCGCGGCCTCATCCGCCAGCACCAGTTCCACAAGGTGGAGATGGTGAAGTTCGCCACGCCGGACACCAGCCTCGACGAGCTGGAGAAGATGACGGACGACGCGTGCGACATCCTCCGGCGCCTCGGCCTGCACCACCGGGTGATGCTGCTGTGCACCGGGGACATGGGCTTCGCCTCCCGGAAGACGTACGACATCGAGGTCTGGCTGCCCGGCCAGGGAGCGTTCCGGGAGATTTCGTCCTGCTCGGACTGCGGTGACTTCCAGGCGCGCCGGGCGAAGATCCGCTACCGGGCCCAGAAGGGGGACAAGCCCCAGCTCCTCCACACGCTCAATGGCAGCGGCCTGGCCGTGGGGCGGACGACCATCGCCATCCTGGAGAACTACCAGCGCGAGGACGGAAGCGTGGTCATCCCGGAGGTGTTGGTGCCGTACATGGGGGGGATCAAGGAACTCCGTCCCATGTAGTCATCCTCCCGCTGTCAGATTCCGGGGCCCCACAACGTTGTTGCAATGGGCCCCGGATGATGTAGAAGGGCGGCCCACGCAGTTCGGTGGCCCGCGCGGCTCCAAGCAGCTGGAGGAGTGGCCGAGCGGCTGAAGGCAGCGGTCTTGAAAACCGCAGGTGGCGAAAGCCTCCCGTAGGTTCGAATCCTACCTCCTCCGTTTTTGTTCTTGCTGTACGCGGTTCTTTGACAGTAAAGGCAGTGGAGAGATGGCCGAGAGGCTGAAGGCACAGGTTTGCTAAACCTGCATACTCGAAAGGGTATCGAGGGTTCGAATCCCTCTCTCTCCGCCACTCATCTTGGTTGTGGTAGCGCGAAAGTGGTTGTGGTACAGAGTTCGCGATTGTGGTAGAGCGGTAGAAGGAAACGGCAAGCTCCCTTAGCTCAGCTGGATAGAGCGTCGGACTACGAATCCGAAGGCCGGAGGTTCGAATCCTCCAGGGAGCGCCAACCTTTCCCCTCTTCCCATTTCCCCATGAGTCTGGACGAAGCTTTCATGCAGCAGGCCCTCGCGCTCGCGCGGGAAGCTGCCGGGCTCGGGGAAGTTCCCGTCGGTGCTGTCGCCGTACACGATGGCAAGGTCATCGGCATCGGCTTCAATCGTCGGGAGATCGACCGGAACCCTCTGGCTCACGCCGAAATCTTCGCGCTGGACGCAGCGGCCAAGGCGCTGGGAGCGTGGCGGCTCACGGGTGTCACCCTGTATGTGACGCTGGAGCCGTGCGCCATGTGCGCCGGAGCCCTGGTCCAGTCCCGTGTGACGCGCCTGGTGTTCGGAACCTCGGATCCGAAAGCAGGAGCGGTCGGCTCGCTCTACAATCTCGCCGAGGAGCCACGGCACAACCACCGGCTCCAGGTGATGAGTGGAGTCCTGGCGGACGAGAGCCGCCAGATTTTGAAGGAATTCTTCGAGCGCCTGCGCGAGAAGAAACGCGAAAAGTGAATATTGGAGAGCTGGCCGAGTGGTCGAAGGCACCTGACTCGAAATCAGGCATACCGGGAACGGTATCGTAGGTTCGAATCCTACGCTCTCCGCAGAGTGTCTCATGGAGAGGTGGCCGAGCGGTTGAAGGCGCACGCCTGGAACGCGTGTATATCTGAAAGGGTATCGTGGGTTCGAATCCCACCCTCTCCGTACTTGTTGTAGATTTTGAAGAGCTTGTGGTCGGGACAACGTGGGGACGTGAACCCCGCCAGGTCCGGAAGGAAGCAACGGTAGCGCACCTCCGCGTGTGTCCCGGCCGTTCTTGTGAAGGAGCCGGGTCTTCTGAAAGGAAGACCCGGCTCCTTCTTTTTTTGCCCGCTCAGTCGCGCGCGAGCACCGTCTCCCGGCCCACCTGCTCCACCACCCGGAAGCCGGCCGCCTGGAGCTCGGGTACGGCCCGGCCCTCGAAGGTGACGGCGCGGTTGATGCGCCTGTCCTGCATGGCCGCCTGGAAGTTCGCATCCGAGGGGTGGTCACACGTGCCCCAGGGGATGTTCTTGCCGATGTAGAAGTAGCCCCCGGAGCCCCACAGGCCCTCGTTGACGATGAGCAGTCCGCGGGCGTTGTCGTCCCGGGTGGCCGAGACGATGGCGCGGAACTGGTCCCCGCGCAGGTCCATCGGCGGGTAGAAGTGCGCGGGCACCAGCGTGGCGAGCAGGGCCACCGTTCCCAGCCCCCACCTCGAGCGGGCGTCCGTCTGACCGAGGATGAAAGCCGCCAGGGACGGAGCGGCGGCCACCGCGACGAGCACCAGCCCCGGGTAGAGGAAGCGCTCCTCCTTGTGGGCGGTGGCGGTGATGGCGACGAGGTACACCCCGGCGCAGAAGAGCGGGAGCGACACGGCGAGCCGCTGGCGGAGCGCGAGCAACCCCAGGGGAGCCACGGCCCACATCCAGACGGGCAACCCGGTGACGAAGGGATGCAGGTAGAAGCCCGGGGGTGAGGCGCCGAACTGCCTCGCGGCCTGCCCGGAGAGGACGTTGAAGTCCACGTAGGCGAAGAAGGAGTGGAAGGGCTTGCCCCAGGTCGCCCAGTCGAGCGCACCCAGTCCCAGTGCGACGCCCAGCCCCGAGAGGCAGGTGAAGGCGAGCACCCGCCAGCGCCTCGCCGCCACCAGCCAGACGAGCGCCGCCAGCACCATCACCGCCGAGCCGTAGCGCGCCACCACGGAGAGTCCCAGCGCCAGGCCGCCCACCAGGCCCGCGCGCACCGGACGCTCATCGCGGTCGAGTGCCTCCATGGCCACCACCAGGAAGGCGGTGGAGAGGGACTCGCCGAGCGTCCGGCCCGCGAAGACGAGCACCGGCCCGTAGAGTCCCACCACGAGGAGCGAGAAGAGGCCACCCGCGTGTCCGGCCCGGCGCTCGGCGAAGCGGTACACGGCCCACGACATCCACCCGTGCAGGGCCACCTGGGGCACGGCGAGCAGCGCCCGGTATGCCACCGGGTGCGTGAGGCCCAGCGCGTCCGCCAGCCGTAACAGCCACGCGGCCAGTCCGGGCGCGGCCCAGTTGCGCAGGCCTACCCTCCACTCCCAGGCCAGCACCCCGTAGCCGTGCGCGCGGTGCCAGGCCGGCTCGAGCAACTGGTACACTTCGTCCGGGTGGATGCGCCCGAGCTGCGCCACCGCGATGACGGCGGGCAGCAGCCCTACCGTGCCCAGCAGCAGCATGAGCGGCCACCTCCGGCGCACCGCGGAGGGAGGCGCATCCGGGGTGGGCACGAGGGGAGGCGGAGGAGCGGTGACGGGCGCGGGAGCGGTCATCGGAGTGGGCTCGCGACTCTCCCCGTCCTCTCCAGGAAGCGCAAGCCGTGGAGCGCGAGTCCGCCCGCCCTGGGCTCGGCCGGTGTGCACCCGGAGGGCCTCGGACCTGGAGTGAAGCATCCGACTCCGTGGGTCCCATTCCTGGACGCCCGGAGATGACCCGAAAAGTAGAGCAGCGGTGCATGGAAATCGTGCGCCCGGGTGTTCTCCGTGTTTAGATTGCCGCCCCCCATGAGCTACCTCGTCCTCGCCCGTAAATGGCGCCCGCAGACCTTCGACGACATGACCGGCCAGGAGCACGTGGTCCGGACGGTCGCCAACGCCATCAAGATGAACCGGGTGGCGCACGCCTACCTGTTCTGCGGCCCACGAGGCGTGGGCAAGACGACCGCCGCCCGCCTGCTCGCCAAGGCGCTCAACTGCGAGAAGGGCCCTACCCCCGAGCCCTGTGGCAAGTGCCAGGCCTGCACGGAGATCGCCGCCGGGACGTCCGTGGACGTGGCGGAGATCGACGGTGCCTCCAACAACGGCGTGGAGAACGTCCGGGAGATCCGCGAGAACGCCAAGTACCTGCCGCAGCGCGACAGGCACAAGATCTACATCATCGACGAGGTCCACATGCTCTCGGGAGCGGCGTTCAACGCGCTCCTGAAGACGCTGGAGGAGCCGCCCGGACACGTGAAGTTCATCTTCGCGACCACCGAGGCGCACAAGCTCCCGGACACCATCCTCTCGCGTTGCCAGCGTCACAACTTCCGGCGCATCTCCGCCAAGGTGATGCTCGACCGGCTGAAGTACATCTGCGAGCAGGAGAAGGTGGCCATCTCGGAGCGGGCGCTCTCCATGGTGGTGCGCCAGTCCGAGGGCGGCATGCGCGATGCGCTCAGCCTCCTCGACCAGATCTTCTCCGCCTGCGGCCCCGAGCCCAGGGACGAGGACGTGGCCGACGCGCTGGGCGCCATCGACCGCACGGTGGTGCAGGACTTCGCCGAGGCGCTCGTGCGCAAGGACGCCAAGCGCGTGCTGGAGCGCGTGGAGGAGGTCTTCAACCGCGGCACCGACCTCAAGCGGCTGACGGAGGAGCTCGCGCTGCAGTTGCGCCACCTCTTCGTGGCCAAGACGCTGGGCGAGGCCCCTCCCGAGCTCGCCGAGTCCGAGCGCACCGCGCTCACCACGCTCGCCAAGGACGCGGATCCGGCGCAGATCTCCCGCCTCTTCGACATCGTGCACGGCTGCGTGTGGGAGGTGTCTCGAGCCCCCCAGCCCCGGCTCGCGCTGGAGATGGCGCTGCTCAAGGCCATCCAGCTCTCGCCGGTCGGCTCCATCCCGGAGCTCATCGCCCGGGTGGACCGCCTCGCCTCGGGGCTCGGGTCCGATGACGCTCGCAAGGTGGCTGCCGGAGCGCCCGGAGGTCGCTCCGGTCCCGCCAACTTTCGCGCCCACTGAGCGTCCCCCAGAGCCGCCCCGCCCCACCCCGGCGCCTCGCGCGCCCGAGCCCGCCGTATCTTCCGCGGCGGCTCCGGCCCCGTCGCGTCCGTGGGAGGCCGCTCGAGCTCCATCTCCTGGTGGCCCCCAGCCCGCTCCGGTTCGCGCCCAGGCCCCCAATGGCATGCTGTCCCCCAGGACGGCCTCCGCCCCATCACCCCGCCCGGAGATAGAGGCCCGAGCGCCCGTGCCCTCGCAGCCCGTGGTGCGCGTGACGAACGTGCGCCTGCCTCCACAGGAGACACCTCCCGTCGAGGACGAGCGCCTCTTCCCCGAGGAGGGCCCGGCCGATGGCTGTGCCTCGGGCGAGTGCCTGCCCGACGTGCCGCCCGTCCCTGCCGCCGAGCCGGAACCAGAAGCCGAGTCCGTCCGGCCCTTCGACGTCCACCACGCCTCGCGCGCCGCGGCCCCCATGGCCGCTTCGGGCCGCGACAACCCCCGGCGTCCCCTCCAGGACCGGTGGCGCGCGGCGGTGGACACCGTGCGCAACGCCTCCGGCCGGCACGCCAAGTCGCTCGCGTGTGGCCGCCTTTTGTGGATTCGAGAGGGCGAGGTGGCGGTCGGCTACACGCCCAAGGACGGCTTCCACAAGACCACGGTCTCCGGCAACGGGCGCGCCACCGTCGAGAAGGCCCTCTCCGAGCACTTCGGCCGCCCGACGAAGCTCGTGGTGCAGGATGTCTCCGAGGCGGACAAGGCCGCGGGCCCCGACGCGGGCGCGGGCCTCATCAGCATCGCCGAGCAGGACGCCCAGGAGCGCACCGCCTACGAGAAGAGCACCGAGGGCCGTGTCCGGGGACACCCCGCCATCCGGGCCGCGCTCAAGTTCCTGGGGGGAGAAATCGAGCACATCCAGGTGTACGACCAGCCCGTGCGCCCGGCCGCCGCCCCGGCGAGCGACACTCCCGACGACAGCGCCTGACAACGGACGCGCACGACGCTAGGGTGCGCCCTTCGCACCATCCCGAGCGGTCCCCGATGCCCGCTCGCACGCCATACGAGGAAGCTCATGCCCGGCATCGACCTGAACTACTTCATTCGTCAGGCCAACAAGCTCACGGAGAAGATCGAGCAGCGCAAGAAGGAGCTGGCCGAAGAGACCGTCGAGGCCAAGGCCGGTGACGGCCGCGTCACCGTGGTCGCCAACTGCGTGCAGGAGATCAAGAGCATCAAGATCGACAAGTCGCTCGTCGACCCCAATGACCTGGGCATGCTCGAGGACCTCGTCACCGCCGGCGTCAACGCTGCCCTGGCGAGCAGCCGTGAGAAGATGCAGCGCGAGCTCGGCAAGATCTCCGGCGGCGTGAAGATCCCCGGCATTACTTGATACCGGATGACTCCTGATCCTCTCAACCGCCTGGTCGCCCAGCTCGCGAAGCTGCCCGGTATCGGGGAGAAGACCGCTCAGCGGCTGGCGTTCCACATCCTCCGCGCTCCAGGTGAGTACGCCCAGGAGCTGTCGCAGGCCATCCGCGAGGTGAAGGAGAAGGTGCACCTGTGTGCCCGGTGCTTCTCCCTCACCGACTCGGAGCTGTGCGGCTTCTGCCGGGACAACAAGCGCGACGAGCGCGTCCTGTGCGTGGTGGAGACGTTCGCGGACCTGATGGCGCTGGAGCGCACCCGGGAGTTCAAGGGCCGCTACCACGTGCTGCACGGTGTGCTCTCGCCCCTGGATGGCGTGGGCCCCGAGCAGCTGCGCATCAAGGAGCTCCTCACGCGGCTCGGAGACGGGCACGTCGAGGAGATCATCCTCGCCACCAACCCGGACGTGGAGGGCGAGGCCACCGCGCTCTACCTCACCCGGTTGCTCAAGCCGATGGGCATCCGCGTGAGCCGCATCGCCCAGGGCCTGCCCATGGGTGGAGATCTCGAGTACGCCGACCAGGCCACGCTGGCCAAGGCGCTCAGCGCCCGGCGCGAGCTGTGAGGCCCCCGGCTACCGCGTGACGCGGTAGCCGAAGGGCAGCACCACCGTCACTTCCTTGTCCCGGTGCGCGGGGAAGCGCAGGCGCTCCACCTGCTTCTCCAGGCACTTGCCCACGGGCCGTGTCGCCAGCGCGCCCTGGGTGGCCGCGTCCGCCTTGCCCGACGAGTAGATGGTGAAGCGCACCTGCACATCCCCCTCGTCCGCGGGCAAGTCCCGCTTGTACTGCTCGAAGCACGCCATGATGCGCGCCCGGTTGCGCAACACCACGCGCTGGACGTCCGCGGCCTCCAGGGACACGCGCGTCTTCGGCGAGCGCGTGGACGTCTTCTCCTTCACCTGGGGCCGCGGCTCCGCCTCGTCCGGGGGCCGTGCCCCCGCGGCCTCGGATTCGGGGACTGCCTGGAAGGGCGGTTGGAGCTGGGCGGCCGGAACCCCGGAGGCCTCTGGAGCGGGAGTCGAGGGCGGCGGAGCCACCGGAATCACGGAAGCCGGCGGCGGCGGAGCCACCGGGGCGGACGGAGCATTCCCGACATTGCGCCCCACCACGAAGGCCACACCCGCCAGCAACAGACCGCCCGCCACGGCCGCGACGAGCAGCCCCCGCCGGCGCGGAGCCATCACCACCGTGCGGGTGCCAGTCACGGGCTGGACGGGAACGGCGCTCGTCCTCGCCTCCGCGTGCGCGGTGGGCGTGTCCATGGGGCGGAAGAATGAGCTCTCCGCGGGGACCACCTCCGGAATGGAGTGCCCGGCCTGCCCCAGCGTCGTGAGCGTGGGGATGCGCGTCTTCTCCGTATAGCGCTGCTCGCCGAAGCTGCCGCGCAGGTACGTGGCGAGGTGCGCGTTGGTGGGCGACTGGGACTCCAGCGCCAGGATGCCCTCCAGGTCGTCCGCGAGCTCCGCGGCGGTGGCGTAGCGCCGCGCGCGGTCGAACGCCATCGCCTTGAGCACCACCGCCTCCAGCGCCGGAGACAGGTCGGAGCGCAGCGCGCTCGGCGGCTGGAAGTCGCCCGACAGCAGGGCGTTGAGCACCGCCAGATCATTGTCCCGGGCGAAGGGCCGCACGTGGGTGAGCGCCTCGTAGAGGCACACGCCCAGGGAGAAGACATCCGCGCGCCGATCCACCTCCTCGCCCCGGGCCTGCTCCGGCGCCATGTAGACGTACTTGCCCTTCACCACTCCGGTGCGCGTGTGGGCCAGGCGCGACTCGGCCTTGGCGATGCCGAAGTCCAACACCTTCACCTGGCCCTCGTACGTCACGTACAGGTTGGAGGGCGAGATGTCGCGGTGGACGATGTTCAGCGGCCGGCCCGACTCGTCGGTGAAGTCGTGCGCGTAGTGCAGGCCGCGCGCCGCGTCCGCGAGCACGCGCAGCACCAGCGGCACCGGCACGTACTCGCCCCGGAAGCTCGCCGTGCGCACCGTGGTGGAGAAGTCCTCCCCCGGCAGGTACTCCATGCAGATGAAGTAGCAGCCCTCGGTGAAGCCCAGCTCGTGGATCTGCACCACGTTGGGGTGCACCAGCTTCGCCGCCAGCCGGGCCTCGTCGCGGAACATCTCCACGAAGTCCGGCAGGCCCGACAGGTGGGCCAGCATCCGCTTGATGACGACATTGCGCTCGAAGCCGTCCGCCCCGAGCCGCTTGGCGAGGAAGATCTCCGCCATGCCGCCCTCGGCCAGCTTGCGCACCAGCACGTACTGGCCATAGGGCCGGAGCGCGTCGGCGTTCCCTGCAGGTTCCGTCCGGGCGCGAGGGGTCGTCATCTCAGGGCCTCACTTCAGCGTGCGCACCGTATATACGTCCGGTGCACCAGGGCGAGACATCTTGAATACGACAACGGGAGGCTGTCCCGCCGACGCCACCCAGGTATCGAACCGGTGTTTCGAGTCGAGTGCCAGGGGCTTGCCGTTCACGGAGAGTCGTGCATCCACCGGTGCCACTCCCGTCACGCGGACACGAGCCCCCGCGCGCTGCCCCTCGCGAGGCGCGCTGACGATGAGCGTGGGCACCGAGTTGTCGAACACGAGCTCCAGCTTGTTCATCCGCCCGCCGCGCAGCGGCTGCCCCTGGGGGCCCAGCGGGGTGATGGACCAGAGGAAGCTGCCCTCCTTCAGCAGGCCCGCGTCGAGCGGCACCTGCGGCGAGGTGGCGGAGCGCTCCGCCACGGGCTGCCCGAGCGCTCCGCTCCGGTACACCGAGACCTTGTAGGAGGCCGCGCCCGCCTCCGCCTGACAGGTGAAGGTGATGGCCGGGGGCTTGTCCTGGAAGAAGATGGTCGTCTTCTCCGGCCCCTCGGGCACCCGGTTGCGCAGCCGGCCCAGCTCGCCCTTGGGAGAGCGCTCCGGCCCGAAGGACGCCTGGCCGTGGGTCAGCTCCGAGCCGTCCGGCCGCCGCACCTTCCAGTACAGCGAGCCCTTCGCGGGAGCCGTCACGTTGACGAAGCCGCGGCGGGCCACGCCCGACAGCACCAGCCGCTTGAAGTCGGAATCCGAGGCCACCTCCACCTGGACCTCGCCCTCCTCCTCCCACGTGAGGGCCACCTCCGACAGGCGCCGGTGGAACACCTGCTGGCCCTCGCGCGAGGCCAGCACGACCGGTGCCCGCGCCAGCGACTCGACCCGCGCGGCGGCCTCGCCCTTCACGGTGGCGCGCTCGCCCGCGCGCAGGGGCGCCCGGGCCTCGCCACGCACCAGCGTCACGTCACCCGCGCGCGAGTCCACGGTGAAGCCATCCCCGGTGCGCCGCACGTCGAGCCGGGCGGCCCCGCTGCTCTCCAGCAGGAGCCCCGGCAACACCACGCGGCTGACATGGCCCGGAGCCAGCGTCAGCCCCAGCTCGCCCTTGAGCAGGTCCAACCGCGCCTCGTCCGTCGCGCCGGAGCGGGCCACGCCCTCCACCACCAGCTCGCCGCCCTGGCCCAGCGCGAGCGTGGACTCCGAGCCCTCCAGGTTCAGCAGCGCCGTGCCCTGACGCGCGCGCACACTGTCACCGGCCCCGAGCACCTCGCCCTTCCGGTCCACCCCGCGCCACCGGGCCTGGCCCTTCTGGCGCCACTCCGCGCGGCCCGTCCCGGCGTGCACCGTCACCCGCACGGGCGCCAGCTCCAGCACCCGCGTCGTCACGCTCTCGGCCTTCACCGAGACTTCCTGCCCCTGGGCGGCCCGCACCGTCTGCCCGTTCTTCGCCACCACCTCCACGGAGCCCAGGCGCACTTCCACGTGGCTCTCGTCCTGGCCCACGTCCAACCGCACCTCGCTCTCCTCCGCGCCCTGGCGGGTGAGGCCGAAGGGCGTGAGGAGGGTGAGCTGGACCCGCGGACCCGCCTTCCGACCCACCGCAACCGCCGGGACCCGCGACAGGACGAGGCCGCGCGACACCATCACCACCACGCCGGTCGAGTCCTCGTCGAGGATGAAGCGCGCCTGCGCCCCCACCTCCACCGTGCGCCCGTCGGCGAAAAGCACCGTGGCGCTCGCGCCATCACCCGTCTCCACCGCGTCACCGCGCAGCAGGGGCCCCTGGCTCGCGGGTGCCTGCTTCCCTCCGCGCTCGAGCCGCACCTCGCCCGACATCGACGCGAGCCGCGCGAGCTCGGCCACGCCCGCGTCCACCTCCGCCGTCGCGGGAGCGGGCGCCACCGGCGGGGGCGCGGGAGGCAACGCCTCCTCCTCTCCACACGCGGCGGCGAGCAGCAGGCACAGCGCGGAGACGAGGGGAAGGCGGAAGGAGCTCACCGGGTCTTGGGAAAGAGATCGACGTTGAAGATGGCCTGCTCGCCGTCGCCCACGGTGATGACCTTCGTTTGAGACAGGTGGCCGGGAGCCGAGAAGACGAGACGATACCTACCTTGCTTGAGCTGGACCTGGAAAGTCCCCCTGGCGTCCGTGCGGCGGCGGAGCTTCGCCTCCGGGATGAAGAGCCGGGCCTGGAGCGGCTTCCCCCCACGGACGCTGCGTACCTGACCGGACAAGGTAGCGAGCGCTCCCTGGCGCCCATGGGTCAGTGACACGGACAGTTGCGACACGATGCCCGCGGCGATGACCACGGCCTCCTGCTCGGCGCGGAAGTCCGGGGCCGACACCTTCACTTCCAGTGGACCCGGTGGAAGCTCCTTCAGGAGGGCCAATCCCATCTCGTTGGTGGTGACCTCGGTACCACCCACGGTGACGAGCGCGCCCGGCAGGGGCGTCCCGTTGCGCCCATCCACCACGAACACCTCCAGGGTGCCCACGCGCGGCAGCGGATTCGTCCGCAGCACCAGCTCCGAGCGGCCACCGGCCGTCACCGTGGTGCGAGCCTCCAGGGGCAGATAGCCCTCCACGTCGACGCGAACGAGCACCTCACCCGGCGGCAGCTCCACCCCCGTCAACCGCCCGTCCGCGCCGAGCACGCGCGGCGCCTGCCCCACGCCGCCCACGGTCAGCACCACGCGGGCACCGGGCAGTGCCTTCCCCGACCCCTCTTCCACCACCGCGAGCACGAGCTCCCCCAGCCGCGGCCGCGAGGCCTCCCCACCCCCATGGGTCAGCTCGAACGCCAGCCCCGCGCGGCTGAGGACCTGCGAGGACTTCAACCCGTCCGCCGTCGTCAGCTCGTCACGCACGTACTGGTAGTCCAGCACCAGCGCCCCACCCCACTCGCCCCGCCGCATCACCGGCACGAGCAGCGCGCCACCGGCCGCGAAGCCCGTCGACGAGGCCCCGAGGGCCACGGGCACCTCGCCACGCACCTCCGCGCGCAGGCGCCAGGGCAGCGGCACGAGGACGCGAGCCCCCACCAGCGCGGCGTGGCGCGCCGAAGCCACGAGCCGTGCTCCTCCCTCGGCGCTGGCGAAGGTGGGCAGCTGCGCGAAGCCGTAGCCGGCGCTCACCTCGGCGCGCACCGGCCCCAGCGAGACACGCGCCGCCGGGCCCACCGAGGCCCGCAGCAGTCCCCCTCCGGTGATGAGCCGCGTCTCCTTCGAGAGGCTGAAGCCCTCGCGCTGCACGCTGGCCCACGCCCCCCACCAGCCCTCGCCGAACACCGCGGCCCACAGCGCCACGTCGTTGGGCGTCATGCCCCCATAGGACACCGCCGGCCCGGCCTCCTGGGCGCCCTCCCGGAAGGTCAACCCGTACCGCAGTCGCACCGTGGCGCGCTCCACGGACGCTCCCTCGGCCCTGGCGGTGATCGGCCCCCCCAGGGTGAGCACAAGTAGGAGAATGGAAAAAAAGGGGCGCGGAAGGAACGGCACGGCCAGAGTATAGTGAAGACTCGACAGGTCCCCTCGAAACAGGAAGCGCCCGATTTTCCCCGGCACCCCTTCATGCACGACGCGCTCCCCGGCTCGGCCCGGGCACCCCTACCCCAGGCGCTGGGCAGGCGGCCTCTGTGGGCATGTGCCTGCATGCCAGCCCCGGGAGCACGGGCTTCCACGGAAAGAGGTGGCTTCTTGCCGGGTTGAAAGGGCTTTGCTAAAGCTCCCCCGGTCGGGAGCGCCGCACCTAACCTCCGAAATTCATTCCGGAAACCTTCGGGGGCCGCGGGAGTCAAGGTCGAGCGAGACGCTTAGGAGCGTAAACGCCCATGGGCACGCAATTGGTGATGTATGAAGAGGAGTTCACCAAGATCAACGCAGTTTGCGACCGGCTGACCAAGGACGCGAACGCGAAGGTGGTGTTCCTCGTCGACAAGAACGGGCAGCTCATCTCCTCCGCGGGTCAGACGCAGAACATCGATACCACCTCGCTGGCGTCACTGACGGCCGGTAACGTGGCGGCGATGGGCGGCCTGGCGAAGTTGATCGGAGAGAACGAGTTCCCCCATCAGTTCCACGAGGGGGCGAAGGACTCGCTCTACATGACCATCGTCGGGAGCCGGGTGGTGCTCGTTGTCATCTTCGACAACCGGACCAGCCTCGGCCTGGTGCGCCTGCGCATCAAGAAGGCCAGTGACGAGCTGACCAAGATCTTCGAAACTCTGGTGAAGAAGACTGACGGTCCCGGGGTCGGCTCGCCGTTCGCCGAGATTTCCGACGACGATATCGACAACCTCTTCAGCGAGTAACCCGGGAAGCCATGTCCTTCATCAACTACTCGTCTCGCGAAATCAACTGCAAGATCGTCTACTACGGTCCCGGGTTGTGCGGGAAGACGACGAACCTGCAGTACATCTACAACAAGACCGCCGCGGAGACGAAGGGCAAGCTCATCTCGCTCTCGACCGAGACGGACCGCACGCTCTTCTTCGACTTCCTCCCGCTGTCGCTGGGTGAGATCCGCGGCTTCAAGACGCGCTTCCACCTGTACACGGTGCCGGGACAGGTCTTCTACGACGCCAGCCGCAAGCTCATCCTCAAGGGGGTGGACGGCGTGGTGTTCGTGGCCGACAGCCAGGTCGAGCGCATGGAGGCCAACATGGAGTCGTTGGAGAACCTCCGCGTCAACCTCGCCGAGCAGGGCTACGATCTGAACAAGATCCCCTACGTCATCCAGTACAACAAGCGGGACCTGCCCAACGCGGTGACGGTCGAGGAGATGCGCAAGACGCTCAACCAGCGCAACATCCCCGAGTACCAGGCGGTGGCGCCCACGGGCGTTGGCGTGTTCGACACGCTCAAGGCCGTGGCCAAGCTGGTGCTGACGGAGCTGAAAAAGGGCGGCTAGAGACGTCTGGCGGTCTCGCGGCCGCCAGCAGACGAGGTCGCTCCGTGCGCTCCCCTTCCTCCATCCACGTGCTGGCCCTCGCCAGCACGCTCCTGTGGGCCCCTGCGTTCGCGCAGACGGGCCCTGGTGGCGTTCAGGCTCCCGCTCCCGCAGCCAGCCCCGCTCCCACGGCCTCCACGGCGGCGGCGCCAGCGCCCGCGGAGCCTCCTCCCGGGCAGACGGCGGACGAGGCCTTCAGGACCCGGGTGAGGACGCTCGAGGAGCAGGTCGTCGACCTGAAGGAGAAGGTCTTCCGCTCCAAGGCCCGCCTGCAGCTGTTGCAGGAGACGGTGCTGGGAGGAGACCTCTCCACCGGAGCGAGCGCGGTCATCTTCCACCGCAACGAGATGGGAGACTCCTTCATCCTGGAGTCGGTGGCGTATGCGCTGGATGGCGCGCCCATCTTCACCCGCGCGGACGAGAACGGCAGCCTGGCCGAGCCGGAGGAACTGGAGATCTTCAAGGGCCGCATCGTGCCCGGCCAGCATCAGGTCGCCGTGCGGCTCGTCTACCGCGGCCATGGCTTCGGGGTGTTCAGCTACCTCGAGGGCTACCGCTTCAAGGTGCAGTCCAGCTACACCTTCAACGCGGAGCCGGGGAAGGTGACCACCGTGCGCGTGGTGGGCTTCGAGCAGGGAGGGCTGACCACGGATCTGAAGGATCGGCCGGCGGTGCGCTACGACATCGGCACGGCGCGCGACTCGAGCCCACTGCCCGCCCCGGATGCCGCGCCCGCCGCGGGTGCGCCCCCTCCTCCTCCGACCGCCACGGCCCCCGCCGAGACGAAGAAGTAGAGGGCCGGCCTTGAGCACGTCGCGCCTCCCAGCCCTCCTGCTCGCGGCGGCCACCTTCGCGGCCCCGGGGCCCGCTCGCGCCAAGGAGACTCCGCCCGCCCCCGGCCCATCCGCCGCCGAGCTGTCCGCGCGGCTGGAGCGGGTCTCCGGACAGGTCGGAGCGGCCGAGAAGGAGCTCCGCTTCGTCGAGGCGCAGTACACCGAGCGTCCCGAGCAGAGCGAGGACGAGGTCCGCCTGCGGCGCTTCTCCGACGGAGAGCTCCAGTACCTGATGAGCGACTGGGGCGCCGCGTCGGTGCTCTTCTACGACCTGGTGGGCGACCCGAAGTTCCGCGCCCACGAGCGCTACCCGGACGCGCTCTTCTACCTGGCGGACTCGCTCTACCAGCAGAAGAACTACATCGCCGCGCGCATCTACCTGCGCGAGCTGCTCTCCCTGAAGGACACCCGCCGCTACCGGGACGCGCTCACGCGCTACCTGGAGATCGCCGGCAGGCTCAATCAGTTCACGGGGCTCGACGTGCACATCCAGAAGGCGCGGAGCCTGTCCGGTGGGCAGATGCCGCCGGAGCTGGAGTACGTCTACGCCAAGTGGCTCTTCAAGCGGACGGACCTGCCGGACAAGGAGCGGCGAGAGCGGACCCGCGCCATCTTCCAGTCGCTGGCCAGCACGCCCGGCGGGCGCTTCCAGAAGCAGAGCGCGTACTTCCTCGGCGTGCTGTCCGTGCAGGAGGGTGACTACGCGGGCGCCGTGGAGCACTTCCGTCCCCTGGTCTCCGCGACGCCGGAGGCGCCGGAGCTCGCCGGGCTCGAGGACCTGGCCAACCTCTCCCTGGGACGGCTCCTCTACGAGCTGGGCCGCCATGACGAGGCGCTCGACCATTACTCGCGGATCTCCCGCCAGAGCGAGTCCTTCGTCGAGTCGCTCTACGAGATCGCCTGGGTCCACGTGAAGAAGGGGGACTTCGAGAAGGCGAAGAACGCCATCGACATCCTCCTGCTGGTGTCGCCCGACGGCGCGCTCGCGCCCGACGCCCGCCTCCTCCAGGGCAACCTTCAGCTCAAGATGCGCAAGTACGAGGAGGCCACCTCCGCGTACGAGGACGTCATCAGCACCTACAAGCCGGTGCGAGACCAGGTGGACGCGCTGCTGAGGGTGAACCAGGATCCCATCGCGTACTTCGACAACCTGCTGGCGAACAACGAGCGCACGTTGGACGTCACCATGCTGCTGCCCCCGCTGGCGCTGAAGTCCGCCACCACCCAGAAGGAAGTGGCGGACGCGGTGCGGATGGTGAAGGACGTCGACACCAGCCGCCAGGGAGTGGACGACTCGCGCGCCATCGCCGTGCGCATCCTCCAGGCGCTCGACGAGCGCGGCCTCCAGGTGTTCCCCGTGCTGCAGGAGGGCTACCTCCGGGCGGAGGCGGTGGACAGCGCGCTCGCGAGGGCGGAGCAGCTCCTGGTGCAGGTGGAGGCCGACGTGCTGCACAGCCGCCTCACCCCCGAGGAGCACACCGCCCTGGAGGGCGTGCGCCAGGAGCGGGAGGCCCTGCGCGCCCGCTTCGCCAGCCTCCCCGCCAGCCAGGAGGAGCTCGAGGCGCGGCGCGAGCGGTTGCAGACCCAGGTGGACGAGCTGGACCGCGAGGCCTTCCGGCTGGGCCATGAGCTGCAGAGCATGACGGCCATCTCCGCCGCGGTGCGCAAGTGGGTGCAGGACACGCGCGAGCAGCGCAGCGCCACCCCCGAGGAGGAGAAGGCGTTCCTCGACCAGCTCCGCCAGGAGGAGGAGACGGTGACGGTGCTCCTGGACGAGGTGCGGCAACTGCGCTCGCGCCTGGCCGACGAGCGCAACTCCGCCACTGCCTTCGTCTCGGGTGAGGGAGTCATCCGCGCGAAGTACCGCGAGACGCTCGAGCGGGAGCACGCGTTGCTGAGGGCCGCCGAGGACCGGCTGTCCGGGGACGACGCGGAGCTGGTGCGGCACACCCACGAGGTGCGCCAGCGCTCCGAGGCCCTGCGCGCCCGGGTGGAGCTGGCCCGGCAGGTGCTGCGCGCCCAGGTGGAGCGGCGTGGCAAGGTCATCCGGGACAAGGTGCTGGCCGAGCAGCAGCTCCTGCAGGGCTACGACCAGGAGGTGGCCAGCATGTCCGGCGACGCGCGCAACATGGTGGGCCGCATCGCCTACGAGAGCTTCCAGAAGGTGCGCCAGCAGTTCTATGACCTCGTCCTCAAGGCGGACGTGGGACTGGTGGACGTGGCCTTCACGCGCAAGCAGGACAAGACGACGGAGATGCAGAAGCTGTCCGCGCAGCAGAGCGAGGAGCTGCGCGCCCTGGAGAAGGAATTCGAGGGAGTCCGCGAGGACGCCAACTAGAATGCGACGCCCCCTGCTGCTCACCCTGCTGACGCTGGCCACCGCGCGTGCCGCCGCGCAGGACGCGGCACGTCCGGAGTCCGCCGCGCGGGCCCCGGCCCCGGAGCAGCCACGGGCACGCTCACGCTTCGAGGGCCTGGGCCGCACGCCCGAGCAGGAGAAGCTGTTGGAGGAGCTGAGCGAGGCCGTCCAGCGCTACGAGGAGGAGTCGCGCGCGTTCCGGCAGGAGGTGCAGCAGCTCATCGAGCGCAAGTACCAGCAGAAGCGCGACCAGGTGTCGAAGTCGTACGAGAAGGCCATCTCCGAGCTGGAGACGCAGCAGCGCCAGGATCGGCAGGAGGCCATCGCGCGCTTCGAGGAGTTCCTCCGGCGCTACCCCGACGAGCCGCGCTACACGCCGGACGTGATGTTCCGCCTGGCGGAGCTGTACTTCGAGCGCACCAGCGACACGCAGATGCTGGCCCAGCGCCAGCAGACGGAGCTGCTGAACAGCCTCCCCGAGGGGGCCGAGCCTCCTCCCGAGCCCAAGGCGGACTTCAGCCCCTCCATCGACCTCTACCGGCAGCTCCTCTCCCGCTTCCCGGACTACCGGCTCAACGACAGCACCTGGTACCTGCTCGGCTACTGCCTGGCGGAGCAGGGCTCCTTCGAGGAGAGCCTCGCCGCCTATCAGCAGCTCATCGCCCGCTACCCCACCAGCCGCTTCACCACCGATGCCTGGGTGCGCATTGGCGAGTACTACTTCGACGCCTACAGCGAGCCGGACGCGCTCGCCAAGGCGGCGGCGGCCTACGAGCAGGCCATCAAGAACACCTCGCACTCGCTCTACGACAGGGCCCTCTACAAGCTGGGGTGGACGTACTACCGCATGGACCGCTTCGACGAGGCGGTCACCCGCTTCGTCGCGCTGGTGGATTTCTACGAGGCCCAGAGCGCCGCCAAGGGCGACGAGGCGAACGGTGGAGATCTGCGCAAGGAAGCGCTCCAGTACACCGCCATCTCCTTCGCCGACGAGACGTGGGGTGGCCTCGACAAGGCCCAGGCGTTCTTCGCGAGGCTCGGCCCCCGGCCCTATGAAGCCGAGGTGTACCGCCGTCTGGGCGACGTCTACTTCGACCAGACCCACCACGACGCGGCCATCGCGGCCTACCGGCTCGTGTTGCAGAAGGACCCGCTCGCGCCGGACGCGCCGCTGGTCCACCAGAAGATCGTCCAGGCCTACCAGCGCGACCGCAAGCTGACGGAGGCCACCGCCGAGTCCCAGAAGCTCTCCGAGCTCTACGCACCCGGCTCCGAGTGGTACCAGAAGCACCAGAACGAGCCGGATGTGCTGGCCGCCGCGGACGACCTCGCCGAGAAGAGCCTCACCGCCAGCGCCCTCTACCACCACGAGCAGGCTCGGGTGTTCAAGAAGGAGGGCAGGTTCGACGAGGCCACCGCGAGCTACAAGACGGCCGCCATCGCCTACGGCAAGTACCTGCAGCGCTTCCCGCGCAGCAAGAACGCCTACGAGATGGAGTTCTACTACGCCGACTGCCTCTACTACTCGCTCCAGTTCGGCGAGGCGGCGAAGCACTACGAGGCCGTGCGCGACTCGACCCTGGGCAGGAAGTACTTCGCCGACTCGACCCAGAGCGCGGTGTTCGCCTGGCAGAAGCAGCTCGAGGCGGACATCAAGGCCGGCAAGCAGTCTCCACGCCCCACGCTGCTCTCCAGGGATCGCCCCGAGGGCCAGAAGGTGCAGCCCTCGCCGCTCTCCGACCTGGAAGCGAAGCTGGTGGCCGCCTCGGACGTATACGTGGCGAAGCTGCCGAAGGACGAGCCCGCCCCCAAGGTCGCCTACACGGCGGCGGAGCTGTACTACGCCCACGACGACTTCCCCGAGGCGCGCCGGCGCTTCGAGGCCATCATCCAGACGTACCCCCAGCATGAGGTGGCCCGCTCCTCCACCAACCTCATCGTGGAGACCTTCCTCATCGACAAGGACTGGAGGGGCCTCGAGGAGGTCAGTGGCAAGCTCGCCGACAACAAGGGCACCATCGACCCCAACAGCGACATCCACAAGGAGCTGGTCGGCCACAAACTCTCCGGCCGCTTCAAGCTCGCCGACCAGTTGCTCGCCGAGGGCAAGTACGAGGAGGCCGCCGCCAAGTACATCCAGCTCGTGGACGAGGCCCCCCAACACGAGTTCGCCGACAAGGCCCTCAACAACGCCGCCGTGGCCTACGAGAAGACGCGCCGCTTCGACTCGGCCCTCAAGCTGTACGAGCGCGTCTTCCGCGAGTACCCCTCCTCGTCCCTGGCCTCTGGAGCGCTCTTCCGCGTGGCGGTGAACGCGGAGAGCTCGTACGACTTCGACAAGGCGGTGACCAGCTACCAGAAGCTGGTGAAGGACTACCCCGCCTCGAAGGACCGCGAGGCCGCGCTCTACAACGCCGCGCGCCTGCTCGAGGGCCAGCAGCGCTACACCGAGGCCGCCGCCGCCTTCCAGCGCTACGCCGAGCTCTTCCCCAACGCCGAGGACGCCCCGCGCAACCAGTTCCAGGCCGCCATCGTCCTGGAGAAGCAGGAGGACTGGAAGGGGGAGATCCGCGTGCTGGAGGCCTTCGTCCGCAAGTTCTCCTCGCGGCCCGCCCAGGTGGAGCTCGTGGTGGACGCCAGGCGCCGCATGGGCAACGCGTGGATGAAGCTGAAGAACGAGAAGGAGGCCCTGCGCGCCTACGAGTCCGCCGCCTCCGAGTTCGACCGCCGCAAGCTCCAACCGGAGGCCCAACCGCTCGCCGCGGACGCCGCCGCCTACAGCCGGTTCCAGATCGCCGAGGCCGAGTTCCGCAAGTTCGACAAGCTCAAGATCGGTGGCAGCGGCAAGGCGCTGGAGCGCAGCTTCGCCGCCAAGAAGGCCGCGGCGAAATCCGTCACCGAGGTCTACACACGCGTCATCCCCTACAAGACCGCCGAGTGGACGCTCGCCGCGTTCTATCGCCAGGGCGATACGCTGGAACGCTTCGCCAACACCATGATCGAGACCCCCGTCCCGCCCGAGGTGAAGCGGCTCGGCGATGAGGCGGTGGCGGTCTACCAGGACGGGCTCGCGCAGGAGACGTCGGTGCTGCAGGACAAGGCCGTCGAGCGCTACGCCGGTACCCTCGAGCAAGCACGCAACTTCCGCATCTCCAACGAGTGGACGAAGAAGACGCTCGAGGCACTCAACCGCTTCCGGCCCACCGAGTACCCGGTGCTCAAGGAGGCGAAGAACGCCATCTCCTCGGAGCCGCTCTATCCCGAGGGCCTGTTGGACGGTCCAGGCAACACCCCACGGGCGCAGCAGCCGGTATCAGAGGAAGGTGCGAAATGAAGATGCGCCGACTGCTCGTTCCCGGCCTCCTCCTGCTCGCCTCCGCCTGCGCCACCACGCCCGATGTGGGCCCGGACACGAAGGCCCCCTCCCCAGCCGGTGAGTCCAGCAAGCAGACCGCTCCGGCTCCGGACCGGAAGGCAACCCCTCCCGCCGCCGACCTGCTGTCCGTGGCCCAGCGTGGCGAGCTGAACACCGCCGAGTCCGCGATGAAGACGAAGGCGGACCGGCAACCGAAGGACGCCACCGCGTGGACGAACCTCGGCATTGTCCAGGAGCGTCTGGGCAAGAGCGACGAGGCCGAGCGCGCCTACCGTCAGGCCCTGGCGCTGAAGCCGGAGCAGCAGGCCGCCTGGGACAACCTCACCCGCCTCCAGTGCCGCACCGGCCGCGCTGCCCAGGCCGAGGCGCAGCTCCGTGAGCAGCTCCAGGCGAAGCCCGATGCCATCGCCCCGCACATCGCGCTCGTGCAGGCACTGTTGTGCCAGAAGAAGCTCGACGCGGCCGCCACAGAGGCCAAGCGCGTCCTCAAGGCGGACGAGCGCAACGTGCGCGCCATGCAGTTGCTCGCCCAGGTGTACTACCGCGAGCGCAAGTACGAGCTGGCCAGGATGGTGCTGAACAACGCCCGGGAGATCGCCCCGGACGATCCCGCCACGCACAATGCCCTCGGGTTGGTGCTCCTCGGGCTCAAGGCGAAGCCCGCCGCCCTGGAGTCCTTCAAGAAGGCCTCGGAGCTGAAGCCGGACTTCGCCGAGGCGCGCAACAACCTCGGCGCCCTGCTCAACGAGGCCCAGGACTACCCCGCCGCCATCCAGGAGTTGGAGGCCGCCGTCCAGGCCGCGCCCGACTTCGTCTCCGCCCGGCTCAACCTCGGCAACGCATTGCGCGGCCAGGGAGACTTCGCCCGTGCGCTCGCCGAGTACCAACAGGTGCTCCGCCTCGCGCCGGACCTGCCGGACACCTACTTCAACCTCGCCATCCTCCACCTCGACGCCGAGCCGCAGGACCTGGACGCCATCGTCCGGCTCCAGACCGCCCTCACCTTCTTCGACCAGTACCGCTCGAAGGGCGGCCAGGACGAGCGCGTGGAGGATTACGTCAAGGAGGCCAGGAAGGGCATCACGCGGGAGGAGAAGCGGCGCGAGCGCGAGAAGCAGAACCAACTCCGCAAGGCCCAGAAGGCAGAGGAGGAGAAGAAGAAGGCCGCCGAGGCCCAGGCGAATACCGAGCCTCCGTCCAAGGCCGACACTCCGGCACCCGATTCCGCCCAGTCTCCTACACCTGCCCCCAAGAAGCGCACGCCCCCTGCCCGTCCGGCCCCGGGCTCGGGTACAGTGGCCGACGACAAGAAGTGAGCCCGCCCATGCGCCCAGCCCTCGCCCTGCTGCTGCTGCTCGCCTCCGCGCCCGTGCTGGCGCAGGAACCGGCCGCCTCTGGCTCCGAGTCCAAGGACAAGGAGACCAAGAAGAAGAAGGTCATCCGCCTGGACGCCATCACCGTCGAGGGCCGCATCCAGAAACCCCAGGCCTTCTACGTCCTCCCTCGCGGCAACCTGAGCTTCGACGAGCTCAACAAGGCCGAGAGCTTCGTTCCCAAGGTCGTCAAGAGCGTGGAGAAGGAACCTTTCTAGGGTAGGAAGGGTCCCAGAGAAGAAACATGGCTTCCCCTCAGCAGAGCCGGATCCTCCGCGTTGGCCTCGTCCAGGATGGGCGCATCCTCGAGGAGCGCCACCTGCGCAAGCCCGGCGACTTCACCGTCGGCCAGGATCCGAAGAACTCCCTCGTCCTGCCCCTTCCGGACCTGCCGGCCAGCTTCCCCGTCTTCGAGTACAAGGCCAACCAGTACAACCTGGTCTTCACCGACGACATGCAGGGCCGGGTGAACCTCGGCTCCTCGGACGTGGACTTCCAGGCGCTGCGCAAGCAGGGCATGGCCATGGAGCGGGCCGACCAGTACGTCCTGCCCCTTCAGGAGAGCGCCCGCGGAGTCGTTCAGCTCGACAAGGACCTGCGCCTCTTCTTCCAGTTCGTCACGCCTCCACCCGACTCCGAGAAGCCCAAGCTCCCTCCGGACCTCCAGGGTGGCAGCTGGCGGACCATGGACCGGATGTTCTTCGGCATCCTGGCCGCCTCGCTGCTGCTGCACTTCTCCGGCGCGGCGGTGATCATCGCCTCCGAGCCCCCGCCCGAGCCCGAGCTCGAGCTGGACCAGTTGGATGATCGCTTCGCCCGCGTGTTCATTCCGCCGCCCAAGCAGGAGGAGCCCAAGAAGCAGGCCACCGAGACGGCCCAGGCGGCCCCCGAGAAGAAGCCCGAGAAGCCGAAGGCCACGGAGGAGAAGCCCGCGGAGGCTTCGTCCAAGCCCTCCACCCCGGAGGAGGCCGCCGCCCGGCGCGCCGAGATGGCGAAGAAGGTGGCCGGCAAGGGCCTGCTGAAGATCCTCGGCTCCTCGGGCGGTGGCGGAGGCGCGTTCTCGGACGTGCTCGGTGGCAGCACCGGTGGCGGAGACATCGCGTCGGCGCTGGCCGGCGCGGGCGGCGTGGGCATCGCCAACCAGGCCGCGGTGGGCGCCAGTGGCCCGCGCGGCGGTGTCAGCGGCAGCGTGGCCGACATTGGCGAGCTCGGCACCAAGGGCGGCGGCAAGGTGGACCTGGGCACCAAGAAGGAGGCCGAGGTCTCCGGCCAGGTCACCAGCGCGACCCCCGAGGTGGACAGCGCCGAGGTGGATCGCGATGCGCTCAATCGCTACATCAAGGCACGCCTCAGCGCCATCCGGAACTGCTACGAGAAGGAGCTCAAGCGCAACCCCCAGCTCCGGGGCAAGGTGACGGTGCGCTTCAACATCATGCCTTCCGGGCGCCCCGCGGACATCGAAATCGAGGAAAACACCCTGGGCAGCGACGCGGTGGGCAGTTGCATCCGCACCGTCGTCCGCAGCTGGGTGTTCCCCTTCAAACCAGATGACGAAGTCTCGGTGGCCTACCCGTTCCTCTTCTCGCCCGGAGGGTAGGCTCGGATCGGGCAACCTGCATCCCGGGGGGTCGGGAGACATGGAAAAGCTGGCCGTCATTTCGTCCTCGCCGCTGTTCGAGATGCTCTCCAGCACGGAGCTGGCGCATCTGGCCGAGCTGGCCGAGCAGCGGCGCTACACCGCGGGAGAGCTCGTCTTCGAGGAAGGCGAGCTGGGCGACAGTCTCTACGTCATCGTGCGTGGCGAGGTGGAGGTGGTGCGGCGGGACGGCGGTGGGGTGCCCCGGCCCCTCACGGTGCTCACCGCTCCGGACTTCTTCGGGGAGATGAGCCTCATCGACAAGGAGTACCGCTCCGCCACGGTGCGGGCGCGCTCGGAGGCGGTGCTGCTGCGGCTCACCGCCCAGCATCTGTCCACCTTCCGTCAGAGCCACCGCGACGGCTTCACCTTCGTCGTCATCAACATCGCGCGCATCCTGTCGGCGCGAGTGCGCGAGGCCAATGCCCGGCTCGCGGCCAGGCAGGCGTGAGCGGCTCCGCGTTGACACCCCCGAACCGGCTCTCTAGCGTCGGGTCCGTGCGCTGCGGCCCAGGAGTGAAGGACATGCGCTACATCGGAATGCTGGCGGTGGTGCTCGTGAGCGGGCTGGCGGTGGCCCAGTCCGTCCCCCGTCCCGCGCCCGCCGCCCTGCCCATCCTGGAGAAGGCCAGCGACGTGCCGGCTCCGGACAAGCTCAAGCGCAGCACCCAGGCGCTCACCGGCATGCGCGACGTGCTCCGGGACGTGCTGGGCAAGCTCGAGGAGGCCCGGCGCGCCAAGGACGTGGTGAAGCTCAACTGCGTCAACGAGAAGCTCACTCAAATCAAGGGCTTGCTGCGCATCTCCGAGCAGTCCGACGTGGCGCTCCAGGAGGCCGTGGCCCGGCAGGAGACCTCCTCCAGCGAGCACGAGTACACCAAGGTGATGATCGCCCAGCAGAAGGTGACCCAGCTGCGCGGCGAGGCCGAGGAGTGCATCGGGCAGCTGGCCTTCCGCACGGACGAGAACCTGTCGGTGGAGGTGGAGGAGCCCAAGGACCTGCCCGGCGGAGACCCCACCCGGCCGCGCCCCATCGAAGAGGTCACCATCCGTCCGCCTCCCGCCAGCCCCATCGAATGATTCCAGTCCGGCTACTGCCCCTGCCTGCGAGCCTCCGAGGGCTTTTGAACACGAGGAAGTCATTTCAGCGGGCGGGGATGCGCGTGCTATGACCCCGGGCTCGGGGTTCCGACGGTTTTCATGACGCAGCAAGCCAACAAGAGGGCCCGGTCCAGGGCCGGGTGCCTGCTGGCGATGATGGCGCTGTGGCCCGCGCTCGCGCTCGGACAGACCTCGCCGATCGGTGTGGGCGGCAACGGCATCAAGGTGGGTGAGGGCCGGCTGCACCCGACGTTCGACCTCGAGACGCGGGTGGACAGCGCGGCCGGCTATTTCCCGCCACCGGGCAACACGGTCCCCGGTGTGGTGATGGACTCGCTCTCCAGCGAGGCCCTGCTGCACATCCGGCCCGGGTTCGTGCTGGAGCTGCCCGGCTCCTCGGTGTCCGTGAACATGACGGGCTACGTGGACTACGTCCACTACACCGGCCTGCTGACGCCCGGTTCCACGGCCGTCTCCCACGTCGAGGGGCTGGGGGACCTCAAGGTCACCTTCAACCGCGAGGCCCCCGTGTCCGTGGAGGTGGGAGACCACTTCGAGCGCTCGGACCGCACGACCAGCGCGGCGCTCGGCGCGGGCGTCCTGTCCCTCTTCAACGAGGCCCGGGTAGCCGTGCCGTTGCGGCCCGGCGGTGGCGCCCTGGAGGTAACGCCCCAGGTGTCGTGGGGTGTGGAGTTCTTCAAGCCGCTCGGAGCCGTGGCCCCGGTGGGTTGCGACGACACGCGCGCGTGCGACCCGCTGCAGGTGAACGACTTCGACTACAGCAACCTGCGGGCGAGCCTGCAGGGCCGCTGGCGCTTCCTGCCCAAGACGGCGTTGGTGGTGGACACCCAGTTCAACTACCGCAGCTACTTCCAGAGCGGCACCAACCCGGCCCTGCTGCTGAACGCCACGGCGGGTGTATCGGGTCTGGTCACTCCGAAGATCTCCGTGACGGCCCGGGCGGGCTGGGGCAAGGACTTCGGTGCCGAGTACGCGGGCACCCTGCTCGCGCAGCTCGAGGCCAGCTACCTGTTGAGCCAGACGGCCAGCATCAAGATTGGCTACTCGCGCACCCTGCAGCCGGTGGCGAAGTTCGACCTGTTCCGGGATGACCGGGGGTACCTGGAGGGACAGGCGCTGCTCGGTGGCCGGCTGACCCTGCGAGGCACCGTCTCCTACGACTACCTGAGCTTCCAGAACCCCGAATCGCTGGGCGCCGAGGGAGCACGGCGCGACACGCTCTTCCGGCTGGACCTGGGCCCCCAGTACCAGTTCGAGCGATGGCTCATCGGAGGGGTCGGCTACCTGTTGAACGTCCGGACATCCACGGACGAGCAAGCCGGGGGCATCAACTACACCCGCCACGAAGGGTATCTTCGGGTGACCGTGACGTATTGAGACGGCCTTCGTGATGCGCTCCCTTTCCCTGCTCGTGCTGCTGCTCGGCGCGCTGACCGCGTGCCGTACCACCGCTCCCGCCCCGGCGACGCTCGACGCCGCGGCCATCCCCACCTCCTCGGACCCCGACGCCTCCGATACCAGCCGCACCCTGGGCGCGGGAGACCTGGTGGATGTGCGCGTCTACCAGGAGCCGGAGCACTCGGGAGTGTGGGCCGTGTCCCCCGAGGGCACCATCGACTACCCGCTGTGCGGGAAGATCCACCTGGCGGGCCTCACCTCCGGCACCGCCGCAGACGCGCTGCGCCAGTGCCTGGCCCGCTACCTGCGGCACCCCGACGTGTCCGTCGCCATCCGCGAGTACAACTCCAAGAAGGTCTTCGTCTTCGGCGAGGTCCAGAAGCCGGGCACGTTCACCTACGTGGAGGGGATGACCATCATCGAGGCCATCACCATGGCCGGCGGGCTCACCAAGCTGGCCTCGCCCAATGGCACCCACGTGGCGCGGCAGGCGGAGGGCCAGCAGCAGAAGATCCGCGTCCCGGTGAAGGACATCCGCGACGGGCTGGAGAAGAACTTCTCCCTCCGCCCGGGGGACATCGTCTTCGTGCCGGAGAGCTTCTTCTAGGCGCTCAGGAGACCGGGGCCCTGGGCGTCCAGCCGATGTCGGCGAGGAAGCCCCGGCTCTCGGTGAGGAGCTGCTGGGCCAGGCCCGGCGCGCAGGCGAGCACATCGCCCACGCCCACCCGGAAGGGAGCGCCGTCGATGCGCACCATCGTCCCACCGGCCTCCTGGACGAGCAGCGAGCCCGCCGCCACGTCCCAGGGCTTGAGGCCGAACTCGAAGAAGCCGTCGAAGCGGCCGGCGGCCACGTAGGCCAGGTCCAACGCGGCGCTGCCCGTGCGGCGCATGCCCTGCGCCCGGACGATGAAGCGCCGCAGCAGCCCCACCGGGCCCTCGGGCCGCTGGTGCACGTCGTAGGGGAAGCCCGTGCACAGCAGGGCGTGCCCCAGCTCCGTGGAGCCCGAGGCTCGCAGGGGCTGGCCGTTGAGCGTGGCCCCCTCCCCTCGCGCCGCGGAGAAGAGCTCGTCCAACATGGGGTTGTAGATGGCCCCGGCGAGCACGCCCTCCGGCCCCTCCACGCCCACGCTCACGCAGAAGTGCGGCACCCGGTGCGCGTAGTTCGTCGTGCCATCCAGCGGATCAACGACCCACCGCAGGCCCGAGCCCTGCGAGGCCCCGCTCTCCTCGGCCAGCACCGCATGGCCCGGGTAGTGCTGGCGGATGAAGCCGAGCACCGTCTCCTCGGCCGCCCGGTCCGCGTCGGTGACCAGGTCGATGCCGCCCTTGTATTCGATGATGCGCTCGCCCTGGAAACGCTCGGCGAGCACCCGTCCGGCGAGCCGGGCTCCCTCCTCGGCGATACGGCGCAGGGTGGCGGGCGACTCGTCGGACATGGCGGCTCCTCCTTCTCCTAATTCGCGGGCTCGGCGAGCAGGTGCTCGATCTCCATCTGGTACTTGGCGAGGAACTCCTCGGCGAAGCCCTCGTGTACGTAGCGCACCATGCCCTTGCGGTCGATGAGTACCGTGGTGGGCATGAGGCGGACCCGCAGCACCTTCTCGGACACCTCGGCGTTGGCGTCGAGGAGCACGGGCAGGGACACCTTCGTCTCCTTCAAGAAGGCGGGGATGGCGCGGGTGTCCTCATCCACGTTGAGCGCGTACACCTTCAGGCCGCGCGAGGCGTAATGCTTCGCGAGATCCTCGTACATCGGCAGCGCATCGCGGCAGGGCTCGCACCAGGTGGCCCACACGTCGAGCAGCACCACGCTGCCCCGGTCACTGGCGATGGCATGGGGCTCGCCGCCGGGGTAGCGCTTCACGGAGAACTGGAGCGGCGCGGGCGCGGAGGACTCGGACGCCACCAGGGCACTGGAGGCGGTGGCGGGAGCCGGCCCGGTGAGCGGCGGCATCTTCGACGCGCAGCCGGACAGGGCGAGCGCGGCCAGGGTGAGGTGCAAAGGACGCATGTCTAGCGCTCCCCCACGCGCGTCTTCAGCGCGACGAGCAGCTTGTCGATGAAGCCCCCGAAGGCGCCGTTGCTCATGACGAGCAGCACGTCCCCGGACTTCGCCTCGCGCGCCACCCGCTCCACGAGCGAGGGCACGTCCGCGGCGTGGTCGGCGGCGATGCCCTGGGCCTTCAGCTCCTCGCAGACACGGGGCACGTCCAGCTCCTCGCCGGTGGGCACCTTGTCATGACGCTCGGGCACCTTGAGGCTGGCCCGCGCCGCGCCAGTGAAGGAGTGCGCGTAGTCCTCCTGGTGGATGTTGCGGCGGCTCGTGTTCGAGCGCGGCTCGAAGATGGCCCACAGCCGGCGCTCCGGGTAGCGGTGGCGGATGGCGGAGATCGTCTCGCGCACCGCGGTGGGGTGGTGCGCGAAGTCGTCCACCACGAGGATGCCCCCCGGCTCGCCACGCACCTCCTGGCGGCGCTTCACCCCGCGGAAGGTGGCCAGTCCCTTGGCGATCTCCCCGAAGGTGAGGCCCAGCCCGCGCGCCGCGGCGACGACGGCGAGCGTGTTCTCCACGTTGTGCATGCCGGAGAGCGGCAGCAGCGCGGTGCCCAGCGCGGTACCACGCTCGATGACCTCGAAGCGGGCGCCCTCGGGGCCGAAGCGGATGCCGCGCGGGGTGTAGTCGGCCGCGGCGCCCTCCTTGGCCACGTACGTCACCACCTGGCCCTGGCACGCCTTCGCGAGCTCCACGGCGTTGGGGTACGCGGTGCACACCACCAGCCGGCCATCCTTCGGAATCAGCCGGACGAACTTGTCGAAGGTGGCCTCGTAGTGCGGCAGATCCTTGAAGATGTCCGCGTGGTCGAACTCCACGCTGGTGAGGATGGCCGTCTTCGGGCGGTAGTGGAGGAACTTGGAGCCCTTGTCCCAGTACGCGGTGTCGTACTCGTCACCTTCGACGACGAAGTGCGCCCCCTTCCCCACCCGGTAGTTGCCCGAGTAGTTCTGCGTGACGCCGCCCACGAGGAAGCTCGGATCCCTCCCGGCCTCCACCAGCACGTGGGCCATGAGCGAGGACGTGGTCGTCTTGCCGTGCGTGCCCGCCACCACGACGGAGTGCGAGCGGTCCAGGAAGAGCGAGCCGAGCGCGGCCGGGAAGCTCATCTGGGGGATGCGGCGCTCGCGGACGGCGGTGGCCTCGGGGTTCACCCGGCGGATGACGTTGCCGATGATGACGAGGTCCGGCTTCGCCACCTCGAGGTTCTCCGGGCTGTACGGGGTGAGCGCCTGGATGCCCCAGTTGCGGAGCATGTCGCTCATGGGCGGGTAGACGTTCTCGTCGCTGCCGGTGACTTCGTAACCGGCGGACTTGAGCATGCCGGCGAACGAGCCCATGCCGGTGCCGGCCACGCCGACGAGGTGGATGCGGCGCACGGCGCCGGGGGAGATGGTTTCGAGGACGTTGCCGTTGTCGTCAGCCATGTGCTTTCGGGGTCAGGTCGTTGAGGCCGAGGGCTTCCACGACGAGGTCGTGGAAGACGGGACGGAATTCGCGGATGCGCAGCTCCTTGCGGCCGTGCGCCACGCGGTTGGTGACGAGCGCCACCACGAGGGTGCGGCGCAGGTCCACCCAGAGGCTCGTGCCGGTGAAGCCGAGGTGGCCCACCGCGCCCGGAGGAGTGTCGCCGATGAAGTGGCCCGCGCTGGACAGGCCCTGGGAGGGTGAGTCGAAGCCCATGGAGCGGGTGCTGCCCTGCACGATGGGATCCGACGCCAGCGCGCGGTGCCAGAGCGGGCCCGGGGCGAGGCTCGGCTCTCCCGCGCAGCCGGAGAGGACGGCCTGACCGAAGCGGGCCACGTCCACCGCGGTGCCGAAGAGCCCGGCATGGCCACTCACACCGTCCATCACCCAGGCGTTGTCGTCATCCACCTCGCCGGGCACGGCGGGACGCGAGGGCAGCTCGCCCCACAAGCCCTCCTGGCCGGGAGCGGGCTCGCGAGGCCGGGTGGCGCCGGTGGGGGCGACGCGGCCATCGGTGGGGAAGTCGGTGAGCCGGTGGAAGCGCGCGGAGAGGCCCAGGGGCTCGGCGACATGGCGCGAGAAGAGGACGTCCAGGGACGCGCCCCCCACCCGGGCGAGGATCTCCCCCAGGAGGATGAAGCCCACGTCGCTGTAGGCGGTCCCGGTGCGGGGAGCGATCGCGAGCGGGGTGCGCGCGGCGGCCTGGATGACCTGCTCGCGGACGCGGGCGCGGGTGGCCGAGGGACACGAGGGCTCGAGGAGCTCGGGGGTGGAGGAGAGCGCCTCGGCGAAGAAGGGCACGAAGGGCGGCAGGCCGGAGCGGTGGTAGAGCAGGTCCGCCACCGTGGCGCCCGAGTCCCCCACGGGCGAGCCCGGGAAGAAGCGGGCCACCGGAGTCTCCGGCCCTACCTTCCCCTCGGTCCAGAAGCGCAGGAAGAGCGAGGTGGTGCAGAGCACCTTGGTGACGGAGGCCAGGTCGAAGCGGGTATCACCGGTGACGTTGCCGGCCACGCCGCCGAAGACCTGGACGCCCCGGTGCATCACCACGGCCTGGGCGGCCGGGAAGATGCCGAGCGTGACGGCCTCCTCGAGGGCGCTCTGGAGATTGGCGATGGGGTGACTGCTCATGCCTGCACCGCTCCTTCGAGGAAGGTGAGGCGCGCGGCGCCGGCATCCAACCGCACCTGGGTGCCGAGCGCGATGGGGTAGTTGGGGATGTCGTGGCCGACGGGGAAACCGGCGGCACAGGGCAGGCCCGTCTCCTCGGCGAGCGAGCGGAGCACGTCGGCGCTGCCGTAGGGGGCGGACTTCTCGTCGCAATCGGTGAAGTCGCCGAGCACGATGCCGCGCACCCGCGAGAAGACGCCCGCGAGCCGCAGGTGCGTCCACATGCGGTCGAGCCGGTAGGGGCGCTCGCCCACGTCCTCGAGGAAGAGGACGGCCCCATCGAGCGAGGGCATGTAGGGCGTCCCCAGCAGACGGGAGAGCACGGAGAGGTTGCCACCGAGGAGCGGGCCCTCGACGACACCGGGCACGTAGGAAGCCTTGCCCTCGAGGGGCGGCGGGGGCTCGGGGGATTCGAGGAGCCGGAAGAGATACTCCTGGACCTCGGGAGGCTGCTTGCCCAGGTGGGTGAGGACGGGCCCGTGGATGGTGACGCGGCCGAGCCCCTGGAGCGGCAGGTGGACGGCGGTGATGTCCGAGAACCCCACGAGCGCGGTGGGCGCGGTGTCCGCGAGCGGGAGCGACGGCAGGAGGCGCATGGCCCCATAACCGCCACGAGCACAGAAGACGGCGCGGGCGTCACGATCGGTGAGGGCGTGGGCCAGCTCCTCGGCACGACGGACATCGGAGCCGGCGAGATAGCGCCAGGCCTCGAAGAGATCGGGCCGATGGACAGGCGAATAACGCTGTCCGATGACACCGAGGCCGACCTCGAAGCTGGGACGATCGAAGGGCCCAGCGGGGGCGACGACATGAACGGTGTCGCCAGGACGAAGCGGGAGGGGCTTGAGCCAACGCACGGGCGCCTTCATAGCACCCGGGGAGCGGGTGTCCGCGTGCTTCGAGCAGGACGTGTCCGAGTGACAACCTCCCCTCTCCCCCCGGGAGAGGGCCAGGGTGAGGGTGCCTGCCCCCTTGGGTTCCAACCCCCCTACCCGTCCCCGCGCTCCAACACGGCGGCGAAGAACCCATCGGTCCCGTGCAGATGGGGCGCACAGAACAAAAATCCATCCCGGACACACGAGGGGTCCAACCAGCCGGCCCCGGGAGGCACGAGGCGGAACTCGGGGGCCTCGCGGAGGAACCCAAGAACCACCGCCTCGTTCTCCGCGCGATTGACGGTGCAGGTCGCGTAGACCAACCGTCCCCCGGGGCGCACGAGCCGGCGCGCGCGCAGGAGGATGTCATGTTGCTCCCGAGGCAACACGGACAGGGACGAGGGCTCGAGACGGAACCGCAGATCCGGCCCGCGACGCAGGGAGCCCAGCTCCGAGCACGGGGCATCCACGAGCACCCGGTCGGCGAGCACCCCCTCTGGAGGGGCCCGGAGCACCTGGACGATCGACAGACCCGCCCGGGCGGAGCGTTGCAGGAGCCGATCGAGCCGCTCGGCATCCGGGTCATACGCGAGGAGCCGGCCGCGGTTCTCCATGTCAGCACCGAGCTGAAGCGTCTTGCCCCCGGCCCCGGCGCACAGGTCGAGCACGGTCTCCCCGGGCCGGGCCTCGACGAGGAGGCCGAGGAGCTGACTGCCCTCGTCCTGCACTTCGAAGAGACCCTCGCGCAGGGAAGTGAGCCCGTAGAGGTTGGGCCTGGGGCCCACGACGTGGAGCGCGAGGGAGCTGAGCGAACCGGGCCGGGTCTCGACACCCTCGGAGCGCAGCCGGTGCTCCAGGGCTTCACGATTGGTCCGGAATCGATTCACCCGGAGCGTGATGGGGCCTGGGACATTGAGGTGGGCGCAGAAGTCCCCGGCGGAGGAGCCGAGCTCCCGGGAGAAGTGCTCGGCGAGCCAGTCCGGCAGCGAGTACCGAAGGGCGAGCGACGGAGGCTCCTCTGAGACGAGGTCCAGGGGCGCCGGGACTCCGGCGAGCCGGGCGGCCTCTCCGGCCGAGACACCGGCGAGCCCATGCAGGAAGGCGAAGAGGAGAGCGGGAGCGGGAGCGTCCGGGTTGCCCAGGAGGAAACCGAGCCGACGCCGCCACAGGCCGACGTTGAAGACGACCTCGGCAAGGGCCTGACGCTGCTCGCGGGAGAGGTTCCGGTGGGCGCGGAGGGTGCGATCGAGCACGCGCTCCGCGGCGGCGCCCGAGAGGACCTGGGAGAGGGCCTCGGTGGCGATGGGGGCCAGTGCGTCGAGCGCCGACCAGGGAACCGAGCGAAGTCGTGAGAGCGGGTCAAAACGGGATGTTGACAGGACAGGCTCCGTTCTTTAGAAAGCACCTCGTTGTCGCGGCGGGCACCAACAGCCGACGCGCAGCGGACATATTCCCCGATAGCTCAGCCGGTAGAGCGGGTGACTGTTAATCACTAGGTCCGAGGTTCGAGTCCTCGTCGGGGAGCTGAAGAAGGGCGTCAGGTGAAAACTTGGCGCCCTTTTTCTTTTGCCCTCCCCTGTCTCTGGGCACAACGCGGGCAGCCTTCGAAACCGACCCGGACCACCTGGGTGACGAAGCAGCGGGATCGGCTCGTGTTCCTCAAGCGCGTCTACTCCTGGTTGTGCAAGGTGAAGCACATCCTCTCGGTGGCCGAGGATCCGACCTTCGGGCGGCTCACCGTGCCCCAGGCCAGGCCCGAGCAGTGGAAGCGGACCAAGGTGATTCCTCGGGAGCACTACCTCCTCGCCCGCGAGCACCTCGCGCCTCACTGGCGTGACGGGATGAACGTGCAGGCGGGCACCGGCTGGCACGTCTCCGAGCTGGTGCGCTTCGCCAAGATGGGCAGCGTGGAGCCGTACCGGGGAGAGGCCGAGGGCATCGCGGGCGTGCTGGTGTGTCCGCAGACCAAGAGCGGCGAGCCCTTGCGCACCGCCGTGTCCGCCGAGGTGCTGGAGGCCGGGAAGCGGCTGTTGGCGCGGGGCTCGTTCAGCTTCGAGAAGTACACCCTGGCCATCAAGGGGGCCTGCACGGCGGCGGGCATCCCGCCCTTCACCCCGGGACGGTTTCGGCACTCCGTCGCCACCTGGGCCATCGAGAAGGGAGCGGACCCAGCCTCCGTGGCAGCCTTCCTCAACCACAAGAGCCCGAGCACCACGCGACGCTTCTACGCGACACATGCCGTCCCGACGAAGATTCCCACTCTCGCCTAAGTAGCGGGCAAGAACAGGCTGTCGATGCTGAAGGCGAAGGAATCGCCTTTGACGCCTAAAGCCTCGGCCTCGTCGTATTTCGCCTTGTCCCGGTAGACGAGCGCACCTTCGACCTCGATTTCGACCACGGGATCGCCGACGGATGCGCCCCGCCATCCGCGATTGAAGAACGTTACGCGCTCGGCAAGCGCGATCTTCCCGCCGTGCAGGCGGACAGCTCGGGGCGAAACCTCCATGAGCGGCTCGACGCCATCTTCCCAATTCGTCCGCTCGGGAAAGAACCGGATGGTGACAGCAATTTCTTGAGCGTCACCCGGCAGATCGAACGTCTTCTCGATGACCTTGAATGCGTAATTATCGGCGTAGAGCTCGAAGCCCATGGCCTGCCAGAAGCGGATGGATGTCCTCGGCGCGCATTCAATCTCCAGTACGCAGAGATCACACCGCTTGGCTTCCTCCAGCCAGAACTCCGCGAGCTGCCGCCCCACACCGTGCCGTCGCCACTCCTCCCGAACAGCCAGGATGTCAGGGCCGCGTGTGCCGCCCAGGATGAAGGCCACCGCCTTGTCCTCGGATGGCTCTACAGCCACGTAGAGTTCGCCGTTCTGATGGGCGCCGCTCACAATGTTGCGGTTGCAGTGGAAGCAGCCATCCACACCTCTCGCATCTTCGTCGCTGAGCCAGCGCAGGATTTCCGAAAGGTCCGCATCCGTCGATTCCCTGATTCGCATCCACGCTCCAATCAAGCTTCGGTTACATACCCGTCGGCAGCATGCCATCGACTGGGCGGAACATGCTCGCCTGTTCCCATTGTCGGCATCGACACCAGTAGGCCCTCCTGCTGCACTTAGATTCACAGGAGAATCCACCGATGTCGCAGCATCCTGACCTTTGCGCTACACGCGTCCCATGAACGAGAAGCTGCAACGTGCCCTCTGGGGGTCGCTGCCCGGGCTGCACGACTGCGGTTGGGGGCGTAGGGCATCACGCCAGGATCTCGATTCCGACCAGGACTCCATCCTGGTCGAAGTCGAGCACCACATCGGGGGGCTCGTATAGGAACCCATGAGTTCGGCCAGCCTGATCGACTTCGACATCTTGCAGGTCTCACCGGGGTGACTCGGGAGGCGCAAATAGGCCACGTCCTGATCGTCTTCGGAGACTCGTAGCTCGAAGCGCCCGAGCTTCTTCTTGGAATCCGTCTGCCCCATTACGGCCTCCAGGCCAGGAACTACGGCGTTTCCCCCAGCTCACGAAGCTTGCCGCGTGCAATCTCGTTCAGCGGCTGCTTCTGGAGGATGCGGCGGTAGAGCCGCACCTTCTCGGCCGACTCACGTGCCAGCGCCGCCTCCAAGGTGAGAACCTGCACGTGCTCCGGGTCCAACGCCTGGGCCATGCCGAGCTGCCGACTCGCCTCGCCGTCTTCTCCCATCAGGAAATAGATGAATCCGAATTCAACCCGTGGCTCCCAACATCCTCGAGCGCAACTTCTCCCCCGGCCAGCCCAACAGCACTTGGGCCACGGACATTACCTACGTGGGGACCAGGCAGGGCTGGCTGTACCTGGCCGTCGTCATGGACCTCTTCTCGCGCAAGGTGGTGGGCTGGTCCATGAGCGAGCACATCGACCGGCACCTGGTGCTCAACGCGCTGGACATGGCGCTCGAGGGACGCCAGCCACCGCGAGGGCTGCTGCACCACTCGGACCGGGGTAGCCAATACACCAGCGAGGACTACCAGAAGGCGCTGACCGCTCGCGGGATTCAATGCAGCATGTCTCGCAAGGGCAACTGCTGGGACAATGCCGTGGTGGAGAGCTTCTTCAGCAGCTTGAAGCAGGAGTTCGTCTACACCACCGACTTCGCCACGCACGAGCAGGCTCGTACGGCACTCTTCGAGTACATCGAGGTCTTCTACAACCGCCAGAGGCGGCACTCGCCGCTGGGCTATGTCAGCCCAGTGGATTTTGAGCTTGCGGCCTTACCGCAAAAGTTGGCATCTTAATCCTACTGTCCACGTAACCGGGGCAAGCCCACTCCAGGTCTCGCCCGGCTCCGAGGACGGCCACGTCCAGGCCCTCGGAGTTGCCCGGGGCGGAGATCCGCAAGTTGAGGTTCTAGCCCCTCACTCCTTCTTTAGAAGAGGCTCAAGCTCCGCAAAGAGTTCTTCGATCATCTTCATCGAATAAACTTTGGCCCCCCACTGCTTATCTAGTCGCCGCCGCACAATTCGCTCACGCATGCGCGCATCTGCGACAACGAATTGAGCTACGGGCAGTGCAACCGAGAGCATGTCAATGTCCATGACATCGCCCATTTGCACAGGCTCACTTCCGGTTACAAGGTCAGACCACAAGTGCCCCCGGATCAGCGGTGTTGGTAGGCACTGACAGTGAGCGGAGCCGTAAAATGTACGCAGGCCTTCAAATCCTGGGGGACGCCCACCTGCTCGGTCCCAGAAGGCGCGATGAGCACCGTAGATCCGCAGCAGGTTTAGCTGAGCTTCAGGTTGGCCCTGCGCTTCGCGTACCTGCGCAATACGGTATTCAAGAACCTGAAGTTCAGTCTGAATCTCCTCAACAAGTTGCTGCTCGAAGGTCCTTCCCTCCCGTACCAACTGCTGGCGGAGTTTCTCTGTGTCAGAAACCGTTGCCGACTTGGCAGCCGCTCGCCCCCTCGTCAGCTCCGCTGGGCTTTTCTGAAAGGCGTATACAAAAAGCCCGCGATCAATAGCCGCCTGAAGCTTGGCCACCGGATCTCGGTCAAAAAAGGTGGCTTGCGGCAGCTCGATCTCGCCACGCCCCTCGATAAAGGCCAGCATGGCGTGCTGCATCTGGCTATTGACCACCTCGTAACGATGGCAAAACCTGATTCCAAAGGAGAGTTGCGCAAACTTCTTGGCTATCAGATTAGCCACCTTGGCATTTTCATACTCTTCCCACTGGTCTGCTTGCGGACAAAGCAGCCGCCCCTGACGACCAAGTTCGAGGACAAGGCTCTGAAGTTGCTGGAGGCGGCGAACCTCCTTTTCTGTCCGCGAAACACCTCCGTCGAGAAGTTTGGCCATCGAACTCACCACCGAGGTGTCCAGCCAAAGTACGGGTAACCGAGGTCTTTCAACACGAACAGTGGGCATAGATAGAAGGATGCTCGCTCCTTGGCGGGCAGGTGCGAAATATGAGTGGTTCACGGCTCAGAGAACCATCGGTAGAAGACACGCCGTGGGCAAATTACGGGCAACCACATCGTCCGTTTTCGACCGCTCCAACCCCCTCTCCAGGGGAGGAATGGCCGTGCGCCCGTCATTTTCACGACTGTTAATCACTAGGTCCGAGGTTCGAGTCCTCGTCGGGGAGCTGAAGAAGGGCGTCAGGTGAAAACCTGGCGCCCTTTTTCTTTTGCCCTCCCCTGCCTCCGGGCACAACGCGGGCAGTTCAAGGGCAGGGACCTGCGGAAGCTCACTCAGCTTCGAGAAGTACGGCGGCTGCTGATCGCATCTTGGCCCATGGCAGGACCTCAATCGGTTCTTCGGCTCGGCCTTGCCGGTGCCACGGTGGCGGAAGCGCTCATGAGTGGGTGGCTCCGAAATGGTGCGCGAGCAGGCCCCAACACAGGCCCCGGTCGCTCACGAGGCAGCGGTCGAGCCCGAGTGCCCGAAGACCATCGAGCAGGATGAGGGCACCGGCGGGAATCACGTCCTCGCGCTTGGGCTGGAGGCCGGGCAGCTTCTGGCGCTCGGCGAGCGACAACCCGCACAACTTGTCCGCCAACGCCTCCAATTGGACGAGCAGGAGGGTGCCGCCGTGCACGCGCTCGGAGTCGTACGGGTCGATGGAGTGCTGCACGGCGAAGAGCGTCGTCACCGTGCCGGACATGCCCACGAGCCGGGCGCCCGGCGGGCAGGGAGGCAGGGCGGAGAACGTCTCGCGCAGGTGGGCCTCCACGCGGGCCCGGTCCTCGGCGGTCAGCGGATCCGACGTCACGTAGCGCTCGGTCATGCGCACCGAGCCCACATCGAAGCTGTGGCAGAAGGACACGCGGCCCTGGGTGTCGCCATAGATGAACTCGGTGGAGCCGCCACCGGTATCCATCACCACGAGGGGCCCCGAGGCGTCACGCCCGAAGTCCGCGTAGGCCGAGGTGAAGCACAGCTGCGCCTCCCATTCGCCGGAGATGATGTCCACGGTGACGCCAGCGCGCTGTCTGGCGGCGGAGAGGAACCCGGCACCGTTCTCCGCGTCGCGCGCGGCGCTGGTGGCGGACACGGCGATGGCCTCCGCGCCGAGGCTCCGGGCCTCGGAGGCGAAATCGGAGAGCACCTGGAGGGTGTCCTCCATGCCCTCGGGCGAGAGGCGGCGGCTCTTGTCCACGCCCCGGCCCAGGCGGGTGATTTCAGCGCGCTCTCGAACGGCCTGGAAGCGGCCATCGGGCTGTCGGTCGGCGACGAGCAGGAGGACCGCGTTGGTCCCCACGTCGATGGTGGCGTACCGAGGCATTCGCCGGAGCTTATCCGACATCTTGCAGGTCTCACCGGGGTGACTCGGATGCGTCCTTGACCCCCTGGCGTGGCGGGAGGAAAGAGAGGCACAGGTACACCATGAGCCTGAGTCCCGAAGTGGTGGAGGTGCTCGTCGAGCACCACCGGAAGTTCCTGGACTTCCTCGTCCCCCGTGTCGGTACGCCCGAGGCGGCCGAGGAGCTCCTCCAGGCCGCCTTCGTCAAGGGCATGGAGAGCGGCAGCTCCCCGCGGGAGGAGGATCGCGCGGTGGCCTGGTTCTACCGGCTGCTGCGCAACGCGCTGGTGGACGCCCACCGCCGCAAGCAACGGGAGCTCCGGGCACTGGAGGCCCAGGCCGCGGAGTCCCCCCTCTCCACCGAGGAGGTGGAAGACCTCGAGCAAACGGTCTGCGGCTGCGTCACGGAGCTGGCCGACACGCTCAAGCCCGAGTACGCCGCCATCCTCCAGCGCGTGGACCTGGCGGGCGTCTCCCTCTCCACCTTCGCCGCGGAAGCGGGCATCACCCCCAACAACGCGGCGGTGCGGCTGCACCGGGCCCGCCAGGCACTGGGCCGACGCCTCGTGGACCTCTGTGGGACGTGTTGTACGCACGGGTGCGTGGACTGCACCTGCACCCCCCGGTAAGCACAGCCCGTCTGGAAGCACTGAGGAAGCGTGAGGCAGCTTCCAGCGTGTCATTTGTGAAGGGGGCACACCGGCCGCTGTAATCCACGCGGAAACCGGGCGTCAGCACGGGTGAGGGACAGGAGCCCCGGTGCCCATGAGGGCCGGGCCCCCTCCCCTGCACCCGGTTTTCAGGAGGGCTGGCATGTCAGGCCACCACCAACACTCCCACTCCACCCCGTCTCCCGGACGGGCCTTCGCCGTCGGCGTGGCGCTCAACGTGGGCTTCGTCGCCGTCGAGGCCACCTTCGGCATCCTCTCCAACTCCCTCGCGCTGCTCGCCGACGCCGGGCACAACCTGAGCGACGTCCTCGGCCTCTTGCTGGCCTGGGGGGCAACCCTCCTGGCCCAGCAGCGCCCGACCCCACGGCGCACCTACGGGCTGCGCGGTTCATCCATCCTGGCGGCCCTCTTCAACGCCCTCTTCCTGCTCGTCGCGGTGGGCGGCATCGCCTGGGAAGCCATCCAGCGCCTGGGGAAGCCCGCTCCCGTCGCCAGCACCACCGTCATGCTCGTGGCCGGCGTGGGCATCGTCATCAACACCGCCACGGCGTTGCTCTTCTGGAAGGGCCGCGAGCGCGACGCCAACATCCGCGGCGCATTCCTCCACATGGCCGCCGACGCCGGCGTCTCGCTGGGCGTCGTCCTGGCGGGTGCCCTCATCCACTTCACCGGTTGGGCGTGGATGGACCCGGTGGTGACGCTCGCCATCGCCGCCCTCATCGTCCTCGGCACCTGGGGGCTGCTGAAGGAGGCGGTGGACCTGGCGCTCCACGCTGTCCCCCGGGGCATCAACCTGGCGGCCGTGGAGGCGCGGCTCGCCCAGGCCCCCGGAGTCACCCGGGTGCATGACCTGCACGTCTGGGGAATGAGCACCACCGAGACGGCCCTCACGGCCCACCTCGTCATGCCCCGGGCTCCTGACGGCGACGGCTTCCTCGCGGGTCTGAAGCAGCAGCTCCATGACGAGTTCGGCATCGAGCACGTCACCCTCCAAATCGAGCAGGGCGCACTCACCCACTGCTGCTCTCTCCAGGAGCCCACGCAGAGCCGGCCCACCGCCCACGCCGGGTGCGGAGGCCACCATGTAGTCGATGGCGCGCGGTAGCGAGCTGGCGTGCTGCCTTTTCGGAGGCAGCGCGCAACTCGCCGGGCCCTCTCACCGAAAATCGAGGCAGGTTTTCGATCCCCCCCTTCAGAGGCCCTCCATGAACGTCCAGCGTCCGCCCTCACCTGCTACTGCCCGGCTCACCGCCACCCGCACGGCCAGTGCTGCCGCGTTGCCCGTGCCCCCTCCCGGGCTGCGCGAGGGTGACAAGGGCCCGAAGGTGCAGCAGCTCCAGAATGCGCTGGTGAAGCTCGGCTACATGACGAAGGCGCAGGTGACCACCGGCCCCGGCATCTTCGGTCCCAAGACGGAAGCCGCGGTGAAGAAGTTCCAGGCGGACAAGAAGCTGCCCACCACCGGCTACTACGGCGAGCTGACGCACGCGGCCCTCAAGAAAGCCCTGGGCGGCTCGTCCAAGCCCCCGGTGGAGGGCCCCTCCAAGCCGGGCTCGAAGCCGGGCACCTTCACCAAGCCGCCCGTCATCAGCGCCCCCTCCCCCAACTACAACGAGCGCGGCGGCAAGGACATCGACACCATCGTCCTGCACCACACGGCCTCCAACGATGGCAAGGGCGACCTGGCCTGGATGCGCAACCCGAAGAGCCAGGTGTCCGCGCACTACATGGTGGACCGCGACGGCAAAATCTACCAGCTCGTCGGTGACAGCAAGCGCGCCTGGCACGCGGGCCAGGGCGCGCTGCATGGCGTGCCCACCGACGTCAACGGGCGCTCCATCGGCATTGAGATCGTCAACGACGGCAGCGGCAAGACGCCCTTCACCGACGCTCAGTACAAGGCCCTCACCCAGCTCACCGGCTACCTCAAGCAGGAGTACAAGGTGCCGATGAACAACATCGTCGGGCACAAGGACGTCGCCGTCCCCAAGGGCCGCAAGAACGACCCGGCCGCCAACTTCGATTGGAACCGGCTGCGCAAGGGCATCTCCTGAGGTCGTAGGAGAGGCTTCAATCACCTCGGGGCCTCTCTCATCCCCGGTGTGGACCGGCACTCGCCACCCCCCTCAGGATGGCAGAGGCCCGTCGGCGTGCTTCTCGCCGAGGCCGGGCGTGAGGCGCACCCACGGGCTGCGGCAGGGCCCTTCCTCACAGGTGCCTTTCACCCTCCTCCTCGCCGGCCACTTCCACCTGGATGGTGAGACGGATGTGAATGACTCCGGGGGTGACGCTTGGATCGGCTTGCTCCGGAATCGGTGATCGCGATGGTCCGGCGCACGCATTGGAGCTCTCGCAGGGTCATGCCGGATCCAAGGCCCAGGTACCTTCCTCCCACCGCTTCAATGCCTGCTGCGCCTCGAAGGGGACCAACCCCTTGCCTTTCGCGGCATCTTCCAGCACCGCCTTGGCCTCCTCCGTGCGGTGGCGGAGCAGGAACGCCGCCGCTGCAACGCGGACATCCATGCGGGGATGTTTGAAAAGAGCGGCAAGCGCATCGCGTCCTGTATCTCCAAGGGCGCGGAGTTCGTCGAAAACCGCGAGGTACTCATCGACATGCCTGTTCGCGGCTTTAGCGTCTCCTTGCCAGCCAGCCTCTGTCTCTGCTTGCACATGCTGGGCGAACTGCTCAACCAATTCTTCGATCTTCATCACCAGACTCCGTTCTTGATGTTCTCGATGGCCTGCAACCCGAATGCGCGCTGGGCCTCGTAAGACTGCGTGCTCAGCCATTGTCTCACGGTGAGATCTCGCGAGCCGGTGATCCTCAGGATCTTCCGTGAATAGAAAGCGCTCACCTGGGTGTGCAGCCCTTCTTCCAGAGGAATGACGTTTTCGGTGTTGTGCAGGGCATGAGGCCCGAATCGCTCCACATTGCCCGGTGTCTGCTCGACGATGTGGTGCCAGTTTTTGCCTGGTCCCGCCGAGCCCAAGGCACTCTTGAGGCCACTGAACGAACCCCAGGACCTGAAACCAGCAGGACTGACTCCCGCTGCGGTTCCTCGTGAGCCTTGGGCCGCAATGGCAACCGCCGTGGCAGGCAGGGAGATGACGACGGTGCTTCCTTCAACGGTTACCGCACTCACCTGTCCCACGTTCGCCAGGTGGAGGCCTACCCGTGAGGCCCCGGCCGCCGCAGCCTCCGTGAAACCGGGCAGCATCGACAGGCGTGAGGCCAGCCACGCGGCGCCCCCGACCATGCCATGACTCACCACCACGGTGACCGCGAGGACGAAGACGCGCGCCACCTCCGGTCCTACTCGGTTGGCGAAGCGATGGCCGGCCTGTTCCAGTTCAACCCACGTCGTGGCCCGGTCGGTGGCCCGCTTCAGTTCCCGGCTTGCGTCCACCACCTCCAGGAAGGTCTCCACTCCCAGGTAGATGAGTAGGACCGCTGAGACGATGGCCGCTGCCTTGGTGAACACCGGCTCGGGATTGGCCGCCAGGACGGCCCAGGTGATGATGCCCGTGGCGATGATGGTGTAGAAGAGCTGGGGCGCCAGGGTCTTCTCCACCGCCCGGGCGATGCTCTCCTTGAGGGGCTCCAGCGACAGGCCCAGAGCAACGCCCAGCTTGTCCCACTCTTCCAGGCCCATCCCGTCGTCGAGCAGGGAGATGCAGTGGTCCCTGCGCTGGCCCGGCCCGCAGAGGCCGCCAAAGCTCTTGCGCATCAGGCGCTGCCATCGGGTGTCAGCACTGTTCCCCGGATGGGAGGCGCGCACCAGCCCGCCTTGCTGAGGAGCACGGAGCGTCAGGGGCACATCCAGCACCAGCCGTGCCAGCGCATCCTCGAATGCTTCCGCGTCCACCTTCATGGACTTGTTCGAGGAGGACGGCCTGTACTCCAGGGACGAGCCCTGCCCTGTGTCGAGGCGAATGACACGTGGCGTGGCGCACGCATTGAGCAGGGCGAGGAGCAGGACCGTGACGCCTAGACGAGTTGCCATGAGACGCTTTCCGGTGCGAGGAGGGCTCCAGTCTACGGAAAGGTCGCCCCAGAGAAGATGACGTTCCGGCCGTCATCTTCATCGTAAGACCTCGCCGCGCCCCGTGGAGGCGAAGGTTGACGCCACGCGCAAGGCGTGAACGTGACGATACAGGCCAGTTGCGGCGTCCAGATGAAATCGGAAGTGGAGTGCACCGCGACGACTCAGCCGGCTGCGGCGTTCACGAGTTGGTGCTGACCCAGCCCATCACGCCAGGATCTCGATTCCGACCAGGACTCCATCCTGGTCGAAGTCGAGCACCACATCGGGGCCCGTGTAGGAGCCCATGAGTTCGGCCAGCCTGATCGACTTCGACATCTCGCAGGCCTCACCGGGGTGACTCGGGAGGCGCAAATAGGCCACGTCCTGATCGTCTTCGGAGACTCGTAGCTCGAAGCGCCCGAGCTTCTTCTTGGAATCCGTCTGCCCCATTACGGCCTCCAGGCCAGGAACTACGGCGTTTCCCCCAGCTCACGGAGCTTGCCGCGTGCAATGTCGTTCAGGGGCTCCTTCTGGAGGATGCGGCGGTAGAGCCGCACCTTCTCGGCCGACTCACGTGCCAGCGCCGCCTCCAAGGAGAGAACCTGCACGTGCTCCGGGTCCAACGCCTGGGCCATGCCGAGCTGCCGACTCGCCTCGCCGTCTTCTCCCATCAGGAAATAGATGAATCCGAATTCAACCCGTGCGAGCAGATCCTCGGGCAACAGCTCCAGGAGTCGTTCATAGGTGGGCACCGATACCTCGGGCTCAGCGTAGAACCTTCCTGCAAGCATCCGGAGTACAGCGGGGTCGGAAACGTGACGGAGCGCATCGCGGAAGGCCCGCTCTGCCTCTGCGCCTCCTGTCTCCAGCACTCGCTTCGCCAGATATTCGAGATGGTCCGTCATGGGGGAATGAAGGCGGTGTTGATGATGATTCGACGTCCGTGTACTTGAACCAGCGAATGAATTCCCAGTTGAAGGCGCCACCGAGGGTGTGATTCGCTATGTCAAGAACGGCCGGTATATTGATCTCGCGTCAGATGGGCGAATCTTGCCTTTCGGGTCTCTCGGTAAGACAAACAAGAAGGGAGGAATCAGATGGATTGGAGGGCAATCGATCTGCATGGTGCCGCGAGCATTTCGCGGGTGGTCAGCATCTTCGAGATTCGCGACATGCGCGGTATTCCATGGACCAAATACAAGATCAAGGTTCTCGAAGAAGGCGCCGGGAGCTTCCTCGCGGTTGCCAATGTGCGTGTAAAAAATGCCAATGGCACTCCCGATGGGGAGGCAGGACTCGGACGGACAGAAGTAGAGGCCCTCCAGGATCTCATCACGAGACTGGGTGAAAGATTGAACTCTCGCACAGACTGGCGAGATGAAGACTTTGATTGGACCGAACCACAGGACTTCTGAGGGACGGGAAGCAACAGCGAACCCCGTGCATGAACATAGACACCCCAGCCTGGCAGCGCCTCCAAAGCCTCCGCTCCTCCAACCGGGAGGGGTGGAGTTCCTACCAGTCCACCATCTACGGGAACGTCACGCCGTCGAGGTTCACGCCCCCAGCTCCAGCTTCTCCCGTCCACAGCTTGAGCGTGTAGGTTCCCCTGGCCTCGCTCTCCTCGGCGTCCAGCTCCACCACGATGCGTTTCGACTTTCCCGGCGGGATGGGCTCCAGGGACCGCACCGTCAGCCCCGTCAGCTCCTCGCGCTTGGAGCCCACCAGGGCCGCCCCCGTGGGCGTCCACGTCACCGTTCCCCCATTGAACAGCTCAAGCTCCACGGCCACCCGGCCCTTTTTGGGTCCAACGGCCCGGTAGCTGATGACGTCCCGTACTTCGAGGGGCTCCCCCGGACGTGAGGTGACGCCCTTGAGCCTCCGGGCAACAACACCCTTTTCGCCGAGCCATCCGTTCTCGATGAGGCCCGTGAGCCCACTCTGGCCGCTGCACTCGGCCTGGAGACGTGCTTTCTCCTCCCGGCACTGCTGGGCCTCGGCTCGGGCCTGCTGCTCTCCCTGTCGGTAGGACGCCAGCGTACGCTCGTGCCGGGACACCTCCACCTGCCGCTCCGCCTGGGACGGGTGGACCACCAGCATGAAGGTGGCACTCGTCGGCGCCCCGTCGTCCTGGAAGTAGACCGTCACCGGCACGCGCTCCGCGTCGTGTAGTGCGTCCGAGGCCACGAGCGTCAGGGATGCCGCTGCCAGCTCCACCCTGCGGAACCGCTCCCGCCCCCCCACTTCCACACGCGCCAGCTTCGCGTCGAAGAGCAAAGTGAGGGACAGCTCCGGCCGGATGCACACCTCCGGTGTTTTGCGGGGGGCGCTCGCGTCCAGCTCGATGTGGCGCGTGCCCGTCTCACAGGTGGGGAGTGGAGCCCGCTCGGTAGCCTCGGCTGGGGCAGCGAGCAGGGCCAGTCCGAGCAGTGCGGTGGAGGACAAGGCGAACACGGAGCGGGAACCTCCACGAAGGCGAGGAAGAGACCGGAGACGTGGGCCTCTAACACACCTTCCTGCCCGGTCATGCGCGAGCCGCGTGGGCTGTCAGCCCGCCAAGCCCCGGCATGGTGCTACTCGAAGCGGTCCACCGCCCTCACGTCCGCGATGGGGTGGACCTTGACGGCTCCTCCGTCAGGCTCGATCTCGATACCGCGCTCTCCGCTGTATTCCCACAGCTCCATGCAGACGGTGAACGTGTCTCCAGCGGGCGTGACGGCCTGGGTGATGCGTCCATAGACGCGCTTCTCCCCGATGCAGAGCTGCCCGGAGAGCCGCGTGCCATTCGGCAGTGCCGTTCGCCCACCCCGGCCCCTGGCATCGGTTCCCACGTCCCAGTCACCTACCAGCACCAAGGAGATGGGGCCGTCCTTCACGGGCACGGGCTCGTTATTGCGGTACTTCTTGCCGGGAAGGTCGACGCTTCCCCTATCCCCCAGGTCCATGCCGAGCTGGCGGGTCATGGTCTCGACAGCACCGGCCGGGCACGCCTGGGGCGCGGGCTCCTTGCGCACCTGCGCACCGGGACACGCCATGTTGGCGGCGGCGGCCACCGCGACCAGCACGTTGGCCCCGTTGGAGCCGTTGCCCTTCTTCTCCTTCTCCGCCTGTGAGCCGGGGGCCTTCTTCTTCATGCGAGTCGTTCCCGAGCTGAGCGTCATGGTGGTGACGGGCGCAGGGGTATCCGCCTTCGAGGGCATTGCGCCTGCGTCAGCTTCGGGCGGCTTCCACGGTGGCGCTACTTCATGGACGTGCGTGGCCCAGGGCATCGGGCCATCGAGGGAGAATTCCGCGGGTAGGGGAAGCGTAGGCGCCGGCTGGACTGGGGTCGGTGTGGACGGCGGCGGGCGAAGCTGGCCGAGGACCTGGCCCACGCCCACCGTGAGTCCCACCACTGCCACGAGGACCGGAAAGGCCCATCGCACTCGGGGGCGAAGAGGAGAGGGAGGAGCGGGTGGCCTGCCCCGCTTGGGCTTCTGCCGGATCCACCTGCGCAGCCACGCCTGGGGGTCCTTGCCCACCAGCTCCGGCGCATCCTCGGTGGTACGTCCGTCCACCGTCCAGCCGTAGCACAGGGGCACCGCCCAGCGCGGGTCCGCCTTCGCCTCCTCCAACAGCTTCTCCAGCGCATCGCACAACGCCTCCGCGTTCGGCACGCGGGCGTGGGGCTCCCTGGCCAACAGGCACAGGCACAGCTCACTCAAGGCCCGGGGCACGCGGGAGTTGCGCACGCTCGGGGGCTTGGGATTGCCCTCGAGAATCTCCCCCAGCAGCTCATTGTCCGGGCCGTTGAAGGGGTACACGTCGGTGGCGAGCACGTAGAGGATGACGCCCAGCGCGTACAGCTCGTCCCTCACCGAGTAGTCGTAGCTCTCCCCCCGCTTGCGGTCCTCGCGCAGGAAGAAGGCCACGGCCTCGGGGCTGCGGTAGCGGAGGTTGGCGGGGGCCAGGGCTCCGGTGACGCGAGGGGCGTTGGGCATGGTGCCCGCGCCGAAGTCCACCAGCACCGGCGCTCCGTCCGTCTCGCGCACCAGCACGTTGTCGCCCTTCAAGTCCCGGTGCTTCACCTCCTGGGCGTGAACCGCCTTCAACGCCCGGGCGAGCGGCAGCAGCTTCTCCACCAGCTCGCGAGCGCACGGGTTGTTGTCCCGGGCCCACTGATAGAGCGTCACTCCCGGCACGTACTCCATGACGAGCACCAGGTACTCGGGTTTCTCCTCGGGCCATTTGAAGTGACTGAGCAGCTTTACCACGTGGGGGAACTCGTGGCGGAGCATGATGAACAGCTCGCGCCAGCCCCACTCCCCCACGCTCTCCAGATGGATGAACTTGAGGGCGCACGGGCCACCGTCGCGCCACGCGAGGAACACCTTGCCGAAACCACCAGCTCCCAGCTTCTTCTCGATGCGGTAGCCGCTCACCACCGAGCCCGGCCGCACCACGTCCTCCAGCGTGGGCTTCATGGTGCCCCTCCAGCGGCACCCGCCAGTAACTGTGGAAGTCCGGTCATGCGCTCAACCTCGGAAGTGGTGAGGCTACCAGAACCCGGGGCCTCCCAGGCTCGGGGATGGACCCGGTGGAAGCGCGACGTGCCCGGCTGGTCCGTGAGCCCGGCTTCATTGCGTAGGGTGAGCACCCCAAGACGGGGCCTCGCCCCTCTCCGAGTGCGAGCGCCTCGGTCTGGCGTTTCTGCCCTACTTCCCGCCGGCGAACGGATTGCTCACGGGCAAGTACCGGAAAGGGCAGCCGCCGCCCAGCCGGGAGGCACATCTCGGAGAGTGGGTACTTCGCGAAGTTCCTCAACGAGCCGTGGCGTCCGTGATCGCGGGAGCGACCTCGCCCGCGCAGGTGAAGTCCAACGCCGCCGCCGCGGGCTGGAAGCTCACGGCAGAGGAGCTCGCCGAAGTCGACCGGCTCCTGTCTCCTCCGTAGTGGGCTCCCGCCACTGCGGTCAGCGAAGCGTTACTCGAGCGTCTCCAGGCCCGTCCATTCGCCCTCGTCGTCCGACTCCCAACCGCGTCGACTCCATTGACCGTCACGCCACTCCATTGCCAGATGACATTTGCCCTGTTCTGCGACGCGTCGTTTATCGACGAAGAAGAATACGAGCGCCCAAACTGCCACGTCACCATCATCCTTCCGGGTCGTCAGTAGCTTCACGACGAGTTCGATGATGATTCCCGGGTGCGGCGGCCCGACGACTCCCTCGAGCGTCGCGGACGCAGCGTCGACCTCGAGGCTCTCGCTCCCTTCGACGAGCCGCAGTTGGCAGCCGAGGAACACCGATAGGGAGCGGATCCATTCGACGTGCTCCGACCAGACGTCGGCAGTCTTCATCGTTCGAAAGCTCCCTTCAGGTCAGCCATGACTCACCGCAGCCTCTCATAGGGACCACCATTGGGCACCGGATTGGCCGGCTTCCCCGTTCCGCGTTGGATTGGACGGCCTTTATTGTCCTTCGTCGCAAGTTTACCAAACGCGGTGATCACACGCGCCGGATCGCCTGGTTCAGTGATGACCGTCGTCCCGTCGCGGTGGTAGCGGTCGACTGGGCGCCCGTTGGCATTGAGCCCGCGGTGCACCGTGGTCTTCGGATCATTGATGATGTCCGCTTGATCTTGCCGGCTCACGCCGTGGGCGTCAGGATGCCCGGGACGACCATCGGGACCGTGTGGTCGGGTGCCCTTGATGTCCTTGGCATCGACCTTCGCTCCATCCGGTGCGGCGCGAACCCGCGTTGAAGGAGGCCCTGAGCGCTGCGAATTGGCTACGGCCAACATGGCCTGCCGCGCCCTTGGCACGTTGCCCCTGGCTTCATGGAGTGCCGCCGCCCCGGCCTCACCCCACTCTGCAACGAGGAGTCCAGCCTCCCTCTGTGCCTGAAGGTACCGGGTCAAGTCGTGAAGCGCATTGACCCCGAGCCGCTCCCCCAGCCGATCCACTACCGCCTTCAGTCCCTCCACGTCGAGCGCGGGCACTCGAGGTCGCCGCACTCCACCCCACCCGGCTGCCTTGGCCTCGGAGAGGTAGCGCACTCCCTTGCCGCCCGCGTACAGGCCCACCATCAGCGCCGAGGGCGCCAGTTCCCGCGCGGCCTGCTCGTAGCACCTCCGCGGCCCGGGCATCCATCGGCCCCAGCGCGCCGAGCCTCACGGCATTCCAGTCGTCTAACGCCTCCACCAGCCGGGGCATGTCCACCCGGCGCTGCAACGCGAGGAACTCCGCGGGCGAGGAACACCTGAAAAAGGGAGCCAGCAGTTCTTCATCCCACCACGAGGAGTAGGCCGGCCAGCCGTCCGGCACGGCCTGCCCCCCGCATGAGGGCGGGCCTCGAGGGGAAGGCTGCACGCCAGCCGCCTGGCGCAGGGCCATCTCCTCCGCGCTCACCATGGCTACGTCCGTGCCCACCACGGGCGCGCTGTGGCGGCGCCGCAGCCGCACCCGCGGTCTCTTCTCCCACGTCGTGGCACCGGAGTGTGTCTGGGCCGAGTGGGCCCCTGTCGCCGACTCCTCTCGCAACACCTCGGCAGAGCCGTGAGGAGCGCGCGCCCTGGGCAGCGGAGGCAGCGTGGCGCAGCCCGTGGAGAAGAGGACTGCGGCCATCCACAACACCACCCACCTGGACCTCCGCGCTTCACCGCGCATCGTCCACCCCCAAGTCCAAGGAAGCGAAGGCCTCCGGCCAGGAACTACGGCGTTTCCCCCAGCTCACGATGGGGGAATTCTGGCACCCCAATATCGCACATCCCACACCCGGCGCGGCCCGGTCCCCCAGATTCAGAATCTCTTAAGAACTCACCGCTACAACCCCCCTGAGAGAGTTCGCTCAAGGGGTAGTGAATGCGACGATTCGCCGTCAAATGGCTGTGTCTCGGTGTGAGTTGCTCCATCCTGGCGCTCGGCGCCTGCAACGGAGACTCGGGCACCGGCACGGATGATGGAGGGACCACCACGACGGACTGCTCGACCGCCACGACGCACATCGAGCAGGTGGTCTGCGCGTCCAATGCCTTCCTCGCCACGCTGACGGAGGAGCAGAAAGCCTCGGTCGTCTACGCCTGGACGAACCAGGTGGCGAAGACGTACTGGTCCAACCTGCCCGGCGTCACGCGCAATGGCCTGAAGTGGGGCACGCTGAGCGCCGAGAGCAAGGAGGCCGCGCTGAAGCTCGCCGCCCTGGTCCTCACCCCCGAGGGTTACGCGGACATGACGGGCGTGTTCGCGGCGGATGACTATCTCGACACGCAGGGCGGTGGCACCGGCGGCGATGGTGGCTTCGGCGGCCCTCCTCCCGGGAGCGATGGTGGCTTCGGCGGCCCTCCGCCTGGCCGTGACGGCGGCATGGGCGGCGTCGTGCTCGACTACTCGTCGGACAATTACATCATCGCGTTCATCGGGACGCCGTCCACGACGGGCAGCTGGATGCTCCAGATTGGCGGCCACCACATGGCCTACAACGTGACGTACCTCAACGGCACGGGCTACCCGACGCCCAACCACCTCGGCGCCGAGCCCAAGGCGCCCTTCACCCTCAACGGCGAAACCTACGCGCCGGTCGCGGACGAGGGCGACGCGCTGGTGGCCCTCTACAACTCCCTGAGCGCCGAGCAGCTCGACGCCGCCTACCTGCCGGGGACCTTCTCCGACGTCGTGCTCGGGCCCGTGGAGTTCGGGACGGGCAGCTATTCGAAGGTCGTCTTCCCGGCCCAGGCCGGCGTGCTCGTCTCCACCCTCTCCGAGAGCCAGCAGGCGCTGGTGACGGCGGCCATCAAGAAGTGGGTGAGCGACTTCGCGCCCGCGGTCTCCGACCCGCTCGTGGCGGCGTACACCTCGCCGGACGCCTACGCCCACACCTACGTGGCCTGGGGCGGCACGAAGTCCGCGGGCGTCAACGTGGACGTCAGCGGCACGTACATGCGCATCGACGGGCCCCGCGTCTGGATCGAGGTGGCGTGCCAACAGGGCGCCGTCATCAGGAACCAGACGCACTACCACACCATCTACCGTGACAAGCAGACGGACTACGGGAACCAGCTGACGCCATGAGCACCGCCCCCGCCAGGAGAATGAAGAAGGGTTGGGCATGGACGCTGGGCCTCGCCGTGCTCCTGGCGGGGGAGTCCGCCCGCGCGCACCTCGCACGCAACACGGCCGTGCTCCTCGACATCGGGGAGCGCTCCGTGGAGGCCGAGGTCCAGATGCCCCTGGACCAGCTCGCGCTCGCGCTGACGCAGTCGTTCGACGCGGTGCCCGCCGACGTCATCCGCGAGCGGGCCGCGGAGCTTCCGGCCTACGTCCGGGAGCACCTGAAGGCGAGCACGCCCAATGGCCGGCCCTTCGAGGTCGAGGTCGGCACCGTGGGCGTGCAGCGCGTGGAGGATGGGGACTGCCTCGTGGCGCACGTCACGCTGCGGGCGCCCCCGGGAGCCTCGGCGCGCGCCTTCACGCTCACCGACACACTGGTGCTGCACCAGGTGATGAACCACCGGGCCCTCGTGTCGGTGCGGCGCGACTTCCACACCGGCCTCTTTGGCGAGGACCTGGAGATGGTGGGCGCGGCGAGCGCGCAGACGCCATCGCTCCTCATCGACCGGATGCACGGTTCGTTGTGGACGGGCTTCCGGGCCGTCTTCCACCTCGGCCTGCGCCACATCGCCGAGGGGACGGACCATCTGCTGTTCCTGCTCGTGCTGCTGCTGCCCGCGCCGCTGCTCGCGCGCGGGGGCCGGTGGCGGGAGCCGGACCAGTTGGGCGCGAGTCTCAAGCGTGTCCTCGGCGTGGTGACGGCCTTCACCGTGGGCCACTCACTCACGCTGGCCGCCGCCGCCGTGGGGGCGCTGCGCCCGCCGAGCCAGCCCGTGGAGGTGCTCATCGCGGTGAGCATCCTCGTGTCCGCCGTGCACGCGGTGCGCCCGCTCTTCCCGGGCCGGGAGCACCTCGTGGCGGCCGGGTTCGGGCTCGTGCACGGGCTCGCGTTCGCCACGGTGCTCGCGGGCATGGGGTTCGACTCGGGCGCGCTGGCGATGAGCATCCTGGGCTTCAACCTGGGCATCGAGGCCATGCAGGCCGCGGTGGTACTGCTCGTCCTGCCCTGGCTCCTGCTGTGGAGCCATGCGTCCGGCTTCACCGTGCTGCGCATCGGCGGCGCGGCCGTGGGCGGCGCCGCCGCGTGCGGCTGGGTGCTCGAACGGGCGCTGGGCGTGAGCACGCCACTCGGGCCGTGGGTCGAGGCCGCTTCGGGGCATGCCTGGGTGGGGCTCGTCGTCCTCGCGGCCGTGGCGCTGGCGATGTCCAGGCGCAGCCGGAGGGCGGCCCTCGGGTAGCGGAAAAAGCCATTCGCGGCGGTCCGCCCCTCTCATGCGCGAGGAGCGGATATCTTCACTCCTCAATAGAGCAACCCGTCCACTGGTTGCAGGGGGGAGGGCAGCTCGGTCTCCCCGAGCATCTGTCTCAGGTTGATCTCGATGGTGCGGCAGAGCGCCGTCATGGGCGTGTCGCTGACCCCATCCTCGAAGGGGGTCTCCACGTCGCGCCCCACCGAGTCCATGGCGATGAAGAGGAAGGCGATGATGGCGGTGACGAACGGGGTGAGCCAGGCCAGGTCCGCCACCACTCCGAGCGGGAGGATGGCCAGGTAGGCGCGCACCATGGCGCGCGGCAGGACGTCGTACTGGAGCGGAATGGGAGTGTTCTTGATGCGCTCGCACGCCCCGAGGATGTTCGTCAGCTCCGTGAGGGTCCGGTCGAGCACCACCAGGCGGAACACGTCGTCCGAGCCCTGGTGCTGGCCGTAGACGCGGCGCAGCCGGGTGGCCACCCAGATGAGGATGGCCGAGGGCACGTTCTTCTCCTCCCGCAGCGCCTCCAGCACGTTGGCGCGGAAGAAGGGGGTGATCTCCGGAAAGGGATCCTGCCGGCGCAGATGGCAGCGCAAGGCGTTCACGAAGCCTATCTGGGCGTACACCAGCTCGCGCTCGTCCTCGGTGATGGACTGGCCAGGGCCCTTGTACCGGCCCTGGTTCTCGCGCGCCGTCTGCTGCGTCTCGAGCGTGGCCACCAGAGCCCGCCGCTCGGGGCTCCCCCTGTTGAGTGCCTTTCCGTAGCGGTCCCGCACGGCGCCATCGTTGGCCACGAGCTCGGCGATGCCCCGCACCGTCGCCGCCGGCGCCACCGCGGTGCGCAGCAACGGCGACGAGGCGCTCTGCATCAAGGAGGGCTCCTCGGCGCCCGTCACCTCCGTCCGGGGCAGGAAGGTGAGCACCTGACGGGCGAAGGAGCGCGACATGTTCACCAGCGAGCCCCAGAGCGTGCGCGCCTCCCACCAGCGGTCGTAGGCGGAGTTGTTGCGGAAGGCGAGCAGCACGCCGATGGCCGCGGCGAGCACCGTCACGGGCAGCGCGGGCACCGCCATCCACCAAGCGCCGAGCAACTGGTGGGCGACGACGACGCCGAAGGCGAGCACCACGTGTATCAACACCGGCCGGCCCGTGTATTTGAGGACGATGTTCCAGGACAGCTTACCACCGACGATCATCGCGAGGCGATCCTCCCACCTCGTCACGTACTGGAGCGCTGTCCAGGGCGCGATGGAGATTGCGTCGTTCCGCGGACGGCTGTCAGGGAGCGGACGTGGGAGAGCCATCGGGGGCACGGCCTGATAGGCTGCCTCCTACCGCACCGCCGATGCGGTCCGTCCCCCCCGAGACCCGGCCCTCATGACCGAATCGACTCCGAACGCGCCTCCGCGCCGCGCCGCGCTGGCCTTCATCTTCATCACCGTCATGCTCGACATCCTGGCCATGGGGATGATCACCCCCGTGTTGCCGAAGCTGATCGTCGGCCTGCAGGGCAATGACACCGCGCGCGCGGCCGCGATCTTCGGCCTGTTCTCCACCGTCTGGGAGCTGATGCAGTTCCTCTTCTCGCCGATGCTCGGCGTGCTCTCGGATCGCTACGGCCGCCGGCCCGTCATCCTCCTGTCCAACCTCGGGTTGGGGCTCGACTACATCCTCATGGCGCTCGCGCCCAACCTGGGCTGGCTGTTCGTGGGCCGCGTCATCTCGGGCGTCACCTCGGCGAGCATCGCCACCGCCAATGCCTACATCGCGGACGTGACGCCTCCGGAGAAGCGCGCCGCCAGCTTCGGCCTGCTCGGGGCCGCGTTCGGCGTCGGCTTCGTGATCGGCCCCGCCGTCGGCGGTGTGTTGAGCGACGTGGATCCCCACCTGCCCTTCTGGGTCGCGGCGGGGTTGAGTCTCGCCAACGCCCTGTACGGGCTCTTCGTCCTCCCCGAGTCCCTGCCCCCCGAGGCCCGCATGGGCTTCCAGTGGCAGCGCGCCAATCCCGTGGGCTCCATGGGGCTGCTGCGCTCGCACCCCGAGCTGTTCGGGCTCTCCCTCGTCAACTTCCTCTACAACCTCGCCCATGTCTCCCTGCCCAGCGTGTTCGTGCTGTACGCGAGCTACCGCTACGGCTGGAGCGAGCGCACCGTCGGGCTGTCCCTCGCGGGCATCGGCGTGTGCTCCATGATCGTCCAGGCGGGACTGATGCGGCCCATCGTCTCGCGCCTCGGGGAGCGGCGCACCATGCTCCTCGGGCTCTGGTTCGGCGCCGCGGGTTTCGCCATCTACGGCCTGGCTCCGACCGGCTTCGTCTTCTGCCTCGGCATCCCGGTGATCGGTCTCTGGGGTCTCTTCGGCCCGGCCGCCCAGGGCATCATGACCCGCCGCGTGAGCCCCTCCGAGCAGGGCCAGTTCCAGGGCGCGCTCGCCAGTGTCATGGGGATCGCCGGGACGCTCGGCCCCGGGCTCTTCACGTTGCTCTTCGCGCGTGCCATCGACCCCCAGCGGGCCTGGAACCAGCCCGGAGCCCCCTTCCTGCTCGCCTCGGTGCTGTTGGCCTTCGGTCTCGTCCTCGCCTGGCGCGCCACCCGCTCACACCCGGAAGCCGCCACCGCCTCCACCCCGGGAGTTGCTCCATGATCGCCCCCGTTCCCACCCCGCCCTCCTCCGCTCGCGGTGAGCCGTCCCTCGCGCTCCCCCGCTCCTTCTGGAAGGACTTCGCCCGGAAGTATTGGGACCGCGAGCCAACCGTCCTCCAGCACCCCTTCGGGGCCCACTTCCCCACCTCGGGGGAGATCTTCGAGGCGCTCGTGGAGACGGGCGAGCGCATCCGCCGCGGCGAGTTCGCCCAGCCCCTGCGCTTCTACATCGAGCACCCGGATGGCCCCGGCGGGCTGCCGTACTACTCGACGCTCTTCAACCTCTCCCAGCACCTGCCCCGGCGCGAGGACGGAAGCCTCGAGGGCTGGATGGCCCGCCTGGACTCGCTGCTCGGCGGCAAGCGCTTCGGCATCGTGCTCAACCGCGCCCAGTGCTTCCAGTGGAACCACTGGCTGCAGATGAAGAGCTTCCTGTCCGGCTTCCATGAGGCGCTCGGCGTGCCCCTGGGCGGCAGCGACTCGTGCGTCTTCCTCGGCAACTACCTCTACACGCCCTTCGGCATCCACAAGGACGACCTGCACGTCTTCTACTTCGTCATCGAGGGCGAGAAGACCATGAGCCTGTGGCCCTTCGACGCGCTCACCGGCCGCCCCGAGGTCCCCAAGGATGACCCCCAGCTCATCCACAAAACAGGGTTGATCTACCTGGCCGACAAGGAGGACGAGCGGCAACTGCTCTCCCAGGCCCTCACCTTGAAGGGGTCTCCGGGCGACGTCCTGTACTGGCCCGCCTCCTACTGGCACCGCGCCGAGCCCACCCGGGGGCTGATGATCAGCGCGTCACTCGGGGTGAGCTTCCGTCCTCCGCAGTTCGCCAGCATGGCGCCCCCGCACGCCTGGCCCGAGCGTCTGCGCCACACCGAGCTGCCCGGCGGGCCGCGCTGGCAGGTGCCCGCTCCCGTGCGCAACTCCGTCCAGCAGCGCTCCCGGCGCAAGAACCTGCTCGCCGCCGAGAGCGAGAGCACCTCCGAGTGGGTCCGCTTCCTCACCGGTGGAGCCCTGGACGGCCCCCCACCCGAGGCGAAGGAGCAACCCCTCTCGCCCGGGGATTGGATTCGCGCCACGCCCGAGCGGCCCATCGTCGGCGTCCCGTTGCCAGACGGGCGGCTGCTGGTGTCCGCCAACGGCCGCTCCACCACGCTCCCCCCCGCGCCCGCGGTGCGCCGCCGCCTCGAGAAGCTCCTGATGTCCCTCAACGGAGCCAAGCCCCAACAGGTGGAGGCGCTCGAGGACGCCTTCTTCACCCGGCTGACGGCACGCGCCTTCAACAAGCGCGCCTTCCGCTCGCTGCTCGATGACCTCGTGCGCTGGCGTGCGCTCCAGCGCTGCGAGCCGCCCAGGAGCCGCCGCTGAGCCTCATCCCCCCAGCAGCGGGGGAAAGAAGAGGGTCGGAGTGCCGCACCCTTCCGCGGTGGGGAAGAACGTCAGGTCCGACCCGACGCCCCGCAGCGCGCGGAACGTCTCCAGCACGGGCAGGCTCAGGTCCACCGGAGCCACCCGGCGCACGCGCTGGCCCGCACGCACCTCCCAGCCCCCGGCCAACAGCGTCACCGTCCCCGGGCGCGGCATCGTGGTGAACGTCTCCACGCGCGCCACCAGCTCCGTGTAGTGCTCGGGGAGCGCATCGCCCCGCGGCACCACGAAGAGGTTGACCGCAGAGGGAGCCGGAGGCGCGTCCTCGAAGCGCAGGCCCCGGCCGTTCGACTCCACCCCGAGCCGTGCCGCGCTCGCCGCCGAGTGGAGGAACCCCTGCAACCGGCCCTCGTCGATGAGCCGCAGCGGGCGCGTGGGCGTGCCCTCGTCGTCCGCGCTCCGCCACCGCGTGCCGAGCGGATGGAGCGGCACGTCCTCGACGCACAGCACCGAGGGAAAGGGCTTCTTCCCCACCGCTCGCGCGAGGGCGGGAAGGGAGGCCGCCACGTCGCCTCGCAACATCCAGCCCAGCGCCGCGACGAGCGGGGCCGCGACGGCGGGCCGCAAGACGAGGGGCAGGGCCGGCTCCACCGCTCCGGCAGGCCCCTCCAGCGCCTCGACGTCCCCGGCGAGCCGGGCCCGGAGGGAAGCCAGGTCCCAGTCGTCTCCTCGCCGGGAAGCAACGGCGTCGACCACGGCCCCACGCGAGGTCTCGCAACGCACGAAGGCTTCCTCCCGCTCGTGGGCCGCCTCCTGGAAGCCCCCCTCGCCGCGCAGGAGCGCGGTCCACGTCTCGGACCGGGCGAGCACCATGGCCTGCACCACGACGCCGGGAGGAACCACCATCCGGGTGAGCCGCGCCGCCTGCTCCCGCATCCGCTCGCTCGACAGCCCGGCGAGCGGAGGTGACGCGGGTCCGGCCAGCTCTCCCACCACCGGCGGAGGCGGGGAGCCGGTGCCCATCCGCCGCACCGCCAGCTCCAGCACGCGCCCGAGGCCCTCGGACCCGCCCAGGGGCAGCACCGCGTGCCCGGAGCGCTCGCCCTCCCACACCCTCGCGGCCACCGACAGGGACTCGCCCTGGCTGATGGTGGAGGAACCGGTGCCCACCTCGTACTCCAGCGACAGCCTACGGCCCGCGGAGAGGAAGAGCTCGGCCGTGATGGAGGGCAACCTCCGCGTGAAGGCTTCCAGCTCCGCCCGGGCCGCATCCGTCAGGGCGCGCGGGTCCATCCCCGCCTCACTGGTGCTCACCCGCATCCTCGCTCTCCAGACCCACCGGGACGGCACCCATCATGCCCCATTCCCCCTGCCCACCGGAGGAGGCGCCGGCCAGGGGGGCTCGTCCCGGAGAGCGCGCACGGAATGATAGAAAGCGGGGAGGAGGCACACCGTCTTGCTGGATTGCTTCGTGGAGCGGCGCGAGGTCACCGAGGTCGTCCATCAACGCTCGGGGTTGCGCGTGCAGGCTCCCACCTGCGAGCGCGGCCATGCCCTCCGCCAGGAGGTGTCCGGAGGCCTCGAGCAGGTGTGGACGGAGGTGGCCGACGGAGCACTCCCGCCCGGAGCCCTCCCCTCGGAGCTGCTGGCCCCGGCGCGCGAACTGCTCACCCCCGAGCCCTCGCCACCGGACGCCACCGGGCTGGTGGAGGTGGTGCGGAGGCTCGTGGACGTGGCCCGGGCGGAGGGCGCGGCGCACCTGGATGTGCTGCTTCGCGAGGTGGATCAACGCACCCTCCTCGCCAACGCGTCCCGCTTGGTCGCGGATCATCGGCACCATGCCCTGATCGAGCTGAAGGTGTACCGCGCCCATGACGGAGGAATGGCGGAGCTCTGGCGCTGCGCGGCCTACGCGGACGGCGCGCGGCTGAGCGCGGCCCTGCCGGAGCTCGAGTCGCTGGTGGGCCGGATGGCACAGCTGCTGCGCGAGGGTACGCCCACCGTGCCATGCCCCACCGGCTCGCTCCCGGTGGTGTTTCCTCCGGGCTCGGCCTCCGCCTGCTTCTTCCACGAGGTCTGCGGCCACCCGCTGGAGGGGGACGTCGTTGCACGAGGAGGCTCGTACATGGCCCGCCGCCTCGGACAACGCGTGGCCGAGCCCTTCGTCACCCTCTCGGACGACCCGACCGACGGGTGCGGAGCGCTCGCGTACACCTGGGACGACGAGGGCCACCCCGCGCAGCCGGTCCACCTGCTCCACGGAGGTGTCGTGGGTTCGCCCCTGCACGACGCGCGGAGCGCGAAGACCCTGGGCCACCTCCCCAACGGCCACGGGCGGCGGGTGGGCTTCAAACACCCTCCCCTTCCCCGCATGGCACATACCCGCGTGGAGCCCCACCTGGGCCACCTGGATGGCCTGCTGGCCGACATCCCCCACGGGTTGCTGATCCGCCACCTGACTCCCCGCCACATGAACCTGCTGTCGGGGGACTTCAGCTTCTACATCGTGGAGGCGCAGGAGATCCGCGAGGGCCGGCCGGGGCGGCTGGTGTCCCCGGGCATCCTCAGCGGCAACGGCCTGGAGGCCCTCGCCAGCATCGACGCGGTCGGCGCGGACTACCAGAACCTCTTCGCCACCCGGGGCTGCCGCAAGCTGGACCACGGCCCGCTGCCCGTGTCCTTCGGGCAGCCGACCCTCCGCTTCCGCCAGCTCCACGTCCGCCCCTGGCGCTGAGGCCCACTCACCGCGGCAGGCACATCCAGCTCGTGTCCGGATCCGGCGCGGGCTCGGAGGTCACATCGTCCGGCGGCGGCGGGCCACCGGGCTGCGCGTGCAGCCGGAGGAACGACACGCCCGGGACGACCGGAATCTCGACGCTCGGGATGCGCCACGGCCGGGGACCCAACTCGTCCTTGGGGTCCTCCTTCGTGTCGACGAAGTTCAACTTCACCGGCCCCGTCGTGCCCTTGGGAATCACCAGCGCGAAGTAGCCCAGCGGGCTGACCGGGGCGGGGATGGCGAAGTAGCCCATGGGCCCCTGGCTCGGGGGAACCTCCGGGGCGCCCGGCGGCGCCCAGCCGACCCCGAACTGGAGGACGTTGTTCGGGGACACCTCCACCGCCGTGATGAAGTCATCCGAGGGGATGTTGAAGATGTCGAGCACCGGGCTGGGGGAATAGACCCAGATGAACACCACGGCGCCCGTCTTGCTCGGATCCGCCAGATCCGCGGGCGTCGTCGGCATGTCCATCATGGTCATCATGTTGGCCACGGCTGCCAGGCCACCGAGATCTCCCAGCATCTCCGCCACCTGCAACTGGCAGGAAGACGCACGGGCAAGGATGGGGCGCAGCGCGGTCGTCGGGTAGTACTTCCCCACGGGGATGGGCGTGAAATCCGGCGGGGAGAAGATATTCGGAGCGCCAATCCCCACGCCCTCCGCCGGGGGCTCGGCCCTGGCCATGTACAGGGTGGTGTCACTGGTGGGCACCCCGAGCACCTGCCAGGCCCCCGTGGGCGGCACGGGGCCGCTGGTGTCGGCGGCGGTGCCGTCACCGACGATGCTCACGTGCGCGCCCATGGGCGCCGCGCGCATGCCGTGGGGATTGCCGTTGAAGAACGCGGGCGGCGGCGCCTGAGTGGGGTCCCCCGGCCAGTTGGCCATGGAGAAGAAGAACGCCTCGGGGTCGTAGACGAGGCCCGACACGGTCGTCTTGCGCTGTGGCAGGTCCGTGTACGAGATGTCCGAGCCGGACGTGGAACCTGGATCCTCCCCCTGGCACCCGGACAGGGCGGCGGACAGCAGGGTGACGGCGACGAAGGATGAAGCCCTCATGGATGATGTCCTCGGGAGAGTCACTGACCAGGGAGGATGTGCAGGTTGGGCGGTTTCACGGCGTGGCACGCGTTGGCGCAGTTGCCGTAGGCGTTGGGCGTGTTCTGCGGCTCCTCGAACTTCAAATCGAAGTATTCCGTGCCGTGAACGGTGACGTGGCAGCTGTTGCACACGGCGAGGCTCGGCCGCAGAGCGCTCTCACGCGTCAGGTGGCACACGCGGCAGTCCGCCTTGTCCTGCTTGTACTTGCGCGAGCCCATGTGCAGCCGGTGCATCAGGTCCGACATGTGGCCGGCCGTCTCGTCGATGTGGCACGTGCTGCACACCTCCACGTTGTCCACGGACAGGCCGTGGTGGAGGTTGTTCAGCGAACTCACGCCGTTGTGGCACACTTGGCAGTTGCCGATGTTGCCCGGGTAGCTCGTCCGCTGCTCCTGGCCCACCTGGAAGAAGAAGGTGTCGAGCCGGTTGAGCCGCTCGCCCATGAAGTAGCGGTGCCCCTTGAGCAGGATGGCGTAGGTGCCCGGCTTCGCGTCCGGCGGCAGCTCCACGCCATAGCGCGTGGCCGGCTGCATGTCCGTGTACCCGGCGATGGCCCGGAGCAGGCCCGGCTCGACGAAGTACTTCGGCTCGCTCGTGCGCGGGAAGGAGAAGTACGGCAGCTCATAGGTGCCGTTGATGGGCCGCAGGTTCTGCAGCGGACCCACCACCTTGAAGCCGGACTCGGAGCTGCTCGTGTCCCGGTAGGTGAGCAGCATCGACTCGTTGAAGTAGGCCAGACCGTTGGAGTTGCCGCCCAGGTAGTCGTTGAAGGAGGGCAGCAGGTCGCGCGAGTGCAGCGCATTGCCGTCACCGTCGTTCAGGGAGATCTGGAAGTCGACCGTCTCGCCCGGAATGAAGAACTTGCCGTTCTTCGGCTTGTTGATGTGCACCTGCTGCGACAGACCGAACCCGCAGGGCACCACCTCCGTGGTGGCGAACCCCTTGTCGTCCAACTTGAAGCAGGTGGCCCCCTTGTCCACCTCCTTGATGAAGGTGACCGGGAAGAGGAAGGGCTCGGCCGGCATCAGGCTCCAGGTGACGCGGATGACACCCTCACCGTAGAGGTCCGGCATGCGGAACGACTTGAAGGGGTTGGTGGAGTTGGCGAACGACACCTTCACCCCCGTCAGGAAGTAGGGCGTCGTGTCGGGCACCAGGTGCATCTCGTTGTCGCCAGCGAACCGCGGGCGGCCCACGCCGAAGACGCCGAAGCTCGCGCGGGTGCGCCCGGTGACGGGGTTCTCCGAGAGGAACTCCTTGCGCTCGTACGTCGTGGAGGCGCGCACGATGCCTCCCGAGTCGACCACCTCGATGAGGAAGGTGTCGTCGTCGGAGATCATCCACGCGGCGTTCTCGAAGAACGTCTCGCGCAGGAAGGACCCCGGACCCTGGCGCCGCCACTCGTCACGGCCCACCGTCAGCCCGGACCAGTCCAGGCTCTTGAAGCGCGACTGCTTGCGGATCCACGCCGCCGGGGTGCGGCGATCGTTGTAGTCCGGGTTGCTCGGGTCCGGCTTGCCGTCCGCGCCCACCTTGTAGACGTTCACCAGCGTGTCCATCACGGTGAACTCGCGCAGGAAGTAGTTCGCTCCCGCGGTGATGGTGAACCGGGCCGTCGGCTCCACGGAGTCGCCCAGGGGCATCCCGCTGTTGAGCGGGGGGCACTTCGCCGGATAGCCGTCCAGCTCGAGCGAACCGCGCGTCACCGGCTCGCCATTGGGAAGGATGGCGCAGCCATTGAAGCCCAGCAGGCTCAGCGAGATGGCACCCGAGGCGGAGCTGGAGTACGGGTCGAACGCCTGTGCGCCACGGCCACGCGTCCCCTCCGCATCCTCGGTCCTGAAGACGTCACAGCTCGAAGCGAGCACTGCCACGCAAAGAAGAAGGGTCTTCTGATGTTTCATGGGCACGAGAGGCCTGCGCGCTCCGCCACAGCGGTATGGCAGGGGGGATCAGCGGTCAGGCGCGAGGAGACTACCAAGCAGATTCATTGAAAGCCAACAGTGAGGCCCGAACCCGGCCCTCACTCCGGAGTGGGGCCCTCGATGGGCCGGCCGGCACGCAGGGAGATCACTCCCCGGCGGTACTCGTTCGGAAGCCGGTCCGCCTTGACGTGGACCTCACCCGCGAAGTCCATCGGGTGGGCCTTGGGCCGCTGTGCCTCGGCGACGAGCCGATCCTGCTCGAGGATGGCCAGCTCGGACTTCACGAAGATGTCCGGGAAGAGCTTCAGGCCCGGGTGGTAGGAGGCGAAGTAGAAGCACTGCATCTTCTCTTCCGACCAGGGTGAAGCAATCGCATACACCCCGTGTTGGAAGAAGAGCGTGGGCTTGAAGGAGAGCCGCACGGCGAACGGGAAGGACACCTCGTAGGTGAGCGTGGTCTTGTCCACCCTGGGTGCGGCCCCACCGATGCCCGGCGCGAGCGCGGGGTAGGAGATCTGCGCCCGGAGCCCGCCCGGGAGCCGCTCGACGTCGTAGGCAGGCACCTCCTGCTGCTCCGGGTTGCCGAAGGTTCCCTCGTGCACCCAGGACAGGTGGGTGACGTCCAGGACGATCTCCATCATGCGGCCCGCGGAGACGTTCCAGTCCAGGCGCGGGAGCGCGACGGTGGCGAGCTTCCCGCTCTCGAGCTCCGGCCACTCCGGCAGAGGGGCCGCGGGCTCCGGAGCCAGACACACCCAGACGAGGCCGTAGCGCTCGACGGCGCGGTACGAGGCGAGCGCGGCCCGGGCCGGGATGGGAACGCCCGGCTGCGACGGCACCCGGACACACCGGCCATCCTGCCCGTACGTCCACCCGTGGAAGCCACAACGGAGCCCCTCGCCGACGACGGTCCCTCCGCACAGATCGGCGCCGCGGTGCGCGCAGTAGCGCTGCGTCACGGAGACCCCGCTCCCCGAGCGCCACACCACGAGCTCCCGCCCCAGCAGGCGAGCGGCTAGCGGACGCTCCTTCAGCTCGTGGGAGAACGCGACGGGGTGCCAGTACGGAGCGAAGGCTTCTTCGTAGGGGCGAACGCCGGAGTCCATGGGGCCAAACCCGGCTCACGCCAGCGCGAGCGGGGCGATCTTGCTCTCGATCTCCTCGAGCAGGAAGTTGATCTCCTCCAGCTCATCGAGCTTCTCCGGGGCCGCCGTGGCCACGGGGGCCTCCGCGGGAGCCGCCTGAACGGGAGCGGGCACTACGAGCTGAGCCGGTACGACCGGAGTCTCTTCCGAAGCCATGGTTGGTGCCTCCTGGGGGGGTCAGGGCAAAGCAAGCGGCACTACGCAATTCCTGATGTTCTCGTAACTTGAGAGCTTCTGTCAACGCACGATAGAATCGATGAGTCTGCCTGTTAGGATGTGGATGCCATGCGCCTGCCGCCGCTGCCCTTCGAAGCCAAGCCCGTCCGTCGAATTGCCCGGATCAGGCCCGAGGAGTTGCTGAACTACGCGTTCGACGAGCCCGTGGTGCTGACGGGGTGCATGGACGAGTGGCGGCTTTATCAGGAACTGAGAGCGGCCACCACGCACGAGCAGAAGATGGCGGTGCTGGGCTCGCTCATCGGCGAGCGGCCGGTGACGTTCCACCGCCTGCCGCGCGAGCACAAGGGACAGTTCCACTTCCAGCCGGACAACCTGGAGCGGCTGACGTTCGGCAAGAGCACGAAGCAGGCGGATGTGCCCTTCGACGCCTTCGCGAGCCAGGCCCTTCAGAGCCTGCGCGGCGCCAGCGGGGACTACGTCTACATGCAGGCGCACTACATCCCGCCGGCGACGCCGCTCTTCGAGGCCCTGGGGCCCAACGTCCTGTCCTTCCTCCGCGAGGATCAGGTCCACGCGACACTCTGGGTGGGCTCCAATGGCCAGGTGGTCAACCTGCACTACGACGACTTCCTGACCTTCATCTGCATGGCGGATGGGGTGAAGCGGGTGACCCTGTTCGCGCCGGATCTGCTCCCCTACATCTACCAGGCGCCCTTCGATCGGATGATCGAGTGCGCCCAGGTGAGCCTCGTGCGGTTGCTGGAGCTGGACCTGAAGCGCTACCCGCTGTTCGCGGAGGCGCTGAAGGATGCCCGGGTCGTGGAGCTGCAACCCGGAGAGGTGCTGCTCGTGCCCCCCATGTGGTGGCACCACGTCGAGTCGTTCGGGCTCAACGTCATGGTCAACAACCGGGTGTTCTTCGCCTCCTTCGAGCACTTCGAGGAGGTGTACGCGAACCTCACGCACGCCGTGCGGCTGTTCGTCCACGTCCCCGCCGAGCAGCGCGCCCGCGCCATGGCGCTCTACCAGCAGACGCTCTTCGCGCCGGGAGGCGTCGTCGAACCCACCTCCTCGCATGCCGCCGCGCTGGCGGAGGAGACGCCGGAGCAGGCGCGGCACCGCGCCACGACGCGGCGGCTGGCCGAGGGTCTCCCGGAGTTCCTGCGCAAGCACCTCGCGCGCTACTACAGCCACTTCGTCTTCCAGGCCTCGGGTGATCCGCACCCCTCCCTGCCCGGCGCCTTCGCCGCCATGGTGGAGCGCAACGCCAACGCCCCGACCTTCTTCCCTCGGGACTGAGTCAGGCGCCAGAGCCCTCCGCCATCCCCCCATCATGATGCCCCCCTTCCCCGCCGCGCTCGTCCGAACAGCCCTCGTGTCGTTGCTGCTCGCCTCGGGCCGCACCGCCACCGCCGCGGAGTGGAACGGGGCCGAACCGGGCATCACCCGGACCCAGGAGCTGCTCCAGCGCTTCGGCAAGCCAGCCAGACGGAGCCAGAAGGGCGGACAGCTCCTGCTCGACTATCGCGGCAGGACGCTGCCCCGCGACACGCGCGGCGTCCGCTTCCACGTCGATCCGGAGCGGGAGCTGCTCCAGCGCATCGAGGTCTTCCCCAGGAAGCCGCCGACACGCGCCGAGCTCGAGGAGACCTTCGGGCCGGCCTGCGTGGACGAGGCCCGCTCGGAAGCCCCCTGCTACCAGGTGCGGGCCACCCCCGACAACCAGCTCTCCTTCCACTACCCCACACTCGGAGTGGAGGTGATCTTCCAACGGGGGCGGGTGCGTACCCTGGTCTACCAGCCCGTGGACGCGCAACCCAGGAGCGTCGAGGCGTCAGCGCCTCCCGCTCCCGAGCCCACCGCCGAACCCGCGCCCGCCGCTCCTGCGGAGCCCCTCCCCACGGCGAGCCCCTCCTCCGAGGACGAGGATCTCGGCTTGAAGCGGCCCACGGTGGTCACGGACGCATCCACCCTCGACACCGGGCTCCCACCGCGGCCCGCCGAGGTCACCCCATCCGCCGAGCCGGAACCGACCGCGCTTCCCGGCCGGGTCACCATCACCGACGTGGAGGCTCCAGCCGCACGCGAGGAACAGGGCTCGCGGCCGCACGACATCCTCAGCCTGGGCGGCATCTACTACCAGCGCGTCGAACTGTCCGGCACCCGCCAGTCCCGGGTGACCACGCTCCAACCCACCCTCCCGTCCCTCGTCGACCTCTTCGTCGACGTCAAGCCCTCGGAGTCCGTGCGCAGCTTCGTCCGGGGACGGCTCCTCTTCGATCCCCTGGACCCGGCCTACTCCAAGCCCCAGGTCCTCCTCGACCAGTTGTGGATCAAGTTCGCCCTGGCCGATCGCGTCTTCATCACCGCCGGGCGCCAGCAGCTCAAGTGGGGCAGCTCCCGGGTCTGGAATCCCACCGACTTCCTGCGCCAACCCAACCCGCTGCCGCTCGACGTGTTCGACCTGCGCACCGGCGTCGACATGCTCAAGGTGAACGTCCCGTGGGAGGCGCTGGCCTCCAACCTCTGGCTCGTCGCCACGGCGGACCTGAATGGTCCGGAGTCACAGCGGCTCCGCTATGGAGGAGCGGTGCGCGCCGAGGTGACGCTCGGCACCAGCGAGCTCAGCGCCACCGCGGCCGTGCAGCAGGGGCGCCGCCCCCGCTACGGCCTGGACTGGAACGTCGGGGTGGGCCTCTTCGACTTCAACGCCGAGGTGGCGCTGGTGCGTGACTCGCCCTTCCAGCGCTGGGAGCGCACCGGGGAGGGCTTCACCCCGCGCCCCGTCGACGGACCCAAGGTGCTCGCCAGCGTGGGGGCCCAGAGCACCTTCCGCTTCGCCCAGGTCTTCCGGGCCGTGCTCCGGCTCGAGGGCTTCTACAACCAGCTCGGCTACGACGATCGCTCGCTGCTCACGTGGCTGCGCTCCACGGGCGACTATCAGGCGCTCTACTTCGGCCGCTACTACCTCATGGGCCAGTTCTCCCTCGAGCGCCGCAGCGCGATCGAACCGGCGATGTTCCTCACCCTGCTCGCCAACGTGCGCGACGCGTCCTTCCTGCCACGCCTGGACGTGGCGCTGCTGCCGCTGCGCGAGGTGTACGTCTCCGCCTTCATCGAGGCGCCCTTCGGCCAGCGAGGGGGCGAGTTCCGCTTCGAGCCAGACCCCTCGGTGGCGGAGCTGCCCATCACGGGCCGCTCCCTGCTGCGCGCCGGGCTGAGCGTCCGCATCCGGATGTGAGCCGCCCGGATTCCTCCTCCAGAAGCAGACACCTATACTTCGAGCCCATCATGAGCTTTCGACCGCCCGAGGGATTCTGGAAGAGCTTCGCGCAGGACGTCTGGGGAAGGCAGCCCCGCGTTTTCAAGAAGGTCTTCGGTGAGCGGCTGCTCGCCCCTCCGGAGGAGCTCTTCCGAATCTCGGTGGAGGAGGCGGAGGAGTTCTCCAAGGTCGCCGGAGCCCGGGTACGGCCGGCCTGCCAGGTCTTCATCGACAGCGGCAACATCGTCTCCGACTCGCTCCGGTACATGCCTCGTAGGGAGGACGGCTCCTTCGAGGGCTGGGCCGCGCGCATGCGGAAGCTGGTGGGCCCGCGCGACTTCTTCTTCCACATGGACTCCATCCAGAGCCGGTCCAGCCAGCTCTTCGAGAGCTACCGCCAGTTCACCGAGGGCATGTTCGAGCAGCTCGGCCTGCCGCCCTGGAAGATCGACTCGGACATGTTCGCCGGGGACTACCGCGAGACGCCCTTCGGCGTGCACAAGGACGTGACGGGGAACTTCGCGTTCATCGCCGTGGGCACCAAGCGCATGCTGCTGTGGCCCTACGAGTCGCTGCTGCACCTGGTGCCCGGCAGGGACGTGCGCGACATCGACTTCGCGCTCCCGCTGCGTACCTTCGCGGAGATCCGCGAGCAGGCCATCGTCCTGGAGGGCGAGCCGGGTGACGTCTTCTACTGGCCGGGCCACTTCTGGCACTCCGCCGAGGGGACCGACTCGGTGTCCGTCACCAACAACCTCGCCGTCTACCTCACCCCCTCGCCGCTGGTGGACACCCTGCCGGGCCTGGTGGCCGAGAAGGTGAATCCCCCCATCGACCAGACGCAGCCCTTCATCCCGTATGACCCGGCGCGCCGCCAGGAGCTGGCGGACGCGATTCCCGAGGGGCTGCGCAGCGCCACCCAGCAGGTGGTGCGGGGATTGAGGGAGCTGGTGGAGGGCGGCCTGGAGCGGGAGATGGAGCTCACGTGGCTGCGGTACGTGAGCGGCGGTGGATTCCTGCAGGGCCCCCGGCCCGCCTCCGGCGCGGTGCTCGACGAGAACCGGAGCGTGAGGCTCGTGCCCCAGGCGGGGCTCGTCTGGCGCAGGCTCGCCAGCGGAGAGCTCGCCTTCGCGGTCAATGGCCAGGCGACGTGCCTGCCGGAGAGCCGCGGGCTGCTGGAGGTGCTCCAGCGCCTGTCCGGAGGCGGAGCGCACCGGGCGCGGGCACTGCTCGACGAAGCCCGGGAGGAGCGGCGCGGCGACACGGTGGTGTGGTCGCGCGAGCGGATGCGCGAGCTGCTCACCACGCTCCTCTCCCAGCACGCGCTCGTCCACGTATGAGCACCCAGGACATGTCTCCCTCCTCCCCGCCCCGCTGGGACGGCCCGGCCACCCTGGTGGGCGGGCTGCTGTGGCTCCTCTCCTACGGCGTGGACCTCGCCGTGGGCATGAGGACCGGGAAGCTCCCCTCCGACCCGAGCGCCTCGCCGCTCGACTGGCTCGGCGCCACCTCGTTCGTCGGCGCGACCCTCGCCCTCGGTGTGGGACTGGTGGGGCTGCGCGTCCGGCTCCAGGGACGCGCGCGGAAGACGGGCCTGGCCGGGCTGGTGTTCGCCTCGCTCACCCTCGGGGCCGCCCTCGTCAATCTGGTGCTGCTCTCCGGCCTCCTCGGGGGCGTCCGGCTCATTCCTCCGCTCGGGGCGGTCGGAGTGCTCAGCTCCTGCATCGGCGTGACGCTGCTCGGCATCGCCACCGTGCGCGCCCGGAGCCTGCCGCGTCCGGGATGCCTGGTGCTGCCCTGGGTCGGCCTCCTGCACGTGGCCCTGCTCTTCGCCTCCAACATCCCCATCGAGGGCGTCCCCCGGTACGTGATGGAGAACACTCCGTTCGCCCTCATCGGCGCCGTGTGGAGCGTCCTCGGCCTCGAGCGGATGCGGACACGCGCTCCGAGCGCCACCCTCTCCTCCCCCCTGTCATGACTTCTCGAAAAGAGCTCGACCAACTCTCGCCGGGCGAAAAGCGCGCACTGCTCAAGCAACTCCTGGAGCGGGGCAAGCCGTCCTCTCCGGCGGGCACCTCGGCCAACGTCGTGGCCGGAACGGGACCGGTGCGGCGCCCCGCCCACGAGCTCCCCCGCCCCTCCTCCGCGCAGGAGCGGATGTGGTTCCTCCACCAGCTGCAACCGGAGTCGGCCGCCTACAACGTGGCCCGCGCGGTGGAGCTGAGTGGCTCCGTCGATGAGCGGCTGCTCGAGGCGGCGCTGCGGCAACTGCTCTCGCGCCACACCGCGCTGCGCTCCGTCTTCTCCTCTTCCGAGGGACAACCGCGACTGGCCTTCCAGGAGGTGCCCTCCCGCGTCCTGGAGAGCGAGGAGCTGTCCTCCGTGGCCGAGGGCGAGCGCGAGGCCGTGCTGTCGCGCCGTCTGCGCGAGGAGTCCTCGCGGCCCTTCTCCCTGGAGCAGGGGCCCCTCTACCGCTTCCGCCTGCTGCGCTTCTCCGCCCAGCGCCACGTCTTCCTGCTGGTGCTGCACCACCTGGTGGTGGACGGCTGGAGCCTCAACGTGCTCATGCGGGAGCTGGGCACCCTCTACTCCGCCCTCGCCCGCGAGCAGGTGCCCCAGCTCGCCCCGCTGCCCCTGGAGTACGCCGACTTCGCCGCCTGGCAGCGCACGCCGGCCGCCACGGCGCTCGAGTCCTCCCATCTGGAGTACTGGAAGCGCCAGCTCGCCGACGCTCCCCCCCTGCTGGAGCTGCCCACCGACAAGCCCCGCCCCACCGTCCGCACGGACCAGGGTGCGCAGACGGAGCCGCTCCCGCTGCCCTCCGGGCTCACCGAGGCCGTGCGCGCCCTCTGCCGCGAGCGACAGGTGACGCCCTTCATGGTGTTCCAGGCGGCGTTTTCAGCGCTGCTGCACCGGTACTCGCAGCAGACGGACCTCTGCGTGGGCACGCCCGTCGCCGGCCGCACGCACCTGACGCTGGAGGGCGTGGTTGGCCTCTTCGTCAACACCGTGGTGCTGCGCAACACCGTCACTCCCGGCACTCCCTTCTCGGAGCTGCTGGCCCGGGCCCGCGAGACGACGCTCGCGGCCTATTCGCACCAGGAGGCCCCCTTCGAGCGCGTCGTCGAGGCGCTCCAGGTGGAGCGCAGCCCCGGCCGCACGCCGCTCTTCCAGGTGATGTTCGACCTGTACCAGGAGGAGCGCTCGCTCACCGAGGCCCTGGCCGGGCTCGGCGCGCGTCCGGTGCACGTGGACACCGGCACCAGCCAGTTCGACTTCGCTCTCACCGTCATCGAGAGCGCCAGCGGCTTCGCGCTCTCCGTGCAGTACAGCACCGAGCTCTTCGAGGACGCCACGGCCTCGCGGATGCTGAGCCACTACGTCCGGCTGCTCGAACACGCGGTGGCCAGGCCCCAGACGACGGTGGGCGAGCTGCCCCTGCTCTCCTCCGCCGAGCGCGAGCAGGTGCTGTACGCGTTCAATGACACCGAGCGGCCCTTCGATTCCGAGGCGACCCTCGTCTCCATCTTCGAGGCCCAGGTGGCTCGTACCCCGGACGCTCCGGCGGTGGTGGCTCCGGAGGGAACGCTCACGTTCCGGGAGCTCGCCACACAGGCCTCGCGCCTCGCCGCGCACCTGGTGGCGGCCGGAGCCCGGCCCGAGACCGTGGTGGGCCTGTGCCTGGCGCGCTCGCTCGACGCCGTGGTGTCCCTGCTCGCCATCTTCATGAGCGGCGCAGGGTGTCTCCCGCTGGAGGCCTCGCACCCGGCGAGCCGCCGCGCCGCGCTGGTGCGCCAGTCCGGTGCACGGCTCGTCGTCACCCGGCCCGCGCTCTTCGCCGGCGTGGAGCTGGACGTGCCCGTGGTGTCGCCGGACGTGCGCGCGCGCGAGGCCGGGCCCTCCGCTCCACCCGTGCCCGCCCGCGCCGAGCACCTCGCCTACCTCCTCTATACCTCCGGCTCCACGGGCGAGCCCAAGGGCGTCGAGCTCACCCACCGCAACGTCGTCCACTGCTTCGCGGCCTTCGACCCGTACTACGAGACGCGAGCCGGTGACTGCTGGGCCTCCTCCGGCAGCCTCTCGTTCGACATCCATCTGGAGGAGCTGCTCTTCAGCATCACCCGCGGCGCCCGGACGATTCTGCGCGAGGTGGGTCCGCTCGGGCTGGGACGCGACATCGTCCGGCACGGGATTACCCACGTCGTCATCATGCCCTCCTCGCTGGCCACGGCGCTCGAGGAGCCCGACGCGCTGGAGGCCTTCCGCTCGCTGAAGGTGCTCGTCACCGGCGGTGAGGTGCTGCCGGAGCCGCTGGTGCGGCAGCTCGCGCTGACGCGGACGAAGCTGGTCAACACCTACGGTCCCACGGAGACGAGCATCAACGTCGTCGCCGGGCGCATGGAGCCGGAGCGGCCGGTGCATCTGGGACGGCCGCTGGACCGGTGCCGCGTGTACGTGCTCGACGCGAGCGGAGAGCCGGTGCCTCTGGGCGTGCCCGGCGAGCTCCACATCGGCGGCACTCCGCTGGGGCGCGGCTACCGCGGCCGCCCGGAGCTGACGGCCGAGCGCTTCGTGCCGGATCCGTTCTCCCGCGAGCCCGGCGCGCGGCTCTACCGCACGGGAGATCGCGTCCGGTGGAACCCGGATGGCACCCTGAGCTTCCTCGGGCGCACCGACTTCCAGGTGAAGGTGCGCGGCGTCCGTGTCGAGTTGGAGGAGATCGAAGCCGCGCTGCTGCGCCAGCCCGGTGTACGCCAGGCCGCCGTGGTGGTGCGCGGCGGTGGCCGGGACACGCGGCTCGATGCCTTCCTCGTCATGGAGGGAGAGACCAGCACCGCGGCGAAGCGGCTGCGCGAGGCGCTGCGTCTCACCCTGCCCGAGGCGATGGTACCCTCCCGCTTCGTCACGCTCCCGGCCCTGCCCTTCACCACCAGTGGCAAGGTGGACCGCAAGGCGCTGGCGGCGCTCCCGCTCCAGGCGCCGGAGCAGACCGCCGAGGGCGAGCCTCCGCGTGGGCCCGTGGAGGAGCTGCTGGCCCAGCTCTTCCGCCAGGTGCTGAACGTGGAGCAGGTGCGGCGCGAGGACGACTTCTTCCAGCTCGGCGGTCACTCGCTGAGCGCCACCCGGCTGGTGGCCCGCGTGCGCCAGTCGTTCGGCATCGAGCTGCCACTGGGTGCCGTCTTCGCCGCGCCCTCCCTGGCCGCGATGGCCCGTGAGCTCTCCCAGCGCCAGGGCAGCGCGGCCAACCTGCCCGGCCCTTCGCCGAGGCCGGCCGGCTCGCCTCCGGTGCTGTCCTTCTCGCAGGAGCGCCTGTGGTTCCTGCAACAGCTCCAGCCCGACTCCAGCGCCTACCACATGGCAGAGGCCGTGGAGCTGGAGGGCGCACTGGACTCCGGTGCGCTGGAGGAGTCGCTGCGGCTGCTGCTGTCCCGCCACTCCGTGCTGCGCACCACCTTCTCCGCACGGGAGGGGCACCCTCTTCCCCTCGTGCGGCCCCTGCCCTCCCAGGTGCTTCAGCACGAGTCCCTGGCCGAGCTGTCCGCGCCCGAGGCCCTCGCCCTCCTCCAGGCCCGGCTGCGCCAGGAGGTCGACAGGCCCTTCCACCTGGAGCACGGCCCCCTCTACCGCTTCTGGCTCTGGCGGCTCGGCCCCCAGCGCCATGTGCTGCTGCTCGCCTTCCACCACCTGCTGGTGGATGTGCTGTCGCTCGACATCCTCATGCGAGAGCTGGGCGAGGCCTACGCCGCCCTCCGTCAGGGCCAGCAGCCCGCGCTGTCCCCCGTGCGCCTGGACTTCTCGGACGTGGCCGAGTGGCAGCGGACCCCGGTCGTCCACGCCCTGGAGGACCGGCAACTGGAGTACTGGCGCGAGCAACTCGCCGGTGCGCCCCGCCTGCTGCAACTGCCCACCGACAGGGCTCGTCCTCCCGTCCTCTCCGACAAGGGAGGCACGGCCGCACGCCACCGCCTGTCGCCCGCCCTCACCCAGGCCCTGGGTGCCCTGTGCCGCCAGCACCAGGTCACCCCCTTCATGGCCCTGTACGCCGCCTTCGCCGCCCTCCTCCACCGCTACTCGGGCCAGGAGGACTTCTGCGTCGGCACTCCCGTGGCCAGCCGCACCCACCCCGCCACCGACGACGTGGTGGGCCTCTTCGTCAACAGCGTGGTGCTGCGCTCCCGCCTGCAGCCCTCGGCTTCCTTCGCCTCCCTGCTCTCCCAGACCCGCTCCACCGCCCTGGAGGCCTTCGCCCACCAGGATGTCCCCTTCGAGAAGGTCGTCTCCCATCTCGGCGTCGAGCGGAGCCTCTCCCACTCCCCGCTCTTCCAGGTGTTCTTCGCCTGGAACCGTGTCGATCATTCCCTGGCAGGAGCGCTGCCGGGGCTCGCCGCCCGCCCGCTGCACCTGCCCGCCTCCGCCGCCAAGTTCGACCTCGCCGTCATGGTCAGCGAGGACGGTCCCCACCTGGACGTGGAAGCCGAATACAGCACCGAGCTCTTCGACGCCTCCACCGTGCAGCGCCTGCTGGGCCACTACCTGCAGCTCCTCGAGCACGCGCTCCGCGCCCCCGACACCCGCCTCGACTCACTCTCCCTCCTCTCCGAGGACGAGCGGCGCTTCGTCCTGCACGCCTGCAACGAGACGCACAGGCCCCTGGAGGCACAGGCCACCGTCGTTTCGCTCCTGAGCGAGCACGCCCGGCGGACGCCGCGAAAGGTGGCGCTCGCCTTCGAGGGCGGCCAGTGGACCTACGCCGGGCTGGAGGCCCACCTCCACCAGGTGGCGCACAGGCTGGTGGCCCAGGGAGTCGGCCCCGAGTCCGTGGTGGCCCTGGTGGGACCGCGCACCGAGGCCACCGTGCGCGCCGTCCTCTCCATCCACAAGGCCGGAGCCGCCTTCCTGCCCCTGGAGGCGCGGCTGCCTCCCGCGCGCATCGCCCAGGTGCTCGAGGAGAGCCGTGCCCCGTTCGCGCTGGCGCTCGGCGGCGCGGACGCCCTGCTGGCCCAGGCGCTCGAGCTGCTGCCCGCGTCGCGGCGCCCGCGCCTGCTCTCCCTGGCGGGCTGGGAGGCCGAGAGTCCCGAGACCCTTGCGCGCCGTGACTCGTCCGACGGCCTCGCCTATGTCCTCTTCACCTCCGGCTCCACCGGCGTACCCAAGGGGGTGATGGTCCATCAGCGCGGCATGCTCAACCACATCCTCGGCATGCAGCAGGCGCTGGGCCTGGGCTCCGAGGACCTCATCGCCCAGACGGCCGCGCTCAGCTTCGACATCTCCGTCTGGCAGATGCTGGCGGCGTTCGCCCTCGGCGCCACCACCTGGCTCCTCGAGGACGAGGTGGTCCGCGAGCCCGTGCGGCTGGCCTCGGCGCTGGAGGCCTCCGGCGTCACCACCGTGCAGCTCGTGCCCTCGGTGTTGCAGGCCATGCTGGAGGACGGTGGCGCGCGCACCCCGCCCTCCTTCGAGCGCTTGAAGCGCATGGTGACCATCGGCGAGGCACTGCCCCCCGAGGTCTGCCGGGCCTGGTTCGCGCGCTACCCGCGCATTCCGCTCCACAACGCCTACGGCCCGGCCGAGTGCTCGGACACCGCCACCCTGCATGCCATGCACACGGCGCCCACGCGCTCCAGCACGCCCATCGGCGTGCCCAAGGCCAACATGCGGGTCTACGTCCTGGACGAAGCCCTGCATCCGGTACCCGCGGGAGTGGTGGGAGAGCTCTACATCGGCGGCGAGGGCGTGGGGCGCGGCTACCTCAACCGTCCGGAGCTCACGGCCGAGCGCTTCTTGCCCGACCCGTACTCCGGCGTGCCCGGCGCCCGGCTCTACCGCACGGGAGACCTGGGGCGGAGGCTGGCGAACGGGCTCCTGGAATTCGTCTCCCGCACCGACTTCCAGGTGAAGGTGCGCGGCATGCGCATCGAGCTGCCGGAGATCGAATCCGCGCTGCGGCGGCTGCCCGCGGTGCGCTCGGCGGTGGTGATGGCGCGCGAGCGGCGGCCAGGAGACAAGTACCTGGCGGCCTTCGTGGTGCCGGCGGAAGCGGGCACGAGCGAGGCCTCGCTGCGGGAGTCCCTGGCCCGCACGCTGCCGGGCTACATGGTGCCCTCACGCATCGCGCTGCTCGAGGCGCTTCCGCTGAGCCCCAATGGCAAGGTGGATCGCAAGGCGCTGGCGGCGCTGCCCCTGGAGGAGGCCGCGCGCGCCCCGGTGGGTGAGCCTCCCCGCGGGCTCGTGGAGGAGCTGCTGGCCCAGCTCTTCTGCCAGGTGCTGGGCCTGGAGAAGGTGCACCGCGAGGACGACTTCTTCCAGCTCGGCGGCCACTCGCTGAGCGCCACCCGGCTGGTGGCCCGCGTGCGGCAGTCCCTGGGCGTGGAGCTGCCGCTGGGTGCCCTGTTCGCCTCGACGACGGTGGCGGGACTGGCTCGCGAGGTGATCCGACGCCAGGACGGCGCGGCCACCCTGCCCGCCCCCACGCCGCTCCCGGCCGGCTCGCCCCTGGTGCTGTCGTCCGCGCAGGAGCGCCTGTGGTTCGAGCAGCAGCTCCAGCCCGGGTCCAGCGCGTACCACACCCCGGAGGCCGTCGAGCTGAAGGGCCCGGTGGACACCGATGCCCTGGAGGACGCGCTGCGCTGGCTGTTGGCCCGCCACACGGTGCTGAGACTGGTCCTCCCCGCCCGGGATGGGAGCCCGGTGCCCTCGCCGCACCCGGTGCCGCCGCGCGCCCTGCGGCACGAGCCGCTCTCTGGCCACCCCGACGACCGGGAGCGGTTGACGCGGCGGCTGCACGAGGAGGTGGACCGGCCCTTCGACCTGGAGCACGGCCCCCTCTACCGCTTCTGGCTGTGGCGGCTCGGCCCCGAGCACCACGTGCTGCTCGTGGTCTTCCACCACCTGCTGGTGGACGGGCTCTCGCTCGACCTCCTCATGCGGGAGCTGGGCGAGGCCTACGCCGCCTTCCGTCAGGGGCAACGGCCCTCGTTGCCCCCGGTACGTCTGGGGTACTCCGACGTGGCCGCCTGGCAGCGCACCGGGCCCGTGCGCGCGCGCGAGGATGCGCAGCTGGAGTATTGGAAGCACCACCTGGCCGGCGTGCCCGGGCTGCTGCAACTGCCCACCGACAAGCCGCGCCCCGCCGTGGCCACCCACCGGGGCGGCATCACCGGCCTGCAACCGCTGCCCCCGGAGCTGGCCCGCGCCCTCCAGTCCTTCTGCCGCCAGCATCAGGTGACGCCGTACATGGTGCTGTACGCGGCCTTCGCCACCCTGCTGCACCGCTACTCGGGCCAGGAGGACTTCTGCATCGGCACCCCCGTGAGCGGCCGCACCCACCCCGCCACCGAGGACGTGGTGGGCCTGCTCGTCAACACGCTGGTGCTGTACACCCGCGTCGAGCCCTCGGACTCCTTCGCCTCGCTCCTCGCCCGGGTGCGCACCACCACCCTGGAGGCCATCGCCCACCAGGACGTCCCCTTCGAGCGGCTCGTCCGGACGCTCGGCGTCGAGCGCAGCACCAGCCACACTCCGCTCTTCCAGGTGATGTTCGACCTCATCCGCGGAGAGCACACGCTGGCCGACGTCTTCCCCGGCCTCCAGGCGCACCCCGTGCTGATGGCCTCTCACGACAGCGCCTTCAACCTCTCGCTCAGCGTCTTCGAGCGCGGTGAGGGCTACTCGCTCGCCATTCGCTACAGCGCCGAGCTGTTCGAGGCCCGCACGGCGCTGCGGATGCTGGGCCACTACCACCAGCTCCTCGCCCAGGCCCTGCGGGCTCCCGACACGCGCGTGGACGCGCTGCCGCTGCTGACGGACGAAGAGCGCCGCCAGCTCCTGGTGGAGTGGAACGACACGCGCGCCGACTTCCCCCGCGACACGAGCCTCCATGCGCTCATCGAGGCGCAGGTGGCGCGAACCCCCGAGGCGCTCGCCGTGGTGTCTGGCGAGGGCCGGTTGACGTACCGGGAGTTGGACGGGCGGGCCAACCAGCTCGCCCGGTACCTGCGGAGGCTGGGAGTCGGCCCCGAGGTGCGGGTGGGCGTGTGCGCCGAGCGCTCCCTGGAGATGGTGGTGGGGCTGCTCGGCGTGCTCAAGGCGGGCGGGGCCTACGTGCCGGTGGAGCCCTCGCTCCCGCGCGAGCGCCTTGCCTTCATGCTGGAGGACTCGGCCGTGCCGGTGCTGCTGCTCCAGGAGCGGCTGCGCGGCGTGCTGCCCGAGCGGACGCCTCGGTGCGTGTCGCTCGACACGGGTTGGGAGGAGATCGCCCGCGAGAGCGACGCCCCCGTCCCGGGTGGAGCCACCGCGGAGAACCTCGCCTACGCCATCTACACCTCGGGCTCCACGGGCCGGCCGAAGCTCGCGCTCAACGGGCACCGGGCCATCGTCAACCGGCTCGTCTGGATGCAGGACACCTACCGGCTCACCGCCGGAGACGTGGTGCTCCAGAAGACGCCGTACAGCTTCGACGTCTCGGTGTGGGAGCTCTTCTGGCCGCTGCTCACGGGCGCCCGGCTGGTCATGGCGCGCCCCGACGGGCACAAGGACCCCGCGTACCTGCGGCGGGTCATCCAGGAGCACGGGGTGACGACGCTGCACTTCGTCCCCTCCATGCTCCAGGCCTTCATCGACGAGCCGGGCCTGGAAGCCTGCACGAGCCCGCGGCGCATCATCTGCAGTGGCGAGGCCCTGCCCCCCGCGCTGAAGGAGCAGGTGCTCGCACGGCTGCAGGTGGAGCTGCACAACCTGTACGGCCCCACCGAGGCCGCCGTCGACGTGAGCGCCTGGGCTTGTGCCCGGGGCGACGGGCTCGACGTGGTGCCCATCGGCCGGCCCATCAGCAACACCCGGCTCCACGTGCTGGATGCGCGAATGCAGCCCGTCCCCGTGGGAGTGCACGGAGAGCTGTACATCGGCGGAGTGGCGGTGGGACGTGGCTACCACGCGAGCCCCGACCTCACCGCCGAACGGTTCGTGCCGGATCCGTTCTCGGCCGAGCCGGGTGCCCGGCTGTACCGGACGGGCGACAGGGTCCGCCACCTCCCGGACGGGAGCATCGACTTCCTGGGCCGCATCGACTTCCAGGTGAAGCTCCGCGGCAACCGCATCGAGCTGGGAGAGATCGAAGCGGTGCTCGGCAGGCACCCGGCGGTGGGCGAGGCGGCGGTGGTGGTCCGCGAGGACTCGCCCGGAGACAAGCGTCTGGTGGCGTTCGTGGTCCCGAGGAACGAGCCCGTCATGGCCGACGAGGTCCGGGCCTGGCTCCAGCGTTCTCTGCCCGAGTACATGGTGCCGGCCGCCCTCGTTTCCCTGGAGCGGATGCCGGTCTCGTCCAACGGCAAGCTGGACCGCAAGACCCTGGCGTCGCTGCCAGTGGACAAGGCGGCGGCACCGGCCGGCGAGCCTCCGCGCGGGCCGGTGGAGGAGTTGCTGGCCCAACTGTTCCGCCAGGTGCTCAACGTGGAGCAGGTGCGGCGCGAGGACAACTTCTTCCACCTGGGTGGCCACTCCCTCAGCGCCACGCGGCTGGTGGCCCGCGTGCGCCAGTCCCTGGGCATCGAGCTGCCACTGAGCACGGTCTTCGGCTCTCCTACCGTGGCTGGGTTGGCGCGCGCGGTTGAAGGGGCACGCGGCAGCGGCCGACAGGAGTTGCCGAGCCCCTCGCCGAGGCCGGCCGGCTCGCCTCCGGTGCTGTCCTTCTCGCAGGAGCGCCTGTGGTTCCTGCAACAGCTCCAGCCCGACTCCAGCGCCTACCACATGACGGAGGCCGCCGAGTTGGAGGGGGCCCTGGACTCCGGTGCGCTGGAGGAGTCGCTGCGGCTGCTGCTGTCCCGCCACTCCGTGCTGCGCACCACCTTCTCCGCACGGGAGGGGCACCCTCTTCCCCTCGTGCGGCCCCTGCCCTCCCAGGTGCTTCAGCACGAGTCCCTGGCCGAGCTGTCCGAGCCCGAGTCCCTCGCCCTCCTCCAGGCCCGGCTGCGCCAGGAGGTCGACAGGCCCTTCCACCTGGAGCACGGCCCCCTCTACCGCTTCTGGCTCTGGCGGCTCGGCCCCCAGCGCCATGTATTGCTGCTGACGTTCCACCACCTGCTCGCGGACGGCCTCTCCCTGGCCATCCTCATGCGCGAGCTGGGCGAGGCCTATGCCGCCCTCCGTCAGGGCCAGCAGCCCGCGCTGTCCCCCGTGCGACTGGATCATGCGGACGTGGCCGCCTGGCAGCGCACGCCCGCCTTCCAGGCCGTGGAGCGCCGGCAACTGGAGTACTGGCGCGAGCAGCTCGCCGATGCGCCCCGCCTGCTGCAGCTGCCCACCGACAGGCCTCGCCCTCCCGTCCTCTCCGACAAGGGAGGCACGGCCGCACGCCACCGCCTGCCGCCCGCCCTCACCCAGGCCCTGGGTGCCCTGTGCCGCCAGCACCAGGTCACCCCCTTCATGGCCCTGTACGCCGCCTTCGCCGCCCTCCTCCACCGCTACTCGGGCCAGGAGGACTTCTGCGTCGGCACTCCCGTGGGCGGCCGCACCCACCCCGCCACCGACGACGTGGTGGGCCTCTTCGTCAACAGCGTGGTGCTGCGCTCCCGCCTGGCGCCCTCGGCGCCCTTCTCCTCCCTGCTCTCCCAGACCCGCTCCACCGCCCTGGAGGCCTTCGCCCACCAGGATGTCCCCTTCGAGAAGGTCGTCTCCCATCTCGGCGTCGAGCGCGGCCCCTCGCACGCTCCGCTCTTCCAGGTGGCCTTCACCTGGAATCGCATCGACGTCTCCCTGGATGGGGCGCTACCGGGCCTCACCTCGCGTCCGGTCTACCTGCCCGTCACCTCCACCAAGGTCGACCTGGCCCTCGTCATTCGCGAGGAAGGTTCCGGCCTGGAGGTGGAGGCCGAGTACAACGCCGGGCTCTTCGACGCCTCCACCGTGCAGCGCCTGCTGGGCCATTACCTCCAGCTCCTCGAGCACGCGCTCCGCGCCCCCGACACCCGCCTGGACTCCCTCTCCTTCCTCTCCGACGAGGAGCGCGAGAGCGTGGTGCGCTCCTTCAACGCCACCCACCGCCCATTCGACACCCGTGCCACCACCGTGTCCCTCTTCGACGCCCAGGTGGCACGCGCGCCAGAGGCCACGGCCCTGGTCGCCCGGGATGGCACGCTGAGCTACCGGGAGCTCGATGAGCGGGCCACCGCCCTCGCCCGGTACCTCGCGGCACGAGGGGCGGGCCCGGAGACCGTCATCGGCGTGTGCCTGGAGCGCACCACCGAGCTGCTCGTCTCGCTGCTGGCCATCCACAAAGCGGGCGCGGCCTACCTCCCCCTGGAGTCCACCCACCCGCTCACGCGCCGCACCGCCCTCCTGCGTCATGCCGGCGCACGCCTGGTGGTGACGAGGCCCGGCTCCTTCCCCGAGGAGCTCCCCGGCCTCACACAGGTGACGCCCGACGACCGGGGCCCCGCCCTCCCGCTCCGCCGGCCCGAGCCGGAGCACCTCGCGCTCGTCCTCTTCACCTCCGGCACCACCGGGGAGCCCAAGGCCGTCGAGGTCATCCACCGCAACCTCGTCCACCTCTTCGAGGCCGCCGACACCTCGTACCCCACGCGCGCCGGAGACACCGTGCTGTCGGCCACCTCCGTGGTCTTCGACGTTCACGTGGTGGAGCAGCTCCATCCGCTGACGCGGGGCGCGACGGTCGTCCTGCGTGAGACGGGGCCGCTGGAGCTGGCCCGGGACATCGTCCGCCACCGGGCGACGCACCTGCTGGCCACCCCCTCCGTCATCACCACCGCGCTCGAGGAGCCTGGCGCCGCCGAGGCCTTCCAGGGGCTCTCGCTCCTCCAGCTCGGCGGCGAGGCGCCTCCCGAGTCGCTCGTGCAGCGGCTCTCGGGAGGCCGGGCCCGGCTGCTCAACGGCTACGGCCCCAGCGAGACGACCTGCATCACCACGCTGCACCCGCTCCAGCCGGGTACGCCCATCCGGCTGGGACGGCCGCTGGATCGGGTACGCCTCTACGTGCTCGACACGCTCGGGCAGCCGACGGCCCCGGGCGTGCCCGGTGAGCTCTACATCGGCGGTGAGGGCGTCTCGCGCGGCTACCGCGGCCGCCCGGAGCTCACGGCCGAGCGCTTCGTGCCCGATCCGTTCTCCGGCGAGCCCGGTGCGCGGCTCTACCGCACGGGAGACCGCGTCCGGTGGAACGCGGATGGCACCCTGAGCTTCCTGGGACGCACGGACCTCCAGGTGAAGGTGCGCGGCGTGCGCATCGAGCTGGAAGAGGTCGAAGCCGCCCTGCTGCGCCAGTCCGGCGTCCGTCAGGCGGCGGTGCTCGCGCGCAAGAACGAGCGGGAGACGCGCCTGGAGGCCTTCATCACCCATGAAGGTGACGCGGCCCACGCCGAGCAGACGCTGCGCGAGTCCCTGGCCGCCGTGCTCCCGGGCGCGATGGTGCCCTCGCGCATCGCCGTGCTCGACACGTTGCCCCTCACGCCCACCGGCAAGGTGGACAGGAAGGCCCTGGCCGCGCTGCCCATGGCCGGCCCGGCGCCACGTCCCGCGGGCGAGCCACCCCGAGGATCCACGGAGGAGCTGGTGGCGGGGCTCTTCCGGCGGCTGCTCGGCACCGAGCACGTGGGGCGGGACGGCCACTTCTTCGAGCTCGGCGGACACTCCCTGAGCGCCGTGCAGCTCGTGGCGCAGCTGCGCCGGGCCTTCGGCGTGGAGCTGCCACTGAGCACCGTGTTCGCCGAGCCCACGGTGGCGGGGCTCGCCGCCCGGCTGGGCACCGCGCCCCGGCGGCAGGTGGAGCCGCGGCCCGCCAGTCCTCGCCCGGAGCGCGTTCCCGCGTCGCTGGTGCAGGAGCGGCTCTGGTATGCGCTGCAGCGCCCCAAGGCACCGCCCTACACGATGGCGCTCGCGCTCGAGCTGGTGGGACCGCTCGACGCGGCGAAGCTGGAGGCGGCCCTCACGGCGGTGTTGGAACGGAACGAGACGCTGCGAAGCACCTTCCTCCAGGAGGGAGAGACGATCTTCGCCCGCACGGGCCCGGTGACCGGCCCGGTGCTCGCGCGGACGGACCTGTCCCACCTTCCGCCCGAGCAGGTGCTGACAGCGGCACGCACCATCGCGACCCGCCACGACCACCAGCCCTTCGACGTGAGCAACGGGCCACTGTACCGCTTCGAGCTGCTCCGGCTGGACACGGCGGGGACGCGGCACGTGCTCGTCGCGGCCGTGAGCCACCTCGTCGTCGACGGCCTGGGACTGCAGGCGCTCATCGAGGAGGTGGCGGCGGCCTACCGCGCGGCGCTCGCGAACGAGCCGGCCCTGCTACCACCGGCGTCCGTGCAGTACGCCGACTTCGCGCTCTGGCAGAGAGAGCCCGAGCACCTGCGCCAGGTGGACGAGAGCCTCGAGTCCTGGAAACAGGCACTGGCGCACGCGCCCGAGGTGCTGGACCTGCCGCTCGACTTCCCGCGCCGGGCCCCGGCCCTCAACGCCAACATGCGGCCGGTGAAGCTCTCCCTGCGAGCCGGGGATGTGGTCACGCTCAGGGCCCTGGCCCGGAGCGAGGGCGTGTCCACCTTCACCGCCGTGCTCGCGCTCATGCAGGCGTGGCTGCACCGGCTGAGCGCCCAGGGACACGTGGTGGTGGCCTCGCCCTTCTCGGGGCGCACCCTGCCCCAGACCGAGCACCTGGTGGGCTACTTCACCAACGTGCTGCCGCTGTGCACGAATGTCTCGGGGGAGCCATCCTTCCGCGAGCTGCTGAAGCGGGCCCATGGCGTCGTGGCCCATGCCACGGCCCACCAGGAGGTGCCCTTCAAGCGCATCGCGGATGCCGTCCAGCCCGACGCGGACCGCACGGCCCCCCCGCTGGCCCAGGCGCTGCTGCTGCTCGACGCCATCCACTTCCCGGCCTTCGAGGGGCTCTCCATCTCGGACCTCGCGGCCGAGGGCGTCATCCCCGCCTATGACGTGGTGCTCCACCTGGTGGAGAAGCCCGGCGGCGTGATGGAGGGCGACCTCGCCACCGACAGCGAGCTCTTCACCCGGACGACCTCGGAGCGCATGGCCCGCGCCTTCGAGCAACTGCTCGCCGAGGCCGTCCGCGAGCCGGACCTGCCGGTGTCGCGCCTGTCCCTCCTGTCGGCGGAGCAGCGCGCCCAGGTGCTGGCGGCGCTCGACGGTGGAACGCAGACCGTGCCCACCGGGGCGTGCGTGCACACGCCCTTCGAGGCCCAGGTGCGCCGGACGCCGGACGCCCCCGCCGTCGCCCATGGCACCACCACCTGGAGCTACGCCGAGCTCAACGCCCGCGCCAACCTCCTGGCCGCCCGGCTCCTCTCCCAGGGCCTGCGGCCCGAGGAGCGGGTGGGCGTGATGATGGAGCCCTCCGCGCAGGGCCTCGCCGTGCTGCTGGGCATCCTCAAGGCCGGTGGCACCTACGTCCCGTTGGACCCGGGCTGGCCCGAGCCACGCAAGCGCACCGTGCTGGAGCGCGCGGGCGTGCGGCGCCTCTGGGTGGACGCGGCGATGATGGAGGCCCACTCCGATTACGCGCCCGTGGTGGAGGTGCCGGAGCAACCGGAGCGCGTGCCGGAAGACCTCGGCCCCGGGCCTCGCACGGTGTCCGACGCGCAGGTTGCCTACATCGTCTTCACCTCCGGCTCCACCGGCGAGCCCAAGGGCGTGATGGTGGAGCACCGCTCGGTGGTGAACCACAACCTCGCCATCGCCGCCCGCTTCGGTCTGCGCGCCGGAGACCGGATGTTGCAGTTCGCGCCGCTCAGCTTCGACGCGGCGGCGGAGGACCTGTACCCACCGCTGGCCGTGGGTGCCACCGTGGTGATGCGCAGCGGGCTGGTGCCAGCGCACACCATGACGCCGTACCTGGAGCAGGAGGACATCACGATCATCAGCCTGCCGCCCACGTACATCGAGGAATGGATTCGCCAGATGGAGGCACTGGGCCAGCGGGTACCGCCAAGATTGCGGCTGCTCGCCCCGGGCGGAGACGTGCTCAAGCGTGAGACGTTCGAGGCCTGGCGGGGCGTGGGCGGCGAGCACGCCCCCTGGGTCAACGTCTACGGCCCCACCGAGTGCACCATCACCTCCGCCACGTGCGCCATCCCCGGCGCGGAGGGCGTGGGCGCCGATGCCACCTTCCCCATCGGACGCCCCATCCCGCGCGTGCGCTTCTACCTGCTCGACGAGCACTTCGAGCCGGTGCTGCCGGGACTACCGGGCCGGGTGTACATCGGCGGCGCGGCGCTCTCGCGCGGGTACCTCGGCGCGCCACACCAGACGGCCGAGCGCTTCCTGCCGGATCCGTTCTCCACCGAGCCCGGCGCGCGCATGTACCACACGGGCGACCTCGCCCGGCTCCAGCCGGATGGCCGCCTGCGCTTCCTCGGACGCTCGGACCACCAGGTGAAGATCCGCGGCTTCCGCATCGAGCTGTCGGAGATCGAAGCCTGTCTGCGGCGCTTCCCCGAGGTGGAGGAGGCGGTGGTGCTCGCTCGCACGGGAGCCACCGGGACGCAGCAGCTCTGCGCCTACGTGCAGGCGCCCGCCTCGGTGAAGGTGGAGGCGCTCCGGGCCCATGTGGCGGCATTGCTTCCCACGTACATGGTGCCGGCGGCGTTCGTCCTCCTGGAGAAGCTGCCCATCAACAACAACGGCAAGGTGGACCGGCACGCCCTGCCGGATCCGGACGCGGTGGCCCCCGCGCCCGAGCCCACGCCCGCCGCCGAGCAGCCCGCGCAGAAGCTGGAGACGCCATTCCGCTCGACGCTGGAGATGCGGCTGCAGCGGCTGTGGAGCGAGGTGCTGCGCCAGCCCTCCATCAAGGCCGAAGACAACTTCTTCGAGCTGGGAGGAGACTCGCTGCTCGCCATGCGGCTGTTGGGTCGCATGGAGGAGGAGTTCGGCCTGCCGGTGCCGCTGGCCACCCTCTTCCAGTACCCGGTGCTGAAGGACACGGCTGACGCGCTGCAGGGCCTGCTGGAGATGGAGCCGGGCCAGTCGAATCTGGTGCGCCTCTGCGGCCCGGAGACTCCGGCCGAGGCCCCGGCCGTCTTCCTCTTCCACCCGGGCGATGGCGAGCTGCACCACTACCGCTACCTGGCGCCGCTGCTGGAGCCGCGCTTCCGCAGCTTCGGCCTCCAGGCGCCCGAGGCCATGTCCGGGCGCACCTTCGCCAGCTTCGACGAGCGCATCGCCGCGTACGTGAAGGACATCCAGACGGTTCAGCCGCACGGGCCGTACCGGCTCATCGGATACTCGTACGGTGGCTACCCGGCCCTTGGAGTCGCGGCGGCGCTCGAGGCGGCGGGAGAGCGGGTGGAGCTGCTGGCCATGCTCGACACGCTCACCTTCGACACCATCGACGCCATCGCGCCCACGCGGGTGGATCCGGCGCTCCTGGTGGCCGAGGAGTTCACCGTGCTCGACGAGGAGCTGAAGCGCGAGCTGGCTCCACTGTCACCCGAGGCGAAGTGGGACCTCGTGGCGGCGCGCGCCCGAGCCAAGGGCACTGCGGCCAGCCACTTCGAGGGGAAGGATCTGGCCCGCCTGTGGCGCATCCTCGGCGAGGTGCTGGTGCCGCAGGTGCGCGGCTGGAAGGTGCCCTCCGTGCGCGCGAAGCTGCTGCTCTTCCGCGCCGAGTCCAGCGCCGCCCAGGACGAGACGCTCGGGTGGGGCAAGCACCTGCCACGCGAGCAGCTCGAGGTGGTGACGCTCCCCGGCGGGCACTTCAGCGCCCTGCAGAAGCCGGGGGTGGACTCCCTGGTGGAGCGGCTGCTCGCCCTGCTGTAGAGGGCGGCGGGGGCGCGGCCTACCGGTTGCGCCCCTCGAGCCAGGCCTTGGTGAAGATGTTGGGGCTGAGCGGCGCGAGCTCCACGTCGTCGTAGTGCACGACGATCTTCGTGCCCTCCTCTTCCTCGAACTCGAGCACTTCCTTGTAGTGGTAGACGAGCTCGCCGCTCGAGGGATCCTTCAGCCGCTGGTAGCTGCGGATGATGTCGGTGCGCAGCACCCGGCCCGAGGGCGAGTACCCGATGCGCTTCACGATGTTGTTGTCGGGGTCCACCCAGATGCGCAGCATCGGAAAGGTGATGTCGACCCCGGGCCGCGCCGTCAGCAGGAGCTTGCGGTAGGACGTGCCGTCGACGGACTCCACGCCATCGTCCTTCGCGGTGTAGTCCTCGTTGAGCCGGGAGCGGTCGAAGTCGCTCTCACAAGTGATGGTGCTGGCGATGTTGGCCCGCCGGGTGCTCCGCTGCCACTGACCGACGAGCGGGTTGTACTCCCACAGGTTCATGTCGACGCGCAGGTACCCGCCACCGGCCATGCTCCGGGGCTGGGTGAGGACGAAGAGCAGATCCTTCGTCTTGTCGCGACGGTAGACGAGCATCTCGAGCGCCCGCTCGACGCCGTCCTTGCGGATCTCCCGCATGCGCACGGTGCCCTTGTAGTCGCTCGTGAAGGACATCCGCTTGTCGATGAGGCCCAGCAACTCCTGGGCGGACACCTTCGCCGCGTCCTTCCCGGCCGCGCCCGCCAGGGCCGGCAGCAGCACGGCGAGCACGAGGGCCCACGACGGCATGATGGAACACGGGTTCATCACAGGGACTCCATGGCGGAACGGGGTGAGAGGGAAGCGGCTCGGGCCGCGGGGATGATGGAAGCGATGCCCGCGCCCAGGGTGATGAGCAACACCGCGAGCACGGCCTCCAGGGGGCGAGGCTCCAACGGGAGCGTCCCGCTGAAGAAGAGGTTGGAGATGGCCTCGGGCAGGGGGAGCGCGTCGCGCAGCAGGACGCACAGCGCCGAGGCCACGCAGGCCCCGGTGGTGGAGGCCGTCAGGCCCAGCAGCAGGCCCTCCAGGACGAACATGCCCACCACGGAGGGCCGCTGCATGCCCAGGGCGCGCAGGGTGCCGATCTCCCGGGTGCGCTCGCGGACGGCGACGTTCAGGGACACGAACAGGCCCACCATGACGATGGCCAACACGATGATCCCCACCAGCGCCGACAGGGCCGCTAGGCCGAGGGTCACGAAGGCGAGGAAGGAGGACTCGTCCTCCCAGGTGCTGACATCGAGCCGCTGGCCCGCCCAGCCCTCGCGCAGCAGAGGCTCCAGCTTGTCGCCGAAGGCCTCGTGCGAGGCCGGGAGGAGCTCGAAGCCGGCCTTGCGCAGCGACTGGCGCAGGGTGTCGCCCAGGGAGTCGACGTCCGTCTCCGCGCCGCAGGTGAGCTGGAGCGACCCGGCCGCCTCGGCGCGGTAGCCGCTCAGCTCCCGCAGGGTGGTGTTGGAGACGAGGATGCCGGAGGACTCACCCAGCAGGCCGGCACGCCCGGTGATGGCCACCACCCGCACGTCCACGGCGTTCTGCTTTCCGCCCACCATCCGCGAGAAGAGGGTGGCGACATCCCCCACCCGGACATGGAGCCGCTCGGCGAGCTGCGTGGACAGGGCCACGGTGCGCGGCTCGTCCAGACGCTCGAGCGCGCCCTCCTTCACCTTGAAGAGGCGGAGCGAGTCGCCCTCCTTCGCGGCATCCAGGCTCACCACGTAGGAGCGCGTCCGGTGCCTGCCCGCGCCCGCGGTGACGCGGCCTCGCCCCCGCTCGCGCAGGTGGCACCCGGCCGGGACGAGCGGCTCGACGAGCGCGCGCACCGGGCGGGCATCCCCGATGACGGGGGAGATGGTGTCGGGGTGCAGCTTGAAGAAGCCACCGACGTTGAGGTCTCCGCTGAGGAAGGTCGTCACGGCCTCGCGCTGCGCCGCGGCGACGCCCGTCCTCAGAGACATCACCCCGACGAGCACCGCGCTGGCTCCGGCGATGACGGTGAACAGCAACAACCCCCGCTCACGCTGGAGGAAGAGGTTGCGCAGGGCGATGCGAAGCAGGGCCAGCATGGCGTCAGTCCTCGCTCCGGCGCATGGCCACGATGGGCGCCACCGAGCTGCCGCGCCAGGCCGGCACCAGCGCCGCCCCCAGCACCACCGCCACCACGCCCAGCCCCACGGCCAGGGCATGCCCCGCCTCGAGCCGCAGGTGCATCACCGGACCTCCCAGGAAGAATTGCAGCATCTCGTCGCGCACGGAGATTCCCTCGCCAGCGCCGAACCTCAGCAGGGCCGCCCCCAGCCCGATGCCCACGGCGCTCCCCACCACGCCGAGCAGCAGCCCCTCGAGCAACAGGCCGAGGAACACCTCGCGGCGCTGCATCCCCACCGCGCGCATCGTGCCCACCTCGCCCACCCGCTCGCGCGCCAGCAGCAGCAGCGTGCCGGCCGACACCAGCAGCACGAAGAAGCCGAGCAGCGACCCGAGCACCACCAGCAGCACCTGGGTCATCCCCACCACGCCGCTGAGGAAACCACCCACCTCCTCCCAGCTCGCCGTCTTCACCGGCAGCTTCCGCTCGCCGGCCAGTTGCTGGATGCGCTCGGCGATCGCCTCGGGTGAGGCCTCGGGCTTCAGCACGAGCGCCGCGTGCAGGATGCTGCCCGACTTCAACTCCTCCTCGGAGAAGCCCGGCGCGGGGCCCTCCGCCCGTTCGACGACGGGCGCGGACGCTCCGCCGGGCGCCACCACCGCCTCGTCGACGATCTTCGGCCGGCCGAACGCGGTGGTGGACAGGTCCTCCGCGGCACCCGCCATGCCGAAGGACGCGATGAGCTTCTCGGCCTCCTCCTTCTGGGCCCGCGTCTGCCGGCCGGCCAGGTGGCGCGCGGTGACGAGGTCCACGAGGTTGATGGTGTTGACGTGGCTGAAGTCCCCGCCGAGCCCGCGGAACCGGTACGTCCCCCACACGCGCACCGGCACGGCGAGGTCGTTCTTCAGCGCCAGGGTGTCTCCGGGGTGGAGCCGGTACAGCGGCAGGTGCGGGGCCAGCTCGCGGTAGAAGAGCTGGTAGCGCTCGTCGAAGTTGCCATCGTCCAGCTTCAGCAACTCCGCGAGCAGCGCCTCCAGCTCGCCCGCGTGGCCCAGCAGGCGCGCGAGCACGTCCTTCAACGCGGAGGCCCGCTCCACGTCGAGCCGCGCCACCAGGGCGGGAAGCTCGGCGAGGTTGCGCTCCACCTCGGTCCGCAACCGCTCGTCCCCGGCGAACGTCGCGCCCCGGTCTCGCTCACGCTTCAGCTCGTCGAGCCGGAAGGCGATGGGCAGCTTGAAGTATTGCTCGTAGGCGCCATGGCCCAGCAGGACGCCGCGCTGGCCCGGAGGCGGCAGCTGCCCCGTGACCAGCTCGAAGCGGGGGAAGGCCCCCGCGAACCGCGGCAGGTCCGTGCCCAGCAGGTCCAGGAAGAGCGTCTCGCCCTCCCCCACCTGCTTGGCCACCTGGTTGTCCAGGAACTCGAGGGCCGGGAGGGGATCCGCGGGGAACCGGGCCCAGAAGGCCTCCGAGGTCGCCACCTCCAACGCGCGCTGCTCCTCCTGGGACTGCGCGTCGCTCGCGAAGGCCTCCTCGCGGCGCTTCGCGTCCCGGGCGACGCGCTGAAGGGTGCGCGCCAGGTCCTCCGCCAGGAGCTTCAACCGCGCCTCACGCGCCTCCGAGGCGGGCTCGCGAGCCACGGCGCGCACCGCGGCGAGCTTGTCGTCCAGGTAGTTGCCCCGGAAGACGGTGGCCAGGCCCATCTCGAGGGGGACCACCTCCTGCACGCCCTCCACCGAGCGCAGGAGCGCCTCCAGCGAGGGGTAGTCGGGCAGCGGCGGCATCTCCGGCGCGCCGCCATTGCCCATCAGCACCATCTGGGGCGGCTCGGCCGAGGTGGCGTTGTACACCTGCAGATGGCCGGTGCCGCTCTCGATCAGACTGCGCCGCGTCCCGCCGTGGATGCTCTCCACGAACGCGACTCCCAGCGTGAGCACGGTGGCCATTCCGGCCGCGAGCAGGCCGACGATCCAACTGCGAGGGCGGGACCTCACGCTCCGCAGCGCGAACGAGAGCAACATGACGGGATGAGTCCTGCCGTGTGCCCGGGTGGGGGGTCCCGGGCGTCGCGTGGTTTTCCCAGCTCCACGGTGGAGCCGGGGCTGTCGGACTTTACGTCCGGCTCAGGAGGGCTGCAACGAGCGCAGCAGCAGATCCACCTGCGCGTCGGAGAGCTGGGACACGTCCAGCTGGCTCACGTCCACCGTGCGCCGGAGGTAGGCCACGATTTGGGAGACGGAGGGGTTCTCGAACAGCACCGGCTCGCGCAGCCGCAACCCGGTGGCCTCGTTGATGCGCGCCATCACCCGCGTGGCCTGCAGCGAGCTGCCCCCGAGCGAGAAGAAGCCCGAGCGCACGCCCACGCCGCCCACGCCGAGCACCTCGCGGAAGGCATCCACCACGACCTCCTCCAGGGGCCCGAGCGGACCGGAGGAGCCGCCGTCGAGCTCCCGGGCGGCGAGCGCCTCGCGATCCACCGTTCCATCCGGGCGGCGCGGGAAGGAGTCCACCGGGTGGAACACGGCCCCCTCGAGCCCCTCCAGGGGAGCCGGGCCCGCCTGCCTGGGGACGAAGACATGAGCCTGCTCCAGGGGCTCGCCCGCGCCCAACCCGGCGGCACGCCAGGGCAGCGCCGAGCCCTCCACGCCTACCAGCACGTGCGAGGCCCCAGACTCCACCGCGAGCACCAGGGCCGCCACGGCCTGGGAAGGCTCCAGCATCCGGTAACCCGGAGGCGAGGCCCGCAACTCCCTCGCCATGCCCGTGGCGCGGATGGCGCTGAGAGACACCGTCACCGCGCGCCGGCCGCGGGCCGCGAGCACCCGCGCGAAGCGATCGACGAAGCCGGAAGCGGCGCAGTAGCTCGCGTGCAGGCCCGCCCCGAGCGTCCCCATGAGGGAAGAGGAGAAGACGAGCAGCGTCCCGGGCCGCTCCTGGAAGGACTCGGCGAGGGATACGGCGCCCAGTGCATGCGCCGCCGCCTCGCGCACGAGCCCCTCCGCCGTCTGACGGCCCAGGGGCGAGGACTCCAGGAGGCCGGCGAAGTGGAAGGCTCCCGAGAAGGCACGGCCATGACGGGCCTCGGCCTGACGCACCACCTCCCGCAGCTTCACCGGGTCCGTGACGTCCACCGGCACGTACTCCGCGGCCCCGAGCTCCCGCTCGAGCGCCTCGATGACGGTGTCCCGGCTCCGGCGGCCCACCAACACCAACCGGGCGCCCAGGCTCCGCCGCAGATAGCGGGCCCAGGCCTGGCCCACGCCGCCGAGCGCTCCCGTCACCAGATAGAGCCCCTCGCGCTCCAGACGCGCGGGGGCGGCCAACGGCGCGGGCCCCCAGGGAGAGAACGCCTGCTCCAGCCGCCGGCCCTGCCGGTACGCCACCTCGCGCGCGGAGCGTGGCCCGTCGAGCTCCTCTGCCACGCACCTCGCGGCCTCCTGTGTCCCGGAAGGCACCCAGACGAGCCGCGCGTCCAGACCCGCCGTCTCCGCCACCGCGGACCAGAGCAGGCCGGGCACCAGCAGCGGCGCGACCCCGGCGGCCGAGGTGGCCTCGACGTCCGGAGCCACCACCCGCAGGCGCACCGGCGCGTGGGCCGCCACCGGGGCCAGGGCCTGCACCAGCTCCAGCAGCGGCGAGACGGTGGCCACCAGCGCCTCGCGGGCGGAGAGGGACGCCGCCTCCTCACGGCCCACCACGTACACGATGTCCTCGACAGGAGCGCCCCCAGCCGGGAGCACCTCGCGGGCCCGCTGGGGCGTCACCGTCACCACCTCTCGCCGGCCGGCGAGCCGCTCGCTCAGCGCGGAGGCGAAGGCCGCGTCCCCCACCAGCAGCAGGCGGCCCGAGGACGAGACACCCTTGGGCTGGGGGCGCACGACCCAGCGAGGCACGGCCAGACACCTGGGCAGCGTCGAGGGCCCACCGAGGAGCCGCTCCGCGGCGCGCCGCTCGGAGGCCAGCTCACCGGACTCGAAGCGGCGCCGCAACTCGGTGCGCCCGCGCTTGCCCAGCTCCGTCCTCGGCACCTGATGCTTCACGAGCGGCACCAGGTAGCTCACCTGGATGCCGAGGGCCTTCGCCACCGCCTCACGAATGGAGCGCAGCAGCTCGCCGAGCGGCGGTGCCCCCGGCGCGGGCACGAAGAAGACGATGACCTCGTCCGTCTGCATCCCGCCCACGCGCGTGGGGGCCACCGCGGCGTACGACGGCAGCACGCCCGGCACCAGCTCCACCACCGCTTCGATCTCATGCGGGTAGACGTTGTTGCCGTTGACGATGAGCAGCTCCTTCTGACGCCCGGCGATGGCCATCTGCTCGCCGTGGATGACCGCGAGGTCTCCGGTGCGGAACCAGCCCTCCTTCGTGAAGGACTGGGCGTTGAGCGGCGCATCGTCCAGGTACCCGGAGAGCACGGCATGCCCGCGCACCTGCAGGTGACCCACCGTGCCCACGGGCACCACCGCGTCCTGGTCGTCGACGATGCGGAACGCCGCACCCGCCAGCGGTGGACCGAGCAGCACGTGGGGCTCGCCCTCGTGGGTGTGGACCCCGCGCGCGCCCGTGAAGATGGAGGACGTCTCGGCCATGCCCCACATGGGGCAGACGGCGTCCTGCCGCAGCCCGTCCTGGGCAAGCGGCGCGGCGAAGCGCTGCATCGTCTCGGCGACGATGGGCTCCCCGGCGTTGCCCAGCACGCGCACGCACGAGAGCTCCCACGCGCGGCGCTCACCGCGGGCGAGCCGGTCCGCCACCAGGCCGAAGGCGAAGTTGGGGGCCCAGCTCACGGTGGCGCGGAACTCGGAGTGCAGCTCCATCCAGCGCAGGATGTCGGCGAGGATGTAGTCGCGCGCGACGAGGATCTGCGAGGTGCCCACGCACAGGCTGTTGAGGTGGATGTACTCGAGCCCGGCGACGTGATCCAACGGCATCCAGCCCAGGCCCAGGTCGTCCTCGTTGTACCAGCCGGCGTGCCACATCGAGCCGACCATGGACAGGAGGTTGTAGTGCGTGAGCACGACGCCCTTGGGCCGCCCAGTGCTGCCGGAGGTGAAGGAGAGGATGGCGGGGTCACCCGGCTCCAGCGCTACGGGAGTGCCGGCGGCCGAGCGGTCCAGCGACGAGAAGGCCAGGGCGCGCAGGCCCAACGCCTCCAGAGAGGGAGCGGACGCGGCACTGGAGAGGACGAGCGGCCGGCCCAGGCGCTCGGACACGGAGAGGACGCGAGCCATGCCGGCGTGCGTCCGATCGATCGAGGGAGGCACCGCCATGGGCACCGGCACCACGCCGCCAAGGGTACAGGCCCAGAAGGCACGGATGTACTCACCGGGCCCCTCCAGCAGGAACATCACCCGGTCACCCTTCTTCACGCCCAGCGCGCTCAGCCCACCGAGGAGCCGGAGGGCCTCGTCACGCAGCTCGACGTAGCGCAGCGTCTCGCGCACGCCCTCCGTGTCGATGAAGGTGAGGGTGCGGTCGGGATACAGCTCCACCACGCGCCGCAGCGCATCGGGAAGCACTGCGGGGTTGCCCGGAGGGGCGACGCGCGGCCCTCCATCGACGAGGGAGGGCGTCCCCCGCGCGGCATCCGCCGGACCGGAGGACTCACGCGCCTGGGCCACTGCGGCCGAGCCCTGTCGGGGGTGGAGGGACTCGGGGAGCAGCTCATCGAGCGGCTCGAAGCGCTCCTCGGGTTGTCTCGCGCCGACCAGCGCCACGGCCTCGTGGCCGGACTCGCGCAACCGGGCCTCCAGATGCGCGAGCCGCACCGGCGTGGTGGGAACCAACCGCGCGAGGGCCTCCAGATCGATCTCACCCGAGTCACGGGTGGGAAGGGCGTCGATCAGCGCGACGGGGAAAGCCCCGGCGCCGAGTTGCTCCCGGAGGAGCGCATCCAACGCCTCCGAGCGAACCGCTCGCCGCGGGACGACCCAGACCACCTCCTCACTTCCCTCGCCCACCACACAGGCGTCCTGGACCCGTGGATCCTTCAAGAGGATCTGCTCGACTTCGGTGGATGACATCACTCGATGAGTCGCGGAGGGCATGACGGCAGGGTATCGCATGACCCGGAATGCTGGAATCCCCGCACTGGCCGGGTTGCACCGCTTCGAGCCCTCGGGTGAAGCTGTGCACCCCCGCATCGAATCGAGACACCCATGACGACTCCGCGGAGCGCCACGCCCCCCTCTCTCGCGCAGTCCCTGCACTTCTGGGCTCGCAACGCCTCGAATGAATCGGCGCTGCTGCGCACCTCACTGCACGTGGGCCTCTTCGACGCACTGCCGGTGGAGGACGAGGGCGAGCCGGTGACGGTGCAAGGGCTCGCGGAGAAGGTGGGGGCTCCGGTCCGCGGCGTGCGCTCCCTCGTCGAGCTGCTGGTGTGCCTGGGTCTGGTTCACATGGACGACGCACGCGGCCTCGCGCTGGCGCGCCCGGTGGCCACCTTCCTGCGGGACATGGCGTTCCGCGAGCGGCTCCAGGAGGCGGCGCGCTGGTGGGGCCCCATCGGCCAGTTGGAGCAGGCGGTGAAGACCGGGGAGGCCATCAACCACGAGGGCCAGCGCTGGGACGTGCTCGGCCACTACGGGCGGCTCTTCCTGGAGACGACGCCCGCGCCCTCACCAGAGGCCGAGGACTTCTTCGACCGCTTCGCGCGCAGCGCCGCGCGCACCTGGCTGCTGGTGGCCGTGGGCCGGCTGGGCCTGCTGGAGCAGCTCTCCACGGGACCGAAGGACGAGGCGGTGCTCCGGGCGGCCAGCGGCGCGAGCGAGCGGGGCCTGCGGCGGGTGCTGGAGGTGCTGGCCCACCTGGGCATCACCCGGAGCGAGGGCCCGACGAGCACCTTCACGGACGAGGCCCGGCAGGTGCTGGACGGCAAGGCACTGCCGTACCTGCTGCGCTCCTTCTCCGTGTCCGCGCAGTACTGGGAGGCGCTGGACCGGCTCGAGGAGACGGTGCGGCACGAGCGCTACATCCTGGACCTGAAGGACCCCGAGGTAAGCCGGCGCTTCTACGCGGACAACTCGAATCAGATCACCGCGGTGTTCGCCTCGCACTTCCAGCTGAGCCGGCGCGCGGCGGCGACGCTGGCGCAGGTGCGTCCACTGGCGGGCGCGTCGGTGCTGGACATCGGCACGGGCTCGGGCGTCTGGGGCGTGGCCTTCGCGCGCACGGAGCCCACGGCGCACGTCACCTACTTCGATCAGGAGGTGGTGCTGGCCCAGGCGAAGCGCAACGTGGAGCAGCTCGAGGCGCTGAGCCAGGCGCGCTTCTGGCCGGGCAACCTCTTCACCCAGGACTTCGGCGAGGCCGCGTACGACTTCATCATCCTGCCGCAGGTGCTCAACGTGCTGCGGCCCGAGTCCCTGCCGGACATGTTCCGCCGGGTGGCGCGAGCGCTGAAGCCGGACGGCATCCTGGTCATCGCCGAGTACGTGCTGAACGAGCGGCGTGACGGCCCGTTGGATCACCTCTACTTCGGGCTGCGGCGCTTCCTCACCAACGAGGGGGACCTGCTCTCCCATTCGGAGTACGGCCAGCTGCTGGCGGACGTGGGCCTCACCTCCTCGGTCTGCCTGCCGCTGCCGACGCAGGAGCTGCTCCTCGCCACGCGCCCCGGGGTGAAGCTGCCCACGCAGCTGGCGCCACCCGCGCGCACGACCGCCTGACACACCCCGTCACACGCATCCCCTCCCCGCTTGCTTGCCCGCTCCTGGATTCTCGGTTTAAGCTAATCTTACACTTTTTCTTCCGTGCCCCCCTCGGAAGGTTCCCATGGCCCCAGCGCCGCTGGAGGACAGCCCCCGCCGCACGAGCGATGGCCTGACGCCCGCCGTGCGGGAGCGATCGGGCTCGGTGGCGGCGCGGCTGAGGGCGAGGTACGCGCGGGAGGTGGCCCGGATGAGCGGCCACGCGCACTCGGTGGCCGGAGGGCTCGGGCACATGGCCTTCCACATCGGGTTCGGGGTGGGGGCGGCCTTCGCGGCCCACGCGCTGTTGGAGACCCGGCCGGTGGTGGGCTGGGTGCTCTATCCGCTGGTGGCCTTCTTCATCGCCACGCGGTTCCGGGCGCTCGGCAACATGCTGCACGAGGCGTGTCACGGCATGTTCGTGCGTGGCAAGCGCGCCAACCGCTTCTTCGGGCACGTGCTGGCCATCATCGACCTCACCGCGCTCGAGCCCTACACGCGCGAGCACTTCACCCACCATCAGTACCTGGGGGATCCGGTGAAGGACCTGGACTTCATCCCTCGCCGGAAGTTCGGCTTCGCCGAGCCCACCGAGCACTTCGCGCGCCGCCACCTGCTGCGTCCGCTGCTGCTCGTCCACCTGCCGTCTTTCGTGCGCCCGGTGCTCTGGAGCCGCACGGACCCCTGGCCGGTCACGCTGAGCCGGTGGGCCTTCATGGCGGGGCTGGTGGCGCTGGGGCAGTGGGGCGTGGGCTGGAAGGCGTTCCTGCTCTTCTACGGGCTGCCCTACTTCGTGGCCTACCAGGTCATCCGTTACTGGTCGGACGCGGTGGACCACGCGGGCATCATCGGCGAGGCGGACGAGTTCGAGCGATCCCGCAACCACATCTTCGCGTGGGGGCTGCTCAACCGGGTGCTCTTCCCCCGGAACGACCAGTACCACCTCACGCACCACCTCTTCCCGGCGGTGCCCACCACCGCCCAGGGCCGCGTACACGCGCTCCTCATGAAGGATCCGGAGTACGCGGACCGCCCGCACTCCTTCTCCTCGCTGCTGTGAGGAGTCCCATCATCCGGAGGCACCGTCCACGACACGGGACGATTCACGTTCCGCTCCTCACCGGTGAGGAGCGGAACGTGGCGGATGCATTCCGCTCCTCACCGGTGAGGAGCGGAACGTGGCGGACGCCCTCCGAAGTGCCGCTCAGGGAATCACGATGGGCACGTGCATGCTCCTGCCATCGTAGGGAGTGGAGCCGCAGCGCGCGTGGGCCCAGTCTCCATTCATCGCCGTGCAGATACGGAAGGCGGAGATGTTGGAGATGGCCACGTTGATGCCTGGGGTGTCGCAGCGGCCGGAGTAGGTCCAGGCGAGGCTCCGGTTGACGGAGTTGACGCCGATACAGGGGCCGATCCACGCGCCCGTGTCGCGCCGCTGGATGTCGATGGAGTACTGGGCGCCCGTCTCCTCCTCGCTCCAGCTCAGGTCCACGAACGGCGTGGTGCCACCGGGAATCTCCAGGAAGACATCATCCGAGACGCCGTCGTAGGCCTTCTCGACGAAGGGGCCCCAGGTGCTGCTGTTGGAATAGAAGATCCGGAAGGCGGCGATATCGCCCTTGTTCACCATGCGGCTGCCCGCGCTGGGGCAGACGCCGTTGAAGACGGTCTTGTTCGCCGAGCCGATGATGCCGGCGTAGATGCACGGGCCGATCACGCTCCCATCGCGCAGGACGAGGTCGAGCGAGTAGTTGTACCCGGCCAGCTTCGTCCAGCGGACGTTGACCTGGTTGAGCGAGTGCATGGAGCCATCGGGCTTGAAGGCGATGCGCTGCTTGTAGGTGCTGCGAGAGGTGAAGGTACCGGGGGGAGAGAAGGCGCCCTGGTGGAAGATGTTGAAGAACTCGCCGCGGCGCTCCACCACCACGTTGTGACCATGGGTCTGGATCAGCGCTCCGGCGTCATTGCGCATCGGCTGGGAGAGCCTCCGCACCGCGCGCGCCCGGGTGAGCGCGGGCAGGGAGTCCGCCATGATGTAGTTCATGGCGTACTGGCTGTTGTACCAACCGGTGCTGAAGAGCAGGTAGTAGATGCCATTGCGCTCGAGGATTTCGGGGGCCTCGTTGATGCCCTCCTCGTGCGCGGGGAGCGAGTAGAGCGCCGGGCCCGTGTGGTTGTAGACGGTGCCGGGGGCCGCGAGGTTGAACGAGGAGATGTTGTTGCCCCGGTCGAACCAGACATAGAAGAGCCAGCGGCCCGACGTGTCATTGAACGTGGCCGAGTCGATGCGGATGTTCCGGTTGCAGCCCTGCGGCGTGCAGGCGGAGCCGATGGTGGTGCGCGGCAGGGTGGTGTTCGGGTTGATGGGCTGGGGCGAACCGAAGTTGAGGTTCAGGTCGGGCGCCGAGGCCACGAAGGTCGTCACGTCCTGGCCGGAAGCCGGGCAGGCCATGCCGTTGGGCACCCGCTGGGCCGAGAAGTAGAGGGTGTAGACGCCGTTGTACTTGCCGAGGTCCGGCGCCCAGATCATGCAGTAGTCATAGGTCGGGTCGGCGGCGGACGGGTTGTAGCTCCGCTTGAGCCGGAAGCCCGACAGGTCGTTGGTCTCGTAGATGGGCAGGGTCGCGCCATTGCCGGTGCCGGTGAGGAAGAACAGGTCATCGTGCTCCTTGTAGACATCGGGGTCGGCCATTCCCGGGACGAGTAGCGAGCGCGCGTAGAAGTTGGAGCCGCGTGTGGCGCACGAGGACCCCACGAAGCCCTCGTCGCAGACACAGACAGCGCTGCCCGCGTTGTCCTTGCAGACGCCGTGTCCGCTACAGCTCACTCCGTCACAGACCCCGGCCAGCACCGACGAGGAGGAGGCCGTGCCGTCCGGAGTGGACTCGAGGCCGGCCTCCTCCGCGCCAGCACATCCGGCGGCCGCGGCGAGGGTGAGAAATGAAAGGGATATCCACTGGAACTTCGAGCGCATGGTGACTCCTCGAGAGCCGTGGCACAGGCATCCCGCCACGGCATTTGGCTCATGGAATCATCATCTTTCAGGTATTTACAGTATTTCTCGCGTTGATATCCCCGAACGAGAGCCCTGAAATCAGACGACGGTGAAGCGAATGGTCAGAGGGACGCCCCCCACACACATTTCCCCTGTCTCCAGGAACAATGGCGTGGTGCTCCCACCCACTCCACTTTGGGCGCGAACCAAGGGAAGGGGAAACCGTGCTCAACAAGAACTCGCCTCGCCACATCTCGGGGCTGCTCCTGCTCTCGCTCGTGGTGCTGGGTATCAGCGCCTGCGGGGAGGACAACAACAACAACGACAACAACAACACCACCAACAACAACGAGACCCAATGTCCGGTGGCCGCGGATATCGGGTTCCCGACCCTGAGCGACGAGGAGATCGTCCAGGTGGTCATGACGGTGAACATGGGGGAGATCCAACAGGGCCAGCTCGCGCAACAGCAGGCGACGAACACGGAGGTCCGTCAGTTCGCTGACCAGATGGTCCAGGAGCACACGACGGCCAACCAGGAGCTCCAGGCGCGTCTACAGACCCTGGGCATCACGCCCCGCGAGAGCCCGCTGAGCCAGCAGCTCGCGGCGGAGTCGAACCAGATCCTCACGATCCTCCGCTCGGATGTCGGGAGTGCGGCGTTCGACCTGGCCTACATGGACGTGCAGGTCTCCCTGCACGCGAAGACCCTGTTCCTGATGGACAAGGTGCTCCAACCGCAGATCCAGCGGGCCGAGCTGCGTGAGTTCGCCCGGATGGGACGGGGGATGGTGCAAGAGCACCTCAACACCGCCGTCCCCATCCAGCAGGATCTCTCCCCGAGCCCGTGACGGAAGCACGGGCCCCGGGTGTCAGGCCGCCTCGACCACTCGGGACGCGCCGCCCGGGGCCTGCCGGTCCTCGACGATGAACGGCTCGCACGGGCGGCCCTGCTCGTCGCGGAAGGACAGGTGGAAGCGCAGCACCTTCCGCGCCTCGCCATCGGTGTAGTAGTCGGTCCCGTTGCGCCACGCGTGGAGGTAGAGGGCATACAGGCCCTCGCCCACCTTCTTCAACGAGGGGTGGCCAGGACCGTTCCACGCACCGCCCAACGCGGGGCTCGCGCTGTCCATCAGCAGCCGCTCGTCCCGGATCTGTCCGTGCAGCACGTCATCGAGCTTGCCCACGTAGGTGCGGTACTCGTGATTGCCGAAGAAGCCGGCGCTGTAGAGGACATAGAGCTGCCCGTTCTCCCGGACGAAGAACTGTCCCTCGACGAGCCCGCCGTGATGGGGCCCGTTGGAGAGGATGACGTTGGGCGCGCCGACGAACTGGAGCGTCCCGTCCGGCCCCAGGGTGAACTCCCGCGCGATCAGTGGGGTCGGCACGCTGCGCGGCTGGCCCGTGGCCGGATCCACCCAGCGCAGGGCGTTGCCGTCCACCTTGACCACCAGGGCCTGGCGCCTGCGCCCGGTGCCGTCCTGGATGGGCGCCACGGTCCCGTCGATGGTGCCCAGCACGAAGTCGTCCCCGGAGGGACCGCCCGGGTAGTCGGGGGCGAGCTGCTTCACGCGCGGGTTGACGTCCACCGGACCATGGTCGGTCCAGGAGCCGTCGATGGAGCGGCTCGTGGCGTAGGCACTGCGCAGCACGCCCTGGCGGTCGCGCGCGGTGTAGAAGAGCACCAGCAGCTCTCCAATCTCGAAGATCTCCGGCGCCCAGCGCGCACGGAGCAGGTCTCCGGGCAGATCCGGCTCGGTCGGCACCGGCTCCCCCTGGTTCCACCACTCCGGGAGCTGCCCCTCGGGAAACAGGGCCACGTGCTGCCCGTCCTTCAGGTGGGCCTCGAACCGCGACCGGTCCTCGTTCCAACGGTAGAGCCGGAACGCATAGGGGAGGTTGCTCGAGGTGGCGATGAGCCACAGCCCCTGCGTCCGAGCCCCTCCCGGGCTCGTGGCCGACAGCCGCAGGACGAACGGGTCCGGCATGTTGTCGGCGAGGAGCGTCTCGGGGACCCGCGCCGGCCGCGCGAGGAGGTCGCGAAGCGTCGCGTCCACCGCATGGGCTTCGACCTCGAAGAGCGAGGGCAGCGCCGACGCGAGCACGTTGTGCGTCTGTGAGGAAGCAGGCGGCCGAGGGTCGGGGGAGGGAGGAGCGGACTTCTGCTCGAGCTTGTCGGGCGGCATCGGATCCAGGGCAGAGGTGACGGCAGCGGAAACCGGGCCTGCCTCCAGAACCATTCCGGAGACGGCCCGGCCACGGACACACCCAGTATGCCTGACTGGTCGGCAGCCGGCCTTGATACGCTCACATCTCCGGCCAGGACTCCGACGAGGTGCCCATGCCCCACCGGCGGCGCGCCGCCACCGCCTTGTCGATGTGGCCCTTCATCCCGCTCCAGGTGTGGTCCCAGGAGAGGCGCGAGAGGAATGCGTCCACCTTCGGCAGCCACTCCTCGCGCGACTGGGACAGGTTCTCCTCCACCGCCCGGACGAAGTCCTCCGGCGTGTCCGCGATGCGCACCAGGCCCAGCTCTCCGTAGGGGCGCACCACGTCCCGGATGGAGGTGGACACCACGGGCTTGCCCGCCGCGAGGTACTCGGGTGTCTTGGTCGGGCTGAGGAAGCGCGTGGCCGTGGTACGTGCGAAAGGCAGCATGGCCACGTCCCAGCCAGCGAGGTACGCCGGCAGCTCCTTGTAGTGCTTCCCGCCCAGGTAGTGGATGTTGGGCAGGCGCGGCAGGCTGTCGGGGGAGATCTTCACCACTGGCCCCACCATCACCAGCTGCCAGTCCGGGCGTGCCCGGGCAACGCCCTCCAGCAGCGCCAGATCCATCCGCTCGTCGATGACCCCGCAGAAGCCGATCCGCGGATGCGGCAGGGCGGCCTGGTCGGGAGGGTCGGCGGGTCCCAGACGGGCCTGCGCGAAGTGCGGCACGTCCACGCTGCTCGGGAAGGGATGGACGTTCGGGTGGTGCGCCCGCTTGGACTCGTAGAGGTGATGGCCGCCGGTGAACATGACGTCCGCACGGCGCAGCAGCTCCACCTCGCGCTGCACCAGCAGAGGCGGTGCGCCACTGAAGGCGGACAGCTCGTCCATGCAGTCGTAGACCACGGCCCGCGGCCGCAAATGCGCCGAGAAGGCCAGGGCCATCGGGGTGTAATACCAGAGCACGAACTCGTTCACGTCCTGGTCCTCGAGCAGCGCATGGAGCAGCTCGCGCTGCACGGCCGCCAGGACGTCGGGGTCCATCCGGGTGCCCGGCGGTGGATCCGGCGTCACCTGAGTGGAGCCCCCCACGTGGATGTGGGGCGTCGCCACCCAGACCCCCTCGGGTGAGCGAGCCGCCTCCAGCCGGGTGGGGCCAGGGCCCCAGACAGGCTCCTCCACGAAGAAGACGCGGCGCTCGCGAGCGAAGCGCGACATCAGGTGCTGAGGGCGCTGAAAGACGAAGTTCCAACGCAGGTGAGACAGGCAGACGAGATCCGGGAGCCCGCTCCCCGTGTCGTTCCGTCCATGCGAGCGCTGCATGCGAGTTCCCTCCGGCAGGGTGTGACCTGCGGGGAAGGATGGGCATCGCTCCGCTACATTCCCATTGGACTTGGAGTCAGATGGGAAGGTCCCGGGCGGAGGCTCGTACGCCAGCTCGTATGCCTGCTCCCGGGTCAGCGGGTGGTGACGCGCTCGATGGCCTCCAGGGCCTCGGGGAAACGCTCCGGGTGCATGCCCAGGCCCAGCCGGAAGCCGTGACCGCGCTCCAGCGGATGGGTGCCCGCGGGGTCGCCGTGCTCCATGGAGCTGAGCGGCAGGACGAACACCCCGGCCTCGCCGAGCGCCTGGAACTTCGCCTCGAGCTCCTTCGGACCGGCCACGCCGCGCACACCGATGCAGGTGACGAGTCCGCCCGTGGGGGCCACGCCATACACGCCCCGCGAGCGCTCCAGGAAGGCGGCGAGGATGCGCCGGTTGCTCAAACACTCCTCGCGCGCCTGGCGCAGGGCGGGACTGTGCAGGTCCTTGAGGACCTCGTAGGAGATCCACTCGGTGACCGGGTTCACGGTGTGCGTGGTGTAGTTCTTCTCGTTCTGCATGCCCGCCAGCATGGCCGTGTCACCCACGCACCAGCCGATGCGAAGGCCCGGGCAGCCCAGGCACTTGATGAAGGAGCCGGTGACGAAGCTCCGGGTGCCCGCGCGGTACACCGTGGACCCCAGCACCTCCGTCTCGGAGGAGAGGAAGCGGTAGTGCTCGTCGCCCACCAGCGTGGCACCGGAACGCTCCGTCCAGCGGGAGACGCGCTCCAGCAGCTCCGGCTCCAACACCAGGCCGCTCGGGTTGTGGGGGTTGTTGATGATGACCACGTCCGGGCGCTCGCGCTCGAGCCGCTCCAACCACGCGTCGGCGTCCACGGAGGGCACGCCCCGCTCGTCCCAGCGCAGGGGAAGGCGGACGATCTCCGCGCCCTGCTGCATGGGCAGCTCGTAGAGGAGCTGGAAGGCGGGCCAGGCGAGGGCCACCTTCTTCGGGCGGAGCTGGCGGAAGAGGAGCAGCAGGGCCTCGCTGGTGCCAGTGGTGATGAGGACGTTGTCGCGCGTGGCGCCGGGATGCATGGCGGCCACCAGGTCCCTCAGGTCGGCGCGGCCCCAGTTGGGGCTGTCACGCAGCAGGGTGGAGAGGAACGTGTCGGCGGCCTGCTGGGGGCCGACGCCGGAGCCGGCGAGCAGCTCGCCCACCGTGCGGGGCCGGGCACCGGACTCCCCGAGGTTGTAGCGCGCGGTGAAGCGCGAGCCCTCGAGGTAGTCCTCCATGAAGAACGAGCGAAGGGGTTCCATGTCTCTCCAGGAGCGTCAGCGGGAAGGGAGGCCGTCCGGCCAGGGGACGTCCCCGCGCGAGGCGATGACGACCTGCTGGATGGGCATGTCGAAGCCGCGGGAGGACGTGAGGCCCACGGGCTCGAGCAGCCGCCGGAAGTCGGGCATGGACAGCACATCACCCTCGTTGGACACGTAGCGGCGCAGCGAGAAGTAGAGCGCATCCAGGGGACCATCGCGCCGGTCCGTCAGCAGGTAGCCCGAGATGATGAGCAGCCCCCGGGGACGCAGCGCGCGGGCGAGCTGCCCGAAGAGCCGCGGCAGCTCCTCGGGAGGCAGCGCGGGGATGACCTGGGGCAGGAGGATGAGATCGTATTGCGCCTCGCCGTAGTCCACGGAGAGGCAGTCCCCGGCCCAATAGCGTGCACGGCCGTCCAGCTTGAGCTTCGCGATGTTGGGCTTCACCTGCTCCAGGACGTGCTCGGAGTCCAGGTAGGTGACGTGCACCGTGGGGTCCGCCAGCCCGAAGGCGGCGCCCCAGACACCCGAGCCGGTGCCCACGTCCAGGACCCGAGCCTCCTTCAGCGGACGCATGGAGGCGACGAGCTCCGCGGCCTTGCGGCCCAGCTTCACGTGCGAGGCGAAGATGCCGGTGATGCGCGAGGCGTTGCGCTGGTAGATGCGCTTCGCCGTCTCGGGGTCGCGCAGATCCAACCGGAACTTCCGCTGGGTGACGGCCTCGTCCAGGTGCCCGAAGGCCTCCCAGTAGTCCATGGTGGCCGGGAAGGCGCGCTGGAAGTACGGCAGGCTGCTCGCGTCCAGGGAGCGGCCGGCCAGCTCGGTGTACCCGAAGGACTCCGCCTCCCGCTGGACGAGGCCCATGGACACGAGCACCTCCAGCAGCACGCGCAGCGCCTCGGGATGGGAGCCGGTGGCCTTCGCCAGCTCCGCGAGCGGCCGGGGTCCGGACACCAGCGCCTCCAGCAGACCCACCTCACCGCTCGTCACGAGCGCCTGGGTGCGGAGGAAGTTGCGCGCGGCACGGTCGTCGTAGTCCTCGGCGGTGGTGCTCGACACGGGGGCCCGGGGTTCCAGGAACTCCTTCCGGTACCACCCGAGCAGGTCGCGGGACTCCCCGTGCCAGTCCACCGGAGCGCCGGTGCGGACGGCCTCGGGCAGCTTCGCGGACACGAGCCACCAGCCGAGCGCCTCGCGCATCCGGGCGGCGAAGTCGGGGCGGCGGAGGAAGGCGCTCGCCACCGGGAGCGAATACCCCCTCCCCTCCTCCAGCCGGACGAAGCCGAGCCCCACCAGCGGCTCGAGGACGGAGCGCGTGCCTCGCACGGTACCGCCGATGCGGGAGGCGAGCGTCTCCAGGGACACCGGCACGGCGGAGCCCTCGTCCGGGAGGTGGGCGAACAACCCGAGCGCGAAGGCGCCCAGGAGCGCGGCCGACTCGTTGCTCGCATCGCGGGCCCAGAAGTTGAGCTGTTGGATGAACGCCGTCTGTGAGGACGCGGGGGGAGACTCCGCCAAGGTGGCTCCTCGTCGGTGGGGGGAGCCCGAGTATGGCCCAGGTGGGCCCGGTCTTTCACCTGGGTGGGGACAGGCGCCGCCAGGCCCCGATGAGCGCTTCCGCGGCGGTCATCACGTCCCCAAGCGTCGTCGTCCGGCCCAGGGACAGGCGCACCGAGCCGAGCGCCTCCCCGGGAGCCACACCCATCGCGGTGATGATGGAGGAGGCGGACTCCTCGCCCGCGTGGCACGCCGAGCCCGTGGAGGCAGCCACCTCGGGAGCCGCGGCCAGGAGCGCGGAGCCGCTCACACCGGGGAAGCGCACGTTGAGGGTGTTCGGCAACCGCTCCTCCAGGTGGCCATTGAGCACCAGTCCCGGGATGCGCGCCCGCAGCCGCGTCCAGAGCTCGCCCCGCAGCCTGCGCATCCGCGTCTCCTCGCCTTCCACCGTGCGGAGGGCCACCTCGCAGGCCGCCCCGAGCCCCACGATGGACGCGACGTTCTCCGTGCCCGGGCGCAGGCCCCGCTCATGCCCCGCCCCGAGCAGGACCGGACGCAGCGGCGTTCCCCGGCGCACGTACAGTGCGCCCACGCCCTTGGGGGCGCCGAACTTGTGGCCCACCACCGTGAGCAGGTCCACGCCCAGCCCATCGACGGACACGGGTAGCTTGCCCACCGACTGGGCCGCATCGGTGTGTACCAGCACCCCACGGGCGCGGGCCTCGAGGGCCACCTCGGAGATGGGCTGCAGCACGCCCGTCTCGTTGTTGGCATGCATGAGGGTGACGAGCGCCGTGTCGCTCCGCAGTGCCGCCACGGCCTCGTCGACGCGGATCCGGCCGTCCCCATCCACCGGGAGCCATGTCACCCGCGTGCCGTGTTTCTCCAGCTCGCGGCAGGGCTCGGTGGTGGCCGGGTGCTCGATGACGGAGGTCAACACGTGCCGCTTCTCCGGGAGCGCGGCCGCCACGCCACGGATGGCGAGGTTGTTGGCCTCCGTCCCATGCGCGACGAAGAAGAGCTCCTCCGGGGCGGCGCCGAGCAGCGCCGCCACCTGGGCCCGAGCCCGATCGACGGCCTCGCGGGCCCGGCGTCCATAGACGTGCGCGCTGGAGGGGTTGCCGAAGTGCTCGCGCAGATACGGGAGCATGGCGTCCACCACCTCGGGCAGCAGCGGCGTGGTGGCATTGTGGTCCAGGTAGACAGGGTCGCGTGGAGCACTCATGAGGAGGGAAGGCTAACCGTTGACGACGCGGTGCGTCTGGGTTTCGTACGAACGGTCAATCCCGGACGTGCCGTCAGGGTGACGCCCGGTGGGGCGTCTGGTTTCAGACGCCCTGCCGCCATGCAGGCACGGCTCGGAACCTGCTTGGTTGACCGGCCACACGTAGGGTCAAAGGATTGAGCAGTCATGAGCACGCAAGAGCCGAGGATCGTGGTCACGTCGACCGACATGGAGCGGCTGCGAACCCTCATCGATACGACCGCGGGAGATCTGGCGGAAGCGCTCGATGCGGAGTTGCTGCGCGCGGAGGTGGTGGAGCCCACCCAGGTGCCGCCCGACGTCGTGACGATGAACAGCCGGGTGGTGTACGAGGACGAGGACACGCACGAGAAGCGGGAGGTGACACTGTCCTATCCGAAGGACGCGTCGCTCCAGCAGGGGCGGGTATCCGTGCTGGCGCCCGTGGGAGCGGCGCTGCTCGGACTTTCGGAGGGGCAGGAGATCGAGTGGGAGCTACCTGGCGGAAAGCACAAGCGCCTGCGCATCCTCTCCGTCACCTACCAGCCGCAGTCGGCCGGGCACGCTCACTGAGCCCCCCTCCCCTCTCCCCCTGGGAGAGGGACGGGGTGAGGGTCTCTCGTCTCCCGGGTCGAACCCGGGGCCCATGAAGGCGTGGCCTTTGTTACAAGCCCGCCCATGCCGGTCCCCCCGACCCCGCCCCCCTCTCCGTTGGACCGCGAGCGCTTCGAGGCGCTCGTGGCGGAGGGCTACAACCAGGTCCCCCTCGTCCGTGTGGTGGAGCTGCACGGCCGGAGACCGGTGGACCTGCTGCGAGCCCTGCCGCCGGGACACCGCATCCTGCTCGAAAGCACCCGAGCCTCGAACGAAGGCCGCTACTCCTTCGTGGGAGCCAGACCCTTCCTGACGTTCAGGGCGAAGGGAGGAAGGTGCGAGATCAACGGCGAACCCCAACCGGGGGAGCCACTGACCACCTTGCGAGGGCTCCTGAGACGTTTTCGCGGTGTGCGCCTTCCAGGGATGCCGCTCTTCTGTGGTGGAGCGGTGGGCTTCTTCGCCTACGAGGCGGCGCACCATTTCGAGTCCCTGCCGCGCCACGGGAACGACGATCTGGGACTGCCGGACATCGCGCTGGACTTCGTGGACACGTTCGTGGCGGTGGACCACCAGGAGAGCCGGGCGCTCGTGGTGGCCACGGGCGACGACCACGAGGACTGCCTGCGACGGTTGGAGGAGCTGGAGCGGGTGGTACGCGCGGTGGCCTCCACAACGCCTCCGGCGCGCGCCTGGCACCTCGAGGACGGACAGACGCCGGACGTGCCCTGGCGCTCCAACTTCACGCAGGAGGGCTACCAGCGAGCGGTGGAGCGCGTACAGGAATACATCCGCGCGGGAGACACCTACCAGGTCAACCTCTCGCAGCGGCTGGAGGTGGAGCCCAGGCTGCCCGCGCTGGAGCTGTACGAAGCCCTCTCGGCCATCAGCCCGGTGCACTTCGCCAGCTACCTGGAGGTGGACGGCTTCGAGGTGGTGAGCGCCTCGCCCGAGCGGCTGGTGCGGGTGGAGGACGGCAGGGCCATCACCCGGCCGATCGCGGGCACGCGGCGCAAGGGAACACCAGAGGAGAACGCCCGGTTCGTACACGAGCTGCGCACCAGCGAGAAGGAGCGGGCCGAGCACGCGATGCTGGTGGATCTGGAGCGCAACGACCTGGGGCGCGTCTGCACTTACGGGAGCGTCCAGGTGACGAAGCTGATGGAGATCATCGAGTACGCCCACGTGCTCCACATCGAGTCCGAGGTGGTGGGCCGGCTGGCGCCGGGAGTGGAGCCGCTCGACGTGGTGGCGGCGGTGTTCCCGGGCGGCACCATCACCGGGGTGCCGAAGATCCGCACCATGCAGATCATCACCGAGCTGGAGCCACACGCGCGGGGCCTCTACACGGGCTCGCTCGGATACCTGAGCTTCACGGGCGAGATGGACCTCAACATCGTCATCCGCACGGTGGTGCTGAAAGGCGGACGGGCCTGGGTGCAGGTGGGGGCGGGCATCGTCCACGACTCGGAGCCGAGGCGCGAGTACCAGGAGACGCTGCACAAGGCGCGCTCGCCGCTGCTGGCGCTGTCCGCACGGCCGGCGGAGGGCGCGAAATGATGCTGCTCATCGACAACTTCGACTCCTTCACCTTCAACCTCGTGCAGGCGCTGGGCGGGCTCGGGGCGGAGCTGAAGGTGGTGCGCAACGATGCCCTCACCCTCGCCGGGGTGGAGGCGCTGCGGCCGGATCGCATCGTCATCTCGCCGGGCCCTTGTACGCCGAACGAGGCCGGCATCTCGCTGGAGGTCATCCGCGCCTTCGCGGGCCGGGTGCCGGTGCTCGGGGTGTGCCTGGGGCACCAGTCCATCGGCCAGGTGTTCGGAGGGCGCGTCGTGCGGGCCCCGGTGCCCGTGCACGGGAAGACGGCCGACATCCACCACGATGGCCGGGGCGTCTTCCGGGGACTGCCCCATCCCTTCGTGGCCGCGCGCTACCACTCGCTGGTGGTGGAGCGGGCGAGCCTTCCGGACTGCCTGGAGGTCTCCGCCTGGTGCGGAGAGCTGGTGATGGGACTGCGCCATCGCGAGTACCCATGGGTGGAGGGCATCCAGTTCCATCCCGAGTCCTTCCTCACGCCGCACGGCACCACGTTGCTCGCGAGGTTCCTGGAGGCGCGAATCGGATGATGGACACGGTCGCGGTGAACGGAGAGGTGCGGCGGTGGGAGGAGCTGCGGCTCCAGGACTTCCTCCAGTCGTTCTTCTTCGGCGCGGGCTTCTTCGAGACGTTCCTCGTCACCGGGGGCGTGCCCATGTTCCTGGAGCGGCACCTCGCGCGGCTCCGGTCGAGCCTCGAGGCCCATGCGGCCTGCGTGCGCGCGCCACCCGAGGACGTGCTCACCGCCAGGTCCGTCCTCGACTCCCTGCATCGATGCCTGGAGGCGGATGCCAGCCTGGGGCCTCGCTTCACCGGCGTGGGCAAGCTGGTGGCGGGAGATGGGCGGCTGCTGCTGTCCTTCCGGGAACTGCCGGCCCCCCAGGCGCACACCGTCCTCGACGCGCTGGAGGACCGCTGCTACCGGAGGGGCGACCCCACCCTGAGACACAAGAGCATCTCGTACCTGCGGCAGTACGCGCACTTCGGCCGGGGAACGGTCTTCGCCAACGAGGCCGGGGAGCTCTGCGAGGCGCCGAACGGCAATCTGTTCTTCCTCGTGGGAGACGCGGTGGTGACTCCGCCCCTGGAGGTCCCCTGCCTCCCGGGCATCATCCGCTCCGTGCTGCTGGAGGAAGGACGGCTCGGGGACATGCCGGTGGTGGAGCGCACGGTGGGGCGGGAGCAGCTGGAGGACGTCCGGGGCTGTGTCCTCACCAACTCCGTCAGCCTCGCGCTCGCCGTCCCGCGACTGCTCGGGCGGGAGCTGCCCGGGAGCCACATGCTGGCCGAGCGCGCCCGGGTCGTGGTGCGGGAGTCCGCACGGCGCGAGGGGTGAAGCCCCTCACTCCACTTTCGGAGAGAGGGGGTGGGACCGCACCGGGACGTGACGCGGCAGCCGCACCGTGAAGGTCGTGCCCTCGCCAGCGCTGGAGCTCACGTCGACGGAGCCCCCATGGGCCCGGACGATGCTGTCCACGATGAAGAGGCCCAGGCCGATGCTGCGGCTCGCCCGATCCACCTCGGAGGCGCCTCGCGTCATGGGCTGGAAGAGACGCTGACGCAGCTCGGGAGGGATGGGGTCGCCCGTGTTGTGGACCTCCAGGGAGACCTGGCCGTCATGGCCGCGCGTCACCACCGTGACGAGGGTACCCGCGGGGCTGTACTTCGCCGCGTTGGACACCAGGTTGGTGATGACCTGGGCCAGGCGGTCGGGGTCCCACTGCCCCTGCCCGTCCCCCTCCGAGTCCACCCGGAAGCTCCGCTCGGGGTAGCTCATCCGCACCTCGTCCAGCACCTGGCGGGTGAGGGCGTGCAGGTCGAGCGGAGCGGGATGGATGGGGATGCCGCCGCCCAGGCGCGCCTGGGTGAAGTCCAGCAAGTCCCTCACCATGCGGGCGGCGCGCTCGGCCGAGGACTGGATGCGGGTGGCGGTCAGCGCCTGGCTCTCATCCAGACCGTTCCGCCGCCGCAGGAGGCTCTGCGCACCGAGGAGAATGGCGGTGATGGGGTTGCGCAAATCGTGGCTGACGATGCCGACCAGCTGCTGCGCGAACTCGGCCCGGCGCCGCAGCTCCTCCTCGGCGCGCTTGCGCTCGGTGATGTCGCGGCTGGTGCCCGCGATGGCCTCCACCTGCCCGTCCGGTCCGAAGATGGGGGCGTAGATGTACTCGTAATGGCCAGTGCCGGAGGCGCTCGTGTACGGGTTGTCGCCACGCACGGGCCTCCCCGTGCGCAGCACCTCGTCGAGCTGCCGCCGGTGCTTCTCTACCAGCTCGGGGGGATAGCCCAGTTCCTGGAAGTTCCTCCCCACCGCCTCCTCCAACCGCTTGCCCCAGAGCTGCAACAACGAGCGGTTGACGTAGGTGAAGCGGTGCCGCCGGTCGAACAGGTACATGAAGTCCGGATGGGCGGTCAGCATGGTGTCGAAGGTGCGCGCCTGCCGCTCGTATTGGACGGCGAGCTCACGGTAGCGCGCTTCACTCTCCCGCAGGGCCGCCTCCAGGCGCTTCGTCTGCGTCACGTCCCGCGCCACGGCGAAGATGAGTCCCTGCTCCGCCATCGACGCCGACGTCCACGACAACCAGCGATAGCTCCCATCCCTGCACCGGTAGCGGTTCTCGAAGTGCAGCGTGTGCCCTCCCCGGGCGAGATTCTCCACCTCGGAGCGGGTGGCCGAGAGATCCTCCGGGTGCAGGAGGCTGGCGAAGGGACGGGAGAGCAATTCCTCTTCGCTCCAGCCCAGCGTCTGGGAGAAGGCGGGGTTGACGCGCTTGAAGAAGCCATCCGTCCCCGCCACGGCCAGCAGATCGTGCGAGAGACGGAAGAAGTTGTCGAACTCGGCCTCGACGCGCTTCCTCGCCGTCACGTCCATGAAGGTGGCGACGCCCGCTATCCGTTGCCCTCGCGCATCGAGCACCGGACCCGAGGAGATGCTGAGCGTGACGCGGCTGCCGTCCGCGCGCGCCACCTCCACCTCCTCGCCCTCCACCACCTCACCGGAGAGGAGGCTTCGGGACAGGGGCCACTCCTCACAGCGGTAGGGCCGGCCGTCCGGGTGGATGCCCCGGAGGGCGTCTCCGTACTCGCTCACCCCCTGCGAGGCCCGGAAGGGGTAGCGAAGAATCTGCTCCACGCGCGCGCTGGCCAGCAGCAGCTTGCCGGAGGGCTCCGCCACGAGGACACCCGAGGGCATCTGCTGGAGGACGGCATCGAAGAGGGCACGCTGTGCCTCCGCCTCGCCCAGCAGCCGCTCGCGCTCGCGCACGAGCGCCTCGACCTCGGCCCGCGCCGCCCGCTCGCGCGCCAATACGGCGTCCCGCTCCCGCTCGGCCTCACGGTGGCGGCGCTCCAACACGGCCTTCTCGATGGCGTTGTGCGTCGCCCGGTAGAGGCTCGCCGGGGTGATGTCGGACTTGATCAGGTAGTCCGAGGCACCCGCCTTCATCGCCGACACCGCCACCCTTTCACTGCCCCGCCCCGTCACCAGCACCACCGGAGGAGCCGCCTCGCCGAGCACCTCCTTCAACCGCCGCAGGAAGCCCAGGCCGTCCATCCCCGGCAACCCGTAGTCGAGGATGACGCAGTCCACGGGATGGGCCAGACAGAGCGCGAGCCCCTCTTCCGCGTCCTCCGATTCGATGAAGGACCAGGTGTGGTCCTGTTCCTGTCGCAGGAACGCCGCCCAGGTGCCCCGGTCCTCGGGGCTGTCGTCCACGAGTAGCAGGGTAAAGGAGGACGCCGTCATCGCCGCCCCTCGGCGAAGCCAAGGCCTCGCTCCACCTCGGCGTCCGTGAGCAGCCGGCAGGAGCCCTCCGGCACGTCCAGCACCAGCTCGCCCACGGCCTCGCGGTGCAGCGTCCGCACCGGGTGCCCCACCGCCGCCAGCATCCGCTTCACCTGGTGGTGCCGCCCCTCCGTGAGCACCAGCTCGACCCGGCTGGGAGCCAGCAGCCGAGCCACCGCTGGCCGGGCCGGTCCATCCTCGAGCAACACGCCCTCGCGCAGCGTCTGGAGGGCCACCTCCGAGGGCCTGCCCTCTACCTCCGCCACGTAGCGCTTGGGCACGTGCGTCTCGGGAGAAGTCGCGTGCGCCACCAGCCGCTCCTCGTTGGTGAAGAGCAACAGGCCCGTGGTGTCCCGGTCCAGCCGCCCCACCGCGTACCACTCATACCCGAGCAGCTCCGGCGGCAGCACCGGCCGCAAGCGCTCGAAGACGGTGCCGATTCCCTCGGGATCACTCCCGTGCACCACCACCCCCGCGGGCTTGTGGAACATCAGCGCCAGCGTCCGCGCCTCCAACGTGCGCGGCTGCCCATCCACCCGCACCGCGCTCCCTTCGTGCACCTGTGCGAAGGGGTCGTGCGCCACGCGCCCGTCCACCTCCACCCGCCCCTCGCGGATGGCCCGCTCCGCCTCGGCCCGCGGCATCACTCCCGCGCGTCCCAGGGCACGCGCCAGCCAGTCCGCGCGGCTCCCTTCCGGCACCGGCATCGTGCGCCGGCGCGCGGCCTCCAACCATCGCGGTGTCTTCGGCTTCCTCGCCATCAACGCCCCTTCCGTTGGAGCTTCCCACACCGCGCATTTCTATTCCCGCAATCCGAACGTCCCTCTCCGCTGCCCGCTCCGCGAGCGATTCCCGCCCATTCCATGGCGCCTGCCTGGGCGTGCCTAGCTTCTGTCATGTGTGGGTCATTCCTGCATGAGCAGTACTCCATTCCAACCTACTCGGAGGAGACCGCATGGCAACCGTCACTGAAGGAGGAATCCAGGGTTCCAGCTTCACCGCCACCGGCACGTCGATGGGCGGCCGTGACGTCTCGGAGCAGGACACGGGCTTCGCGTCCCAGGGCAAGGAACAGGTGAAGCGCTTCACCGGTGTAACCCGGGATCGGGTCTACCACCAGATCGACGACCGGAAGGGCGAGCTCATCAAGGGACTCCAGGGCTTCGTCTCGACGCTGGAGAACGCCTCTCAGAACGCCGATGGCTTCTCTCAGCAGCTGATCGGTGGCGCCGTGGGCTACATCCGCAAGTTCTCGGACCGCATCGAGCAGGGCTCCACCGAGGAGCTGGTGAGCGACGCCAGGCAGTTCATCCGTGAGCGGCCCGCTCCCTTCTTCGCTGGCTGCATCGCCGTGGGGTTCCTCGCCGCCCGGCTGCTGAAGGAATAGGGAGGACACGATGCAACCGGAGAATCCAGGGACACGGAGAAGCTACAACTACGAGGAGCGCACCATTCCGGGTGATGGCATGTCGGACCGCGCGTTCGGTTCGCTGCTGGGTGAATTCTTCGATCAGGCCCGGCGGCTGATCCGCGCGGAGGTGACGCTCGCGAAGACAGAAATCCGCCAGGAGGCGACGAAGGTCAAGGCGGGCGGCGTGATGCTGGGCGTGGGCGGAGGGCTGCTCCTGCTCGGCGGCATCGCCTTCACGCTCTTCGCCGTCTTCGCGTTGGATCTGCTGCTGCCGCTGTGGGCCGCGGCGCTCATCGTCACGGTGCTCTTCTGCGGCATCGGCGCGGGCATCGCCAAGGTGGGCCTCAACCGCATGAAGGAGATCCACGCTCCCAACCAGACCATTCAAACCCTGAAGGAGGACTCTCAATGGGCGAGCAGGACGTTCCAATCCGTGAAATCACAGATGCACGGGCACGCATGAGCGAGCTCGCCGATGAGCTGGCCCGCCGCATGGAGAAGGAGCACCTCAAGGAGGTCGCCTCCACCAAGGTGATGGAGTTGAAGGAGCAGGCCAGGGAGCGAGCAACGGAGAAGGTTGACGAACTGAGGACGCACGCCAAGGAGGCGGTGATGCGCAGAACGACGGAAATCAAGGAGCGGGCGGACACGCCCAAGGGCTGGAGCATGTTGGGGGCTGTCATCGGCGCGGGCGTGGGCTCGGTGCTGATGAAGAAGGTCTTCGACGTACGCCACGACCATCACCTGCACAGCGGGTACGACCGGGACATGTCCCTGGTGCCAGCACCCGAAGGTGGCCTGATGCGGCCCACCGGTGACGTGCGGGGCTCGCTGGGCAGTGACATCGGCGTGCGCACCAGCACCGACGTGGGCGCCGTGAACGTCGGCTCCAGCTACATGGGCGATAGCACCCAGGACGAGAGCGGGTTGAAGGCACGCGCCTCGGGTGCCGTGGACATGGCGAAGGAGAAGGCCTCGGATCTCAAGGAGCGCGCCAGCGGCCTCGTCGACATGGCGAAGGACAAGGCCTCCGGGCTTCGCGAGCACATCCCCAGCCGGCACGAGATGACCCAGCGGACGTCGGGCTGGTACGACACCGTGTCCGAGAACCCGGTGCTGCTGGCCATCGGCGGCCTGGCGATTGGCGCGCTGTGCGCCAGCCTCATCCCGGTGACCAGCCGTGAGCGGCAGCTCATCGAGCCGGCCAAGGCCAAGGTGAAGGAGCGCATCTCCAACCTCGGCGACCAGCTCGAGACGAAGCTGTCGGGGCAGACCGAGGACGTGAGCGGACGGGAGGACGAGTTCCAGGCCTCCGCCTCCTCGGAGAGCGAGCGCGAGCGCGGCGCCATCCCGCCACTGCCGACGCTCGATGACTACACCTCCGTCCACTGAAGCAAGGGAACGGAGCGCACGAGGCCGGACGGGGCGAGTACCGCCTCGCCCGGCCTTGCTCTATGTCGAGGAGGACCGGGCCGCGGCGCGAGCCCGCCACTCGTGATCGAGCAGGGCGTAGATGAGGGAGTCACACCACTCGCCCTTGAGGAAGACGTTCTCGCGGAAGTGCGCCTCCTTGCGCATGCCCAGCTTCTCCATCACCCGGAAGGAGGCGGGGTTGCGCGGGTCGCAGTCGGCCCAGACGCGGTGCAGCCCGAGCGTCCCGAAACCGAAGTCCACGAGCGCCTGGACCGCCTCGGGGATGTAGCCCTTGCCCCACCGCGAGCGATCGAGGACGTACCAGAGCATGGCCTCGTTCATCTCGGGGTTGTTGACGTGCATGCCACAGCGCCCGATGAGCCGGTTGCCGTCGCGCAGCACCACGGCCAGGTCATAGACGCGCCGGGGTGTCTCGCTGGCCAGGGCCCTCACCCGGCGGATGTAGTCCCGGCTCTCCTCGGAGGTGCGGACACCGTGGGACTGGTAGCGCACCACCTCCGGGTCGGACTCGTAGGGGTGGGTGGCACGCCAGTCGTCCTCCTCGAACTCGCGCAGCAGCAGGCGGGGCGTGGACAGCGGCGTGGTGAAGAGCATGACCGTCAGGACTCCTGGCCCGGAGCATCGGGGAAGAAGGCGTGCAGCTTGCCCTGCTCACCCAGGAAGGAGAAGTCCTGGAAGTCACGCCTTGGGAGCAAGCATGCTGGCGGGCTGACGGAGGCTTCGTTTGACACCCCCGAAGGCCTCTGCGATGTGCGCCCCGTGCTCCCGGCCGAACAACTCATCGCGCTCCAGCCGCCTCCCCCTGGACCCTCCGTGGCCTTCACGCTGCGGCTCGGGCAGGCGCTGCACCGCTATGGCACTCCCGCCCACCGGCTGGAGGAGCAGATGCGGCTGGTGTCGCAACGGCTGGGTCTGGAGGCCCGCTTCTTCTCCACTCCCACCTCCATCTTCGCGTCCTTCGGCCCCCCCGAGGCCCTCCAGACCTGCCTCATCCGCGTGGAGCCCGGGGACATGGACCTCGGACGGCTGGCGAGCCTCGACTCGCTCGCGGACGCGGTCATCCGGGGCGATCTCTCCCCCGAGGAGGGCGCCGAGCGCGTGGAGGCCGTCCTCGCCGAGCCTCCCCGCTATGGCAACGCCCTGCTCCTGCTGTGCTGGGCCCTGGCCGCCGTCGGCGGCGCACGGCTCTTCGGCGGTGGCCCGCGCGAAATGGGCGTGGCGGCGCTGATCTCCCTCCTCGTCGGTGGGCTGGACACCTGGACACGGCGGCAGCCCTCCACGGTCTGGGTGCTGGAGCCCATCGCCGCCATCCTCTCCTCGGCGCTGGCCGTGGTGGCGGCCAGTCTCGTGGGCCCGTTGTCGGTGCAGATCGTCACCCTCGCGGGTCTCATCGTGCTGCTGCCCGGCCTCAGCCTCACCGTGGCCCTCAACGAGCTCGCCACCCGGAACCTCATCTCCGGCACGTCGCGGCTCACCGGCGCGGCGATCGTGTTCCTCGAGCTCGGCTTCGGCGTGGCGCTCGGCACCCGGCTGGCGGCCTGGTTCCCCCTGCCCGCCAAGATGGGTCCCCTCCCGGCGCTCCCCGCCTGGACGGAGCCCCTCGCCCTGGTGTCGATGCTGTTCGCGGTGAGCGTCATCTTCCGCGCCCGGCCCCGGGACTGGGGGTGGATCACCGTGGCCGGAACGCTGGCCTACGCGGGCTCTCGCCTGGGCACCCAGGTCCTCGGGCCCCAGCTGGGCGCGTTCGTCGGCGCGCTCATCGTCGGCATCGTCACCAACCTGCTCGCCCGCGTGCGCAACCGTCCCGCCGTCATCACCCTCGTGCCCGCCATCATGCTGCTCGTTCCCGGCAGCATCGGCTTCCGCAGCATGGAGTCCCTGCTCGCACGCGACGTGCTCGCCGGCGTGGACACCGCCTTCTCCATGCTCATGGTGGCCGTGGCCCTCGTCGCCGGCCTCCTCTTCGCCAACGCCCTCGTCCAGCCCCGCAAGGTGCTCTGAGCGTCCGCCTCCGGGCACTCCTCTTCCCCAGGCTTGACCGCCTGCCCTTCTTGGTGCATCTTGATTTTGAAAACGATAATCAGAATCATTATCGCCCCACATCTCGAGTGACGAGGGACTCCATGCCGACTCCTACCTGCTGCCGCACCCTCCTGGCCCACGGCCCCAGCGCGGAAGTAGCGCGCTGCACCTGCGGGCACATCCACCTGAGCCTCGGACCCATGACGATCCGCATGGACGAGGACACGCTGCACGCGGTCTGGCACACGATGGGCGATGCGCTGCGGGCCCTGTCCCGGGCCCCCGAGCGGACTGCCGAGCCGGTCACCGCCGGAGGGTGGAAGCAGTGAGCACGCTGACGGAGCTGCTGCGGCGGGTCACCGCCGACGAGGCGCAGGCCGTGATGCGCACGCCCCTCGCCCTGCGGCTCGCGAGGGGCACGCTGGAGCGGAGTGACTACGTGCGGCTCCTGTCCAGCCTCCAGGCGCTCTACGCGGAGCTGGAGTGGGCGCTCATGTGGAACCGCGCGCACCCCACGGTGGGCCCCCTCTGCCTGCCCGAGCTGTGGCGCAACGAGCTGTTGCAGGACGATCTGCGCGCCCTGCTCGGCCCGGGCTGGTACTCGAGCACGCCCCGCCACCACGCGGCGCCGTACGTGGAGCGGCTCGGGCTCCTGTGCGACGAGGCCCCCGGGTTGCTCGCCGCGCACGCCTGGGTGCTCTACGCCACACCGCTGCCCGGCGCGGGCCAGACGGGCACCGGTATCGCCCGGGCACTCGGGCTGCGTGGGAACGCGGGCACCGTCTTCCTCCGCCACTCCACCCACCTGGACGGAGAGGCCTACCGGGCGCACCTGCTCGATACGTTGGATCGCATGCCCGTGGAGGAGCGGGGACGCGCGGCGCTCGCCGACGAGGCCCGGCTCGCCGTGCGCGGAGTGCACATGCTCTTCGCGGCACTCGGCCGGAGCCTCACCCCGGCGCACGCCGAGCGGCGCGAGGGCTCGAGGATGGGAGGCTGGCTGCCGCGAGCGCTGATCCCCGCGCGCGGCATGTCCTGAGCACCCGGAGCGAGGGGCCGGGCGCCGCGTGAGCCTACGGCACGGAGCGGACCAGGCCCCTCTTGCGCTTCGAGGACAGGGCCTTGGCGCGCGAGGACCTCGGCTTCTCCTCGGGCACCGGGTGGGACTTCAACCACGCCTCCACCTCGGCCACGCGCTCCTGCTTGCCCACCTGGACGAAGCGCTCGCGGGCCTTGGAGGCCTCGGCGAGTGCCCGGACGAAGTCCTTCTCCGACTGCCAGAGGGCCCGCGCCAGGGCGAAACCACTCTCCGCCAGGGGCTCCGGCTCCACGTCCTCGAAGGAGAGCGCCTTCTCCAGGGGAGCGATGGCCTCCTCCGCGCGCCCCGCCGCCAGCAGCGCCTGGCCGATGCCATCGTACGAGAAGGACAGGTCCGGGCTGTCGGACCCCAGCGCCTTCTCCTTCATCGCCAGCGCGGTCTCGAAGGTCGTGCGCGCCTCGTCGTGGCGTTCGAGCGCGATCAGGCTCATCCCCACCGCGTCCAGCGCATCCGCCACGGCCGGGTGCTCCTCACCGAACATGGCCTTCTGGATGTCCACCGCCGTCCGCGCGTGCGTCAGCGACGGCTCCAGGCGGCCCAGCTCCCGGTTCGCCCAGGCGAGCATGGAGTGGCAGTCCGCCACATGGGGATGGCTCTTGCCCAGGAGGGCCTCCATCCGGCCGCGCGCCTCGTTCAGCAGCTCCAACGCGCGCTCGCGCTCGCCCATCATCAGGGCGGCCACCCCCAGGTTGTACGTCGTCCACGTGCTCCGGAGATCCTCCGGCGCCATCACCTTCAGCTGCAGCTCGCGCGTCTTCTCGAAGCGCCGCTTCGCCTCCGGGTAGTTGCCCTGGCGCAGGGCCACGGTGCCCAGGTTGCCCTCCAGCTCGCTGGCCAGGAGCGTATCTCCTCCCATGCGGCTCAGCGCCGAGCCCGACAGCCGGGCCCACTGCTCCGCCTGCTTCTCCTGGCCCTGGAGGCCGAGAATGAACACCAACCGGTTGATCGCATCGACCTTCAGGCGATCCGCCTTGCCCGCCTCGGCGTCATTGATCGCCTGCTCCACCTGGAAAGCCCCGGACTCGAGGTCGCCCACGGTCTGCTGGTACCACCCCAGGCTGCTGCGCAGCTCGGCCTGGAGCGGCAGGTAGCCGGTGGCCAGCACCTTGGGCTCGAGCTGTTGGGCCTGGCTCAGCGCGGCCTTGTAGCGCCCCGCCCTGCCGAGCGCCTTCACCGCGGACAGCTCCGTGGCGAGCTGCTCTATCTGTCCGCGCAGGGCCGGGTCCGCCGGCAGGCTGGCCTGGGTGGACAGGGAGACGATGTCCTGGCACTCCCGCGGCGAGGGCAGGCCGTTGACGGCGTCCACCGCGCGATCCACCAGCTTGCGGTCCGCCTCCGTGAGCAGGTGGGCCAGCGCCTGGAAGTCCTGGCGATGCCGCTCCAGGCACACCACCCGAAGCGACAGCAGCTCCTCGGTCTGCACGCCGCGCACCCGCGTGGCCTCGCACGCCTCGGTGTGCTGGCGCACCCACTCGCCCGCGTACGTGTCCAGCACCTGGCCCACGCTCCGGGCCACCTCCGGCGCGAAGGCCCTGCCCGTCGCGGAGAACGCCGCCTCCAGCTTCTGGCGCATCTCCGGGTTCCACGACCGCGCCATGAGCTGGTCCGACCCGGCGCAAATCTGGCTCTGCCGGTGCGTCTGCACGCCCACCGCAGCGATCAGCGCCACCGACAGGCCCGCCGCCACCATCAGTCCCTGGCGCTTCGCCGCCCGCCGGGGCTCCTGCGACAGCGCGTCCAGCAGCGCCCTCATGGAGGCGAACCGCTCCTCCGGGCGGAGCGACAACCCCTTGAGCACCGCGCGCCGCACCCAGGCGGGTACCTTGGAGCTGGAGGGGGGCGCCTGGATCGCCAGCGAAGCCGTGGACCGCTCGCCCAGCTCCGCGGCGGCCGCGGCCATCTGCTTGGGCTCGAAGGGGCGCGTCCGGTAGAGGGCCTTGAAGAGCGCGGCGCAGAAGCTGAACTGGTCCGAGCGCGCGTCCGGCGTATTCCCGAGGTACTGCTCGGGAGGCATGTAGTTGGGCGTGCCCACCACCACCCCGACCTGGGTGACGGACGAGGAGACCCCGGGCGAGCTCTCGCCCATCCTCCCCGGAGGCAACGCGAGCGAGGCGGAGGGATCCTCCTCTTCCTCTTCGTTGGAGGACACCAGCCGCGCCAGACCGAAGTCCGTCACGAACGCGCGATCATCCTTGCCGATGAGCACGTTGGCCGGCTTGAAGTCGCGGTGCACCAGCCCCGCCGCGTGTGCCGCCTCGAGGCCCTGGCCCGCCTGGAGGAACACCCTCAGCACGTCCCGCCACGAGCGCTCCTGCTTCAGCCACTGGTGCAGCGTGGAGCCGGAGATGAACTCCATGGCGATGAAGACCTGCTCGCCGAACGTCCCCACGTCGTACACGGAGCACACGTTGGGATGGGAGACGCGCGCCATGGCCTGGGCCTCGCGCAACAACCGGGCCCGCCCCTGCTCCGCGTCGTTCATCTCCAGGCGCAGCAGCTTGAGCGCCACCTTGCGATCCAGCTCCGGATCATAGGCGGCATACACCACGCCCATGCCCCCCTCGCCCACGGCCTTGAGGATGACGTAGCGATCGACCCGCTCGCCCCGGCGCAGCTCGGGCCCCTCCGGCTCCGAACGGTCCTGGAGATAGGGCGTATGGGCCTGCCTCGCCCGCGGACCCGCGGGAGCGGTGCGCTCCCGGGGCGGTGGGGTCAGAGGCTGGGTCTCGTCCTGGGGCTGCCCGGGGTCTCTGTCGTCAGGGGGCCATGAGGGAGGCATCGCCACCACTCTAGTCGAACCGGGAAGTGGCGCGCCTTCGCGTGACGGGCAGTGCCGCCCGCCCGCCGGCCCGTGCCCCGCTCACGGACCGGGACGCGGGACACCTCACTCCTCGTAACCCCGGACCTTGACGCGCTGGCCGATGCCCGCCTGGTCGGCGAAGCTCTGCATGATCTTCTCGTACGCCGTCTGGTCCACCGGGTTGGCGCTCGTCTTGAGCCCATCGAGCAGTTGCTGTCCCTGCTCCTTCACCGAGGTGTCCTCGCCGTTCTGGCCCAGCAGCCCCAGCACGTGATTGGCGTACTTGTCCGGACCCATGTCGTGGGCGACGAGCTGCGGGGCCTCGGCCACCGTCGGAACCACGGGCTTGAAGAGGGCCTTGGTCTCCTGCGGATTGAGGGTGACCGGCGGCCTGGGCTGGTGGTCCTGGAAGCTGTCCGTCAGGTACGGCTTGAAGGTGGTGTCCTTGCCCTGCACCTTGCTGTCGTCGGTCTTGATGACATCGACGGTGGGGCCGGACACCTTCGACGTGCCCAGTCCACCCGGCGAGGCGGCCTCCTGGGGAGCGACGGCGCGTGGCTGGGCCGGTTTGATGGGGATGAGCACGCCCCCGGCGCCGGGCATGTGATTGACGGCCTTGCGCAGCGACTCCGCCGACATCGAGTAGGTGCCCTTCAGCGGATCCTTGATGACGTAGCGGCCGTTCTTGTCCTTCCCATCGACCAGGACGTAGTGCGGGTCGTAGCGGCCGGTGCTCTCGTTCTTCACCCCCACCTGGGCGACGACCTTGTCCCCCTTGGCCAGGAGCGAGTCCAACCGGCTGTCCGAGTAGCGCCCGGTGATCGCCTTGCCGTCGACCTGGGCCCCCACCTCCTTGAGCATGGAGACCATACCCTTGGTGGTGGTGCCCTTCGAGGTCGTGCGATCCCTCGACAGGTCATTGATGAGGTCGGCGTCCGACTGCCCCTGCTTCGTGCCCAGCGCGCGAGCCACCGTCGCGGCCACGGCCCCGGCGCAGTTGTAGACGCCATTGCGATAGGTCTCGGGGGTAGCCCCCTCAGGATTGAGCTGGTCGACGACCGGGACCTCCTTCCACTGGGGACGCTGGACGTCCTGCGTCGCAAGAGAAGGGCGGATGATCCCCGACCTGCCGATATTCAGACTCATGGCTCGCTCCCAACAACATGGGTTCTTGAAGGTATTTTCGTCATGACTCGGTGGAAGTTGCTTACATCTGCGCAGATTTCATGCGAAACCGCTTTCTTCTTACGGGGTGAGACTGCCCTCCGGTGTTGTCTCGAGGAAGAGGACGGCATCGGTCCATGCCCCCTGCTGGGAGAGGGACAGGCGGATCCGCTGCTCCCGCCGGCGGAAGAGCCACGGAGACTCCTCCTTGTATCCAACGCGGGTGAGCTGCTCGCGGTACCAGGCCCGGACCTGCGCCTCCTTCGCCACCACCCGGAAGGAGAGCGTCCGCGCCCCCTCGAAGTCCCCTTGGAGGGGGCTCACCGCCCCGGGGTACACGGGAAGCGGCCCGAAGGGCCCGGCCTGTTGACGCTCGCCCAGCCTGGCCTCGCCGAGCACCACCGTGGTGAGCCCCCCGGGCTCGGGCTGGAGGATGACGGTATAGGAGGTGAAGGTCCGCGTATCCAACGCGGTGAGGGTGGGCTGGGCGACCAGCTGTCGCTGGTTGCGCTCGAGGTAGAAGCCGGCGTCGTCGAAGGCGGTGGCGAAGTGCTGGAGGAGGCGCTCCACCGGCTCGCGCGAGGTGTACACCCGCATGCGCACAGGGATGCCGCCCACGTTCATCTGGGCGGGCACCTCCACCGTGGACACCAGCCCCGGCACCTCCCAGCGGAAGGGCTCCCGGGCGTGCGCCGACGGCGCCGCCATCAACAGCTCGAGCACGAGCAGGCAGCTCAGCATCCCCGCAGCCCCAGGAAGCACATGTTGGAGGGGCGGCGCCGGACCTCCGGCTTGTGATCCACGCCCCCGGTGTTGCGCGGCCGATCCCTCTCGTCCTGGGACTCGCCACGAGGGGTGTCCAGCTCGACGTAGTTGTCCTCCTCACCGCGGTAGCTCATGAAGAAAGCGCTTTCATCAATGGGACTGAAACCGACGAAAGCCTCGGCGAAATCAGAAGCGGCCCGGCCCGCGGCGCGCCCCGTGTTGTCGAACACCTTCTTGGCCGCGTAGTAGAAGGCCCGGTTCTCGGGACAGGGCATGTCTGGCCTCTCGGGTTGAAGGGGGCAGTGGCCGCTCACCTCGGTATCGGCGAAGCCGAAGTCCCCGAGCAGGATGCCGTAGCTGCCCTGGCAGCGCCCACCCACGGGCCGGCCCGCGGCGCACGCCCGGATGTCCAGCCACACGGAATGCTTCTCCTCGAAGAATCCCCCCTCCCCCTCCAGGAAGGAGGTGGGCAGCGTGGGCAACCCCTCGAGGTGGGCCTCCGCGGCGCAACGAATGCCGCCCTCGTTCTCGTAGACGCCATCGAGCACACTGTCCGTCGGGCTGCCCACGTCCTGTCCGGGAGGGTAGGTGCCCCAATCACCGGCCCGGGGTGAACGCATGGAAGGGAGCTGGCCCCGGGGAAGGTCGAAGGCCACCTCGTCCTCCGGGGCGCACCGCACGCTCAGCTCATCCAACCGGGTGAAGGCCTGGGAGAGGTGAGCGCGCGCGCCCGGGGTGGAGCTGCGCCCGTCGAAGTCGCGGTAGCGCTCGCGGGCGTTGGCCGTCACCGCGGGAGCGATGGCGTCGAAGGCGCCGAAGTCACCGATGTCGTTCTGCTGGCCCCGCATCCGGTGCACCCGGAGCGCCGTGCTGTCCCAGAGGGGGGAGACCGCCGCCTGGTGCACCTTGAGCGACAGGTAGCCCACCTCGGAGAAGTGGATGCCAACCATCACCACGGTGACGAAGACGGTCAGGCCCAGCGCCAGCTCCACCGAGGCCTGGCCACGAGGAGTCCGTCGGAACGCGCCCATCAGTGCACCCCCTTGTAACCAGAGAGGATGAGCTGCTGGAAGGCCGCGGCCGAGGTTCCACCCACCGTGTCCGGGATGTCGGTGCCCCCGCGCCGCAAGTCGCCCCCGTTGTCCACGTCCGAGGAGACGAGGGTGGCGCGCCAGTAGGGATTCCAGAGGTTGGGCGGCTCGTTCCAGTGGCCGCGCCGGTGGTAGTAGGCCAGCCCGGTGGCGAGCGCGGATTGCACGCTGATGTCGGTGCCATCCGCCAGGTGCAGGCCGTGGTTGTCGAACGTGCTGTCGCGCCCGGGGGTGAAGTGGAAGCGGAAGAGGAGGTTCCAGGGATCGCTCCTCAGCCCCCGCTCCTTGTAGTCCCGCTGGGCGAGCGCGAAGATCTTCGGCTGGGCCCAGAGGTTGTCGCCCGAGATGTCGCCCGTGTTGTACGTCATGCCGCCGATGAAGGTGCTCGGGCAGCCCTTGCGGGGCTGGCAGGAGATGAGCGTGTGGCGGAACTGTTTCTCCATGCCCGGATCCGCGTTTCCGACGCGCGGGAGGGAGGGCGTCCACCAGTGGTTGTCACTGCCATCCTCGAGGTCGGTGGCCTTCACGCCCGCCCAGGCCGGCACGCGGAAGGGCGCGCAGCCGGGGAAGACGACCTCCACCACGGCATGGTCTTCCGCCCAGGTGAACTCGGTCTTGTCCGCCCGCCCGCCATGTCCGAGGGCCGTCCCCCAATAGGCACTGCCGCCACTTCGGACGAAGCGCAGACGCCCCCCCGCGGTGGCCAGGGCGCCCAGGATTCCCCTGGACACGCCGCGCTCCGGCAGACCCTGGCGGCGGGTGATGAACTCATAGCCCCGGGTGGCCATGGCCATGTCCAGGGCATGGCCGTACCCGCCGGTGGTGGCATGCACCAGCTCGTTCACGGACACCGGGGTGGGCCCCGCGCGCAGCTCGCGCGGGAAGCGGCTGCCCTCGTTCGCCATCGTCGCCAGCTGCTCGACGAAGGAGCCCTGCCCTCCCGCGACGGACTCCTTGAGCTCGCCGAACATCTGGCTCTGCATGCCCGCCAGGTGAACGCCCAGGTTCTGGATGTTGTAGGCCTGCACACCGGCCTTCGCGTCCAGCTCGTTCCACGGCTGCTCGATGGCCTCGTTCTGCGCCCTCAACGCCTCCAGGGCGGCGGCGGCGGAGGGACACGCCTCGGCGGCCAGGATGGCGGAGTTGAGGCCGGCTCGCATCATGCTGGTCCAGCTGATGAGGCTCATCGTCCCGGAGATGGCCACCAGCTGGGCCGTCTGGGCGCGGCGCATGAGGGCGATGCTGTTGAAGGTGCGCGCGGTGGCCACCGCGCCGCTGTAGGCCGCCAGGTCCGCCACGCTCTGGGTCTCCATCTTCTCGCGCACCTTCATGGTGAACGAGAGCGTGAGGAACACCATCACCGTGACGAGCAGCATCGTCAGGCAGAAGAGCACCAGCGACTGGCCGCGGCGTGCACGAATGGCGCTCATAGGGCCTCCGGAGTGAGAGGACAGTTCTGCTTCCGGAAGTACCGGGCGCGCGCCGGTGTCATCATCCGCATGGCGTAGCTGGCTTGGAGGGGAAAGACGTATTCGCGGCGGCTGGCGCGCTCGAGCAGCTCCTCGCGGATGGCCAGGTCGAGGGAGGCCGCGAGCCGGCCGCTCCAACGCGCCTGACGGGCGGGTTGGAGCGGGTCCGTGGAGGAGTACTCCCGCAGCCCCAGGTGGGCCAGGAACATCCGGCCCAGGACCCAGTCGGCGAAGGGGATGCGCAGGGGGAACCAGAAGACGAGCCGCGCCTCCAACCGCGTGACATCCGCCACGCCCGAATAGCGGGCCGGATCGTCGAAGGACTCCTCCTCGTCCTCGCGGATCTCCCCGAGCAGCGGGCGCTCCCGGGCAATCCACACGATGGCGCCGCTGTGCCCGGAGTCACGCCTGGGGTCGTACTGGTTTTCCCGGTGGTGCAGGAAGGCCGTCCCGAGCGCCGCGGGAGAGTCGGTCCGGGCGAAGGTAGGGAGCAGCACCGCGATGGCCGAGTGCGTCATGGCCTCGCAGTCACCGTATTTGACACTGCCCGTGCGCACGGCCCGGAACGCCGCGTACTCCGTCAGCGCCCGGGCCTGGAGCAGCAGGAAGAGCTGAAGCGTCCCCAGGATGAGAAACACCGTCAGCGGCAGGGTGAGCGCCGCCTCGACCAGTGCCTGGCCGGACTCCCTATCTGATGGGCCATACCTCCACATGGCGGCGCACTCTTGACGAGCTGTAATCCCGAAATCCACAGGATAACGGACCAACCCGATCTTCCCTGTTTTATACCTACCCAAGAAGTTTAAGCACAGATGGAAGATTACGTCACGGGTCTTCCTGCCGGGGCGCCATCATCCGGCGACGACCCGCCTGGAAACGCGGGGTGCATGCCCGCGCTCAGCGGGAGGGCGCCGGGAGTTGGAGCGGCCGCAAACGCCCGTAGGTGAGCTGGCGCCACATCCACTCCACCGGTCCCTGCGAGTGGCGGCGGAGCCACAGGACACTGAAGCCCCACTGCGCGGCCAGGAGCACGGGCGTGAGCGGGAGCAGCCACACCGAGCCCACCCGGCCCATGAGGTTCAACCCGTAGCCGTAGAAGAGCAGGAGCCCCATCACCGTCTGGCAGAGATAGTTCGTCAGGGCCATCCGGCCGAGCGGAACGAAGACGGAGAGGAGGCGCCGGCCCCGGGCCGTGCCCCACAGCAGCGCGAAGCCCGCGCCGTAGGCCAGGGTGAGCGGGGCCACGCCCACCGCGTACGCGAGCGTCTGCACGAGCCCCAGGGGCGTGAGCGCGAAGGACTTCCCTGTCTCCGCCTCGAGCCAGGCGAACGCGCCGCACCCCAGCAGACCGAGCACCAGGCCTCCTCCGAGCACCCGGACCAGGAGCTGGCGGTGGACGAGCGGATCCGGCAACAGGCGCCGGCCCACCCAGAGGCCGAGCAGGAACATCGCGAGGACCTTCTCCGGCCGTCCCGTCTGCAGGTAGCGCCCCGGACGCTGGACGGCGTTGGCGAGGTTGCCCAGGAAGACCTGCCACGGCTGGTCGGAGGAGCGCAGGGTGAAGAGCGTGGCCTCCGGACCACCCGCGGCCTCCCGGATGGTGCGGGAGAGCGCATCGAACGGGGGTGTCGGGTCCAACGCCCCACCCGTCCCCATCATGGCGAGTTGGAAGAGGAGGGGCATCCCGAGGAGCGCCAGTGCCCACCCCAGGAGCGCGCGGTCCGCCGCCCGCCGGAACAGGAGGAAGACGAAGCCCATCAGCGCATAGAGGGTGAGGATGTCGCCATGCCACATCACGAGGATGTGGAAGAGGCCGATGCCGAGCAGCGCGGTCATCCTCCGGAGGAACAACCGCCGGAAGTCGCCGCCACGCCGCTCCGTGCGCTCCTGGAGCAGGGCGAACCCCACCCCGAACAGGAGCGAGAAGAGGGAGTAGAACTTCCCCTCCACGAACAGGCCCATGAGGAACACCACGGCCCGGTCGAGCTGCGCCGTGGGGAGCGCCGCCAGCTGCGCGGGGCTCATCACGTAGTGACCGGCGAAGCTGACCAGGTTGGCGAAGAGGATGCCGAGCAGCGCGAAGCCGCGGAGTGCGTCGAGCAGGTCGATGCGCTCCTCGGGCTGGGCCGGCCGGAGCGCACCCCCGGTGGACGCAAGGGAGGGGCGGGACATGCCCCCATTTCACCCGGCCGCCAACAGAATGCAACTCCGTTGCATGAGCATCGGTATTGCTCAGGGCAGGAGCAGCGGCAGCAGGTGGGTGCGGACCAGGTCCAGCCCCGGCCGCCAGTGGGGCGGCATCCGGTCGGTGGGCGGCGGGCCGGGGTCGAAGCCCGGGTCCCCCGTCGTCACCACGACCGCACGCACCGACGGCACCACCACCACGTGCTGCCCGGCCCACCCGCCAGCGAAGAAGTAGCCCCGGTCGACCCACGTGAGGTAGCCGTGGGCGGTGCCCTCGGGTGGGCCGCCGGCCGAGTGCGCCCGGACCATCTCCCGCACGTACGCCTCCGGCACGAGGCTCCGCCCGCGCCACGTGCCCGAATCGAGCCAGAGCTCGCCGAGCCGCCTGAGCGCCTCCGGCCGCAGGCGCAGGTGGCCGAACCCGTAGTCCCGCCCATCCGGGTCGCGCGGCCAGACCCACTCGTCGATACCGAGCGGTGAAAAGAGCCGCTCCCCGGCGTACGCAGACAGTGGACGGCCCACCACGGCGCTCAACGCGGCCCCGAGGACATGGACACCACCGCTGTCGTAGCGGAAGGTCGTTCCCGGAGGGTGGACCTGCGGCGCGGCCAGGACCTGGTCCACCCACCCTCGCGGAAGGGCCATGACGGCGTCGATGTCCCACGGCCCGTCGGTAGCGCAGCCCCGAGTCTGCGTGAGCAGGTGGCGCCAGGTATGCACGGCCGCGGGATGCGCGGACGGCAGACCGAGCGGACCTCCGACAGGCGCATCGAGATCCTCGATCAGCCCGTCACCGACGGCGGCCCCCAGCAAGGTGGCCAGCACGGTCTTGGTCACGGAGAACGTGTCCGCGACACCTTGTCCGCGCAGGCGCTCCTCGACGAGGACGTGCCCGTCGATGCTCACGGACAGGCTGCACATGTGAGAGAACTCCGGCCGGGACGAGAACGCGGCGAGGATCCGCTGGCAGCGCTCCCGGAGGCTGGCTGCTTCGGTGGCGAGCATCCAGAGATGCTCACCGGGCCGACGCACCCGTGCAAGCAGGCGTGACGATTTCCTGAAACCTCATCGGGTGTCCCGCGTACCAGGAGAGAGCGCCCACCCCGGGCGCGTCTGGAGGTCTGAGCCCATGTCGTCCACATCCGCTGTCCCTCCCCTCGCCCACCGTCCCCCGCTGACGATGGCGCGCCGGCTGTTGCCCGCGGCGCTGGCCCTGCTCACGGTCCTGAGTGCATCCGCCGAGGCACGCGACACCCCGGGCAAGAACATCGCGGAAGCCACCACGGAGACGGCGTACCTGGCCGGCGGGTGCTTCTGGGGAATGGAGGACCTGCTGCGCAAGATTCCGGGCGTCCTCGAGACGGAGGTTGGCTACACGGGTGGCGCGAAGCCGTTCTCCCGTCCGACCTACGATGACGTGCGCACGGGACGAACGGGGCACGCGGAGTCCGTACGCGTCGTCTTCAACCCGAAGCTGCTGACGTACGAGGCGCTGCTGGAGAAGTGGTTCTTCCGCATGCACGACCCGACGACGCTCAACCGCCAGGGCAACGACGTGGGCACGCAGTACCGCTCGGCCATCTTCTATCTGACGGAGGAGCAGCGCCGGGTGGCCGAGGCGGTGAAGGCCCGGGTCAACGCGTCGGGCAAATGGAAGCGACCCGTCGTCACGGAGATCACCGCCGCGGGCGAGTTCACTCCCGCCGAGCAATACCACCAGGACTACCTGGTGAAGAACCCGGGCGGCTACACCTGCCACTACATGAGGGAGTAGCAAACCCAAACACCCCTCTCCCTCCGGGAGAGGGACGGGGTGAGGGTACCGAGCGCCCCGGGTTGCGCCTCCTCTCCGAGCGAGCCCGGCTCGCGCGGGGCCGCTGGCGGGTGGATTCCTGGCAACGTGAGGATTCGGACTTGCACCACGGCGTGTGCTCGCCAACGCTCGCGAGCATGTCCGTGACCCCCGCCGCGCCGCCTCCCGAGGAGTCAGCCATGCCGCCCGAGCCCCCTGCCGGGCGGCGGAGCCTTGCCACCGATGTCTCGCTCTCCGCCGTCATCACCGGGTTCGTGACGGTGCTCGTCGGCTACACGAGCTCGGCCGTCATCATCTTCGAAGCCGCGCGGGCCACGGGAGCGGACGCGGCGATGGTGGCGTCATGGATGTGGGCGCTGGGGCTGGGCATGGGGCTCACGACCATCGGTCTGTCGATGCGGTACCGCATGCCCGTGGTCACGGCCTGGTCGACACCGGGCGCGGCGTTGCTCGTCACGAGCGCGCCGGGGATTCCCATGTCCGCGCTCTCCGGGGCCTTCGTCGCGACCGGAATCCTCATCCTCGTCGCGGGCGCGACGGGCTGGTTCGAGCGCGTGATGTCGCGCATTCCCCTGTCACTCGCCTCGGGGATGCTCGCGGGCGTCCTGCTGCGCTTCGGGCTCGACGCGTTCGGCGCGGTGCGCACCGCGCCCGTGCTCGTCACGACGATGTTCGGCGTCTGGCTCCTGGGGCGCCGGCTCTGGCCACGCTACGCCGTGCCAGGTGCGCTCGCGGCGGGGATCGCCCTCGCGGCGGGGGCTGGGACGCTCCGACTCACGGACGTTCCGCTGGCGCTGGCGACCCCGGTCTTCGTGACCCCCACCGTCTCCTGGCCGGCGCTCGTCAGCGTCACGGCGCCCCTGTTCATCGTGACGATGGCGTCGCAGAACATCCCGGGCGTCGCGACGATGCGCGCACACGGCAATATGACCCCTGTCTCTCCCGTGATTGCGTGGACGGGCGCCGCGACGACACTGCTGGCGCCCTTTGGCGGGTACACGCTGAACCTCGCGGCGATCACCGCCGCCATCTGCATGGGCCGCGATGCGCACGAGGATCCACGCCGGCGCTATGTGGCGGCGGTGGCGGCCGGGGCGTTCTACGTGCTGCTCGGACTCTTCGGCGCGACGATCGGCGCGCTGCTCGCGGCCTTCCCGCGCGAGCTCGTCATGGCGATCGCGGGGCTCGCGCTGGTGGGGACGATTGGAAACGGGCTCGCGGCCGCCGCCAGGGACGAGACGGAACGCGAGGCGGCGATCGTGACCTTCCTCGTCACGGCGTCGGGCCTCACCCTGTGGGGCGTGGGGGCCGCGTTCTGGGGCCTCGTCGCCGGCCTGGTCGTGCGGGCGGCGTTCTCATGGAAGCGCCCGGCGCGCTGAGACGCACTGGAAGGAGGACAAGGGATGGGGTGAGGGTGCCCGTCCCTGTCGTCCTACCCGGTCCCCAAGCCGGCCCTTCCGGTGCCTGGGAGGGCTCCGGCCCCAGGCGCGACCGCATGAAGCCGGAGCGTCGCGGAAGAACGCCGCTCAGTAGGTCCAGATCTTGTAATTGTTGCCCGGGCCGATGCCGTAGTAGCCGTCCGCGCTGACGATGCGGACCGTGCGGTCCGTCGCGGTGACGGCCAGGCTGTCGATGCCGCCCGTGGTCGTCTGGGTAGACTCCTGGAGCACCGTCACCGTGCCGTCGACGCTGTTCCAGCGGACGAGCTGGATGTTGTAGTTACGGCCCGGGGGCGACTTGATGTTGACGCCGGTGTCGCCCGTCGGCACGCGCCAGTAATCCTCGTCCGTGCTGTCCGTCAGGAAGTCCGACGCCGCATTGGCCTGCGTGTTCGCGGTGATGGTCAGCGGGTACTGGGGGTTGCTGATGCCGTCCGGCGCCCAGCCCGCCAGCACGAGGTCCACGGCCTTCACGTAGCCGAAGTCGTAGTTGCCCTTGACGTCCAACACCGCGAAGAAGCCGTTCGTCGGGCACGCCCGCCAGTTCTCGAAGTTGGTCGTCTCCAACTCCACGGTGTGGCCCACCGGCAAATCCAGCACCACGGCGCTCGTCGCGTTGGGACTCGCATACATCTTCGTGGCACGGCTCGTCGCCACCACGCGGGTCGGCAGGTTCACCTGGCAGTTGGTCGCGGAGATGGCGCTCTCCTGCTGCGCGACGCTGTCCGCTGCGGCCGCGCTGTCATCGACAACCGCGCTGCCACAGGCAATGAGCTGGGTAGACACCGCCAATACGGAAAGGAGCTTCTTCATGGGATGAGAGGATCCTGGCATGCCGCGCGGAAGGAGCCGCGCGGACGGGGGGGGCGCACCGCTAAACGAACCGGGCCGCAATCCTCCGGGGCGTTCCGTCCCTCGGGATATCGGTTGCGATGCAAAGCAGTGATTACACGTTTTCCTGGCTGACGTCACCTTTTGAGGTGCGGAGCCCTCGCCCGTTCAACTGGCAGTCAATCCTGCCTGCTACATTCAGTGCGGATGATCGTCTTCAGCGAGGCGATGGGAAGACCGTGACGAACACCCGCGCATCGACAAGAGCTTGCACACCAACTCCAAGGCAGCTCACGGGTTTCCGGTGTTCACGACAAGGAACAATGGGCGTACACTCGCGTGCACGCATTGTTGGGGGATTGAGATCCATTGCCATCGCCCGCAGTGTGAATACGGCCACTTGAAAGGCCGTTCGGTGCGGTCCTTCGCTTGTATGGGTCCTCGCCGCATTCCCACCCTGGAGCGTTGCCCTTGAAATCATTCGTTGCGAAGCGCGGTCTGTTCACCTGTCTCGTGGCCTCCTCCGTCGTTCTCGGAGGCGCCGCGTGCGGCCTCGAGGCCGAGCTCGACGAAACGGGCTCGGAGGTCGGTGAGGTGGAGAACCCGCTCACGGTCACCAAGGCCGCTGCGGGCGAGGCCGAGTGCACGGCCACGGTCTCCATCAACCGCGTCGATACCTCGCTCGTCAGCTCGTGCCAGGTGAGCTGCAAGCGCGATGGCGCGCTCAACCTGCGCCTCCACATCCAGAAGAAGTCCGAGACGGGCACCTGGTCGTCGGTGGCTTTCGGGTCGCTCGGCACCGACGCCCGCACGGGCGGCACCGTGAATGCGACCGCGCCCAACCAGCCCACGGGCATCTACCGCGCCCAGTGCTGGGTCGACCACAGTGAGCAGACCGTCCACCAGTCCAGCTACGTCTACGCTGGCGGCAATCTGGTCTTCTAGTCCAGTCTGTCTCCAGCCAAGAGCCCCTGCCTCTCAGCGCGCGCTGGACGTAGGGAGCGGGGTTCACTCCCGCCGAGCAGAACCACCAGGACTACCTGAGGTCAGATGAATGGCACCTCGGCCTCCAAGGCCCAGGGTCCACCCAGGTAGCGCCACAGCAAGAGGCCCTCGCCTCGCGCCGTGAAGGGCGAGAAACCCGCTTCCAGCGAGGCCTTCAGCGCGCGGGCCTCTTCGGCGGGAACCTTGTTCTGAACCGTCACGTGAGGGCGGAATCCCTGCCGATCCTGGGGCGTCAGCCAATGCGCCCACCGCCGGGCCAGCTCCGCGCGCAAGGAGCTCAATGGCGGAGAGACGATCTCGAACGCCACCCCGCGCCCCAGCGAGCGCGGACCCGTCACCTGTAGATCCACCGCGGCGGTGGGCGCCACCGCGCGCAGGTCCGCCTCCACCCTGTCCCGCTCCTCTCCGGGCAGATGGTGGAACAACGTCAGGTGCGCGGAGAGGTGGTTGAGCTTCGCCGGGAAGTGTTCCCGACGCAGGCGGTCGAAGCGGGAGAAGGTGTCCACATCGAGCTTCAAGGTCACGATGAGGGGTTCCATCCTCCTCCCCTTCCTTCAGCCCCGAGGCGCCTGGCGGCTCAGAACTCGGTGGTGCACTGCCACTGATTGAAGGGAATTTCCTGGCAGTAGCACCAGCCTTGCGCGCCATTGCTGAACACACAGGGCACTTCGGAGGTCGGGTTGCAGCCACGGTTCTGGATCTGCTCACAGGACGTGGCGAGCTCCGCCTTGTCCTGCTGCGCGGGCGCTTCGTTCCCGGTGCTGTCGGGCTCAACTCCCCCACCACACCCCACTCCCACTGCGGCGACGAGGAACGCGGACACGAGGACGGCTCTGAACATGCGTGAGGCCCCTTTCACGAAAGGAAACGGGATGGGACACAACTCGAGACGCGTTCGTCAAGCAAATCCACGTACAGACGATCTTGATGCTGTCATGGTCCAGCACGAGCGTCGCCGACACACCGTCCCCATCGATCTTCGATGTTGAACGTGCTCTGATGTGCCCGGGCAGTCACCTGTTGTCTCGACAATCACTTGCACAGGAGAAGTCATGAACGCGTTGATCAAGCCCCTGGTAAATCTGGCTGTTCTCTCCGTCCTCACCTTCGCGCCTTCCGCGCTGGCGGTCCTGCCTTGCGACCAGACGTGTGGAGAGAGCGTGCCGTGCGACAGCGAGTGTTATGTGGCGTGGCTGGGGCGCACGACCTGCGGTAAGGCCGGCCTGGAGTGCACGAGCGAACCCCTGGAAGCCTCGCAGGTCTCCAGGACCGAGCAGCGGTCCTCGTCCGAGGAGTCCTCGCTGACGTGCCATGCGCCGAAGCAGGCACCCGAGTCCTCTGCTCAGCCCGCCAGGAGCTGACGCCCGGTGCACGGCCAGTGCAGGCCCGCGCCGGGCTGAGCGCGAGCGTGCGTTCGGACCCCACGGTAGAATCCACCGGGCTCGCCGAAAAGGACGGCCTTGCATTGACGCCGCTCTCCTCATTCACGCTTCGCGGCGAGCCCGCGACTCGGAAAGGGCCCGTGGGCGCGCTTCTCCATGAAGGACGCGAGACGGGCCTGCGCATCCACGCCGCCATGCTCGAAGCACAGTTCCAGGTCCAGCCGAACCTCTTCCTGCTGTTCTTCACCGACGACTGTCCCTTCGAGGAAGAGCTTCAAATCCTGTTGCTGGACATGCACTTCCAGCTCCTGGATGGGCTCAGGTTGGGACAACCGTACACGCCGGGGATTCTCTCCGGGCTCGACGCCCAGGGTGAGCAGCGGCTCCTTTTCGACTTCTTCTCGGGCACACGCCTGCTCCTGAGCGTTCATCCCGAGGGCGTGTTTCACGTGAGCAGGCGCCTGCCGTCCTTCGCCAGACCCATCAAGGGCCGCTTCTTCGCCAGACACTATTTGACCCTCCAGAAAGCTCCGGGCGCCACGGACAAAGAAAACCAGGATGCCCGATAAGGAGCCGCGCTTTGAACTGGGCTTGACCCGGTGACGCGGACAGTTGGCTCTAGTACTACTATGTCATAAACGTCAGGCATTGCTGGAAATGGCCCCTGCACACGAGGGACCGCATTCCGCAGGCCGCGCCTCGGGCGTACTTGCTCGTATCTAATGGCCGAAACCTCCTCTGGACGCCGACCAATCCCTCAACTTTATGACACAGTAGTACTAGGTGGGGGAGGGCGGCGGTACGCAACTCAAGGCCCGCGACGGTGGGCGCCGGCAGGCGCCCTCTCGCTCATCGTTCTCTTCCTCTACTCGGCCTGCGCGACGCAGGGGCGCGGTGCGAGTCGGGAGACGGGGGGAGCGACGGCTGGGAGGCGGCGGCGGAAACTTAGGCGTGAGCGGTGCCGAGGGAGCTGCAGTTGGTTGTTGTCGTCTACGCGGGCCACGTCGAGGCGGGCGGGCAGACATGGGTGGTGGCCGTCACGCGGGAGGAGTACCAGCGCGCGGTGGCGCAGTTCCTCCAGCACCTCCAGGTGCAGGGAACACCACAAGAAGCCGCGCAAGGACTGCTCCAGGCCATGCCCGAGGAGGATCTGCTCTCCGAGGTGTCCCGCGACAGGGTGCTCACCTTGGCGCCCCTCGGCGACGAAGGCACACTCGTCCCCGCGGCCGAGGCGGCGCTCAAGGAGAAGAACCTCCGGTGGTGCCAGCCGCGCGGCGGCGGTGACTGCCTGGGCCTCGTCACGGACGGGCCCTACCTGCGCACCGACGACAGGCGCCCCCGGGCGCCCGCCCTAGCCTTCGGCTCGGTGCTGGACGAGACGCGAGCGGCCCTGGGGCGCGAACTCAGCCCACAGGCGGGGATGGCCGCGTTCTTGAAGGGCCTAGTCCAGCGCCGCCCGGGGATACCGACGTAGCGGCAGCTGCCCATGGTGGCAATGAACACTCGGTTTTGGCCCCCCCCGGCTCCCGTAGTGGGTGCGAGGAGGCACGAAGCAGCAGCGCCTTCCGGTGAGGGGGTTCACTCCACCACCTCCATCTGCATGGACTGCAGCGGAGGCTGTACCTTCCTCCGCAGCTGCTCCACCCACTGAGACTGTGGCGTCGCCGGCATGGGTGGTAGCGTCGGTGCCTCACTTCGAGGAGGCGCGCGTGGCAGCAACCTGGGACAATGTCCTGCCGAGTCTCATCACCAGCCTGTTCGACAAGGCGATCCTCGGCGGCGTGCTGGCCGTCGTGGGCTTCTGGTTCCAGAAGCGGCTTGAGGTCTACAAGCGCGACCAATCGCTCGCGTCGGAGTGGGCCAAGGCGCGCATGGCCGCCTACCACAGAGTGCTCTCTGCTCTATCGAAATTCGATATCGCCGTAGGTCTTCTGCAGGCAGCGGCGCTGGGCGAACTCCCTACCTCGGAAACCCGGCCAAGGACGGTGGTGTTACAGGAGAAGCGCGAGGGGTTTCAGACGGCCTTCAGGGAAGTACAGGAGGTGCTGGCACCGGAGCGGCTCCTCATTGGAGTCAGCTTCACAAGGGCGATTGCGAGATACGTAACCGAGTGCCACACCTACTTGGTGGAGCTACAGAACGGCGCGAGGCCTGATGAGCCCGCGCTTGAACGCAAAGACGCAGAGATCGACCGTCTCCGCAAAGCGATCGATCTCTGCCTGCCTCCGTTCGCCAGGCCCCCTGCTGGGGACCGGCACTTCAGCGCCCCGGAACTCGATGACGTCATCAGGGGTCTCGACGTGATGGAGATGAAAGGACCCAAGAAGTAGCCAGCGGACGGCGAGGGCCCGTAGGGCCCGCCCACTACTTACTGCACCACCTCCGGAGGGCGTACCCCAATCACTGGGGGGATGAGATTGCTTCGATAGCGTTCGCTGAGACCCTTGGTGGCTCGAACCGGACGCTCCTCTATTCGAACGGCAAGGTTCACAATGAGTAGAGCTAGTGGAGTGTCCGCGAAGTAATTCGACATAGTCGTTGGGAGCGCAACGCCCTACTCGGAGGCACGACCCGACCTGGTAATACCGGGTCGGGAAAGCGATGTCCGTCCTCTATGTTGAAAAACTTGTCGGACACTCCACTAGCCACTTGAGCTGGGGGGACGCGGCCGCGAGTTCGTCGTCGAGAACGTCACTATCAACTGAGGTGCGCAAGCCCCGTGCCGTGGGCCAGCGCCCGAACGTGAAGCAGAAGCGAAGGTGGGGGCGGAGGCTTGCGGTGGCGTTGGGTACGAGCCAGGCGCGTCAGCTCAAGCCCAGGGCGTTCAGGCAGTTGCGCGCCGCCTCTGGAATCTCAGGTGGAGGGACTGAATCCAGCGACTAGGTCGTCATCAACTTGAAACGCCTGCGGGTGCGAAAGGAGCGAAGTGCTCAGATGCACCTCTCGCTCCTCCGTCTCGGCTGCTGCCTCATCCTCTACCGCGAGTTAGAGCGCCACTTACGAGATGGTCCCTGAGGAGGCAGGGCATGTTACCTGCCCTCTCTGGTCCATTTTTGAAACGAGTTCTTACGAGTGAGGTTCACCAGATGAGCGAGAACATGAAGGGACTGCTCCTGGAGGATCGCTGGGCGCCTGTCACTTCCGAACTGGGATTTCTGGAGACGGATGCGGAGCACGCTGCCCGCGCATTCGCGGCGTGGCAGGGCGGGTTGCTGGCCCCCCGTGGCATCACCGTGGGGGTATCTCCGGTTTCAGGAACCCTGGAGCAGACTCTTTCCTCCCTACTGCCCCTGAACGATGCGGAGAGGCGCCGGCACCTCTTCATCCCAACGAGCAGTCCCTGGACGGCCTACATCGACAACGGATGGCAGGGGACCGATGCCGCGAGCGCCATGGCCTACATGGCCCGGACGATGGGCTGCCGGGGCATGCGTGTGGTCGCGGTGCCCCACACCCTGCGCAAGGACAAGGGCCGCTATGGCGCCGTGATGTTCGAGCTGTACGGTCCACGGCAGACGGACTGGCTCAACTACCTGCGCACCCTCCATGCCGCCAACGATGGTGGCCGCTGGGTGTTCGGCCAGTCCGGCGAGCCATTACCCTTCGAGAAGCTGGAGCGGTACCAGGCACGCAAGGTGCGGGACCGCTTCACCTTCGACATGCTCGAGGAGTACCTGCACCACCTGGGGCTGTCCCCCTTCCAGGAGGACTTCTACCTGCCCCAGGGCTCTCCCGCCTGGCTCGTGGAGAAAACAGGGCCTGTCGTCTCCACGCAAAAGGAGTACACCCTCGCTCAGGTCCGTGAGGACTTCTGAGGCGGCCACCGCGTGACTCAAAAGACACCGTTCGGCACCAACGAGTGGAAGGAAGGCGACTCTCAGGGTTGGACGGATTGCGGCAGACGGCCTCGGTCTTTCGAAATGGGCATGTAGCACTTGCCCTGATACTCGGCCTGGGTCACAGAGCAGGGAGGACGCCGAGCGAGCTCCATCCAACAACCCCCATTGATTTCGACTTCATCTGCCTGGGTTCTGCACGGAGCCTTCGCCTGGTTGCGAAAAGGCTGTGCGGGCAGAGGGTAGGCAATGCTCGGTGCCTGCGAATCCTCCGTATTGATCAAATCCGGTGCATCGGTTGAGGCAGGTCCTTGGGACTTCACGTCGGGCAAGATGGGCTCCGAGTGCTCGGGCCCGCTTGCCCCATGCAACCAGACGCCCAGTCCCAGCGCGAGCACGGCGAGGCCCGCGACGGCACGCGGACCCCATCGACCCCAGGGGCTCACCCGTCCTTCCGCGAGGTGAGCCTGCAACTGGGCGTTGTCCTCCACGCGTTCGACCGCGGCAGTCATCAGCACAAGGATGTCCACCAGTTCCTTCACCGGGACCGAGGCAGGCGCCTGCTCCACCTCCAGCGTCACGGAGGGCGGCTCTGGCTGACAGGAGAGCCGCAGCCGCCATACTCCCTCGGGTTGCCATTCCACACGGTCTCCGGGTAGCAGCGTCAGTGCTGCTCTCCCCGTGCCGGTATGCCGCGCTTCGTAGAGGCTTCCCAAGCCGGGCCCTACCTCCTCATATCTCCTGCCGAGCTGGAATGGCCCCGGCCCATCGTTCTTCCCAGTCTTCTCGTTCGCCACGTGCTGTCCCTTCGGGAATGCGCGCTTCACGCCCGCCCAGGGGAGCGGATTTGACTCCACGAGTCAAGTCGCTCCATGGGTCCTGTTGGGTTCTCCGAGGCCAGTTTCCTGAACCTGGCTGACGTCGTGCTCCAGCAGCGCTGCATCTACAGCGAGCAAGACGTGCACAGCGCACTCGGCGAGGAGCTCGGGGTCTGCGGTATGTACGAGACCGGCGGAGTTGGGACTTACCGCGCCGCGGCCCGGGCCATCTCCACCGAGCGCAGGATGGCCTCCGGAGTCGCCGGCGAGGCCAGCTCCACCGGCGTACGCGGCGGCCCGAAGGCGGCCACCGCATGCCGCAGCGCCGTCACCGCTCCAATGGCCAGCATCAACGGGGGCTCTCCCACCGCCTTGCTGCCATGGATGGTGTTGTCCTGCGGCGCGCGCTCCAGCAAGGCCACGCGGAAGTCCTCGGGCGCGTCCCCCACCGCCGGAATCTTGTACGTGTCCGGCGAGTGCGTGAGGAGCCGCCCCTTCGCGTCGAACAGCACCTCCTCGCACGTCAGCCACCCCAGGCCCTGGATGAAGCCTCCCTCCACCTGGCCCCGGTCGATGCTCGGCACCAGCGAAGTGCCGACGTCGTGCAGGACATCCACCCGGCGCACCCGGTGCTCGCCGGTGAGGCCGCTCACCTCCACTTCCACCACGGCGGCCCCGAAGGCGTAGTAGTGGAATGGCTTCCCGCGTCCTGCCACCCGGTCGTACGAGATGTCCGGCGTGCGGTAGTAGCCCGTGGCCGACAGCGACACCTGGGCCAGATACGCGGCGTGCACCACCTCGGCGAAGGACACCGAGCGCTCGGCGCGCGCGGGGAGGAAGACGCGCCCCCCGGTGAAGACGAGCGAGTCCGCCTCGCCGCCGCGTTCGAGCTGCAACAACCTCGCGGCCACCGGGCGCAACCGGTCCCGAATCACCTCACACGCCTGCTTCACCGCCATGCCGTTGAGGTCCGAGCCGCTCGAGGCCGCCGTGGCCGAGGTGTTGGGCACCTTGTCCGTGGCGGTGTTCATCACCCGGACGCGCTCGACGGGCACGCCCAGCTCGTGGGCGCACACGGCCCGCATCTTGGTGTGCAGCCCCTGCCCCATCTCGGTGCCACCGTGATTGAGCTGCACGCTGCCGTCCGTGTACACCATCACCAGGGCCCCGGCCTGGTTGAGGAAGCTCGTGGTGAAGGAGATGCCGAACTTCACCGGCTGGAAGCCGATGCCCCGCTTCGTCCACTTCGAGCTGGCATTGAAGGCGTCGATCTCCGCCCGGCGCCGGGCGTAGTCACTGGAGTTCATCAGCTCCGCGTGGATGCGCGGCAGGCGGTTGCCCTCCACGGCCTGTCCATACGGCGTCACGTTCGAGGGCGCGTCCCGGTAGTAGTTGCGCTCGCGCACCACCGTGGGGTCCATCCCGAGCCGCTCGGCGGCGCGATTGAGCACCTCCTCCATCACGAACATGCCCTGCGGTCCGCCGAAGCCGCGGAAGGCCGTGTTCGAGGGCAGGTTCGTCCGAGCCACCTGCCCGGTGAAGTGCAGGACCGGGATGAAATAAGCGTTGTCCAGGTGGAAGAGGGCCCGATCCAGGATGGCGCGCGACAGGTCCGTGCTCCAGCCGCCGTCGGAGTACAGCTCCACCTTCAGCGCGAGCAGCCGCCCCTCGGTGTCGAAGCCGGCGTCGAAGCGGCCCAGGAAGGGGTGGCGCTTGCCCGTGAAGGCCATGTCCTGGTCGCGGTTGAGCCACACCTTCACCGGCCGCCCGGTGGCTCGCGCGCCCAGGGCCGCCAGGCACGCGAAGGGCGCGGCCTGCGTCTCCTTGCCGCCGAAGCCTCCGCCCATGCGCGGCACCTCCACCACCACCTGGTGCCGCCCCGTGCCGAGCACCTCGGCCACGAGCGTCTGCACCTCCGTCGGGTGCTGGGTGGAGCACCACAGGTGCACCGCGCCGTCCTCGCCGGGCACCGCCAGCGTCACCTGAGTCTCCAGGTAGAAGTGGTCCTGCGCGCCCGTCATGCACTCGCCCGCGAGGCGCACCGGCGCGGCGGCGAGCGCGGCTTCCGGCTCTCCCCGGCGGATGGTGTGCACGTCCGAGAGGAAGGAGCCGGCCTCCACCGCCTCCTTCAACGTCAGCAGCGCGGGCAGCGGCTCGTACTCCACCTCCACCAGCGCGGCGGCCCGGCGGGCCAGCGCGGCGCTCTCCGCGAGCACCACCGCCACCGTCTGTCCGTGGAAGTGCACCTCGCCCTCGGCGAACAGGGGCTCGTCCTTGAAGACGGGGCCCACCTGGTTGTGCCCGGGCACGTCCTCGGCGAAGAGCACCGCGTGGACTCCGGGCAGCGCCCGGGCGCGCGAGGCATCCCTGCGCACGATGCGCGCGTGCGCGTGCGGCGAGGTGACGAGGTGCCCCGCCAGCATCCCCGGCGGCTCGGGCATGTCGTCCACGTAGACGGCTTCGCCGCTGGTGTGCTTCAGGCCGCTCTCGTGCGGAGCCGGGGCATGCAGGGGCGTGCTCGCCGGTGAGGGACGCTGGGCCTGGGGGGTCTCGGGAGAAGAAGGAATCGTGCTCATCCGCGTCACCTCACCTGCACCGTGGCCGTGTGCCCCCGCGCGAGCCGCGGCTGCGGCTCCGAGAGCGTCTCGTGGAAGAAGCCGCGCAGGAGGTTCTTCGCCACCCGCGCGCGGTACCACGCCGAGCCCCGGTGGTCGGACAGGGGCTGGAAGTCCTCCTCCAGCTTCGCCAGCGCCTCCTCCACCGTGGCCTCCGTCCAGGGCCGGCCCACCAGCGCGGCCTCCGTGCGCCGGGCCCGCGCGGGCGTGGCCGCCATGCCGCCATAGGCCAGCCGGGCCTCCGTCACCCTCCCCTCCCCGTCCACCACCACGCGGAAGCCCGCGGACACGGCGCTGATGTCCAGCTCGCGCCGCTTGGACACCTTGTAGGCCAGGGCCCTCGCGCCCACCGGTTGCGCCGGCACGTCCACGAAGGCCAGCACCTCGCCACGCCCGAGCGCCGTGCGCCGGTAGCCCTGGAAGAAGTCCTCCAGCGGCATCCGCCGCTCTCCCGCCCGCGAGCGCAGCACCGCCTCGGCGCCCAGCGCGAGCAGCACCGGCGCCATGTCACCGATGGGCGACGCGGTGCACAGGTTGCCGCCCACCGTCGCGCGGTTCTTGATCTGCCGCGAGCCGAAGTAGCGCAGCATCCGCTCCAGGGGCGGGCACGTGGCGCGCGCGTAGTCCTCCAGGTCCGTCAGCCGCACCGTGGCGCCCACGCGGTGCCCACCGCCACGAGGCTCCAGCACGCGCAGCTCGGACAGGGCCTCCAGCGACACCAGCAGCGGCGGCTCCGCGTAGCGCTTCGTCACCTCCAGCGACAGGTCCGTCCCGCCCACCACGAAGCGCGCCTCCGGGTGCTTCTCCAGCACGTCCCAGAGGGCCTCCAGCGAGCCGGGGGTGAAGAAGCGCTGGGCACCGGCCTCGTAGGCCAGCTCCATCGGGCCGGGCTGCGTCTCCGCGAGCGCCCGGGCGAAGCGGTCCGGCGGACGCAGGCCGGCCACCTGGCTCGTGGCCTCGCGGATGGGCCGGTAGCCGGTGCAGCGGCAGAGGTTGCCGCACATCTGCGCGTCCAGCTTCCAGGGCTCGTCCAGGTCCTTGCGGTGGCAGGCCTCCAGCATCGCCATGGCGACACCGGGGGTGCAGTAGCCGCACTGAGAGCCCAGCTCGCGCGCCAGCGTCTCCTGGACGACGTGGTACTTCCCGCCCTCCTTGAGGGCCTCCACCGTGTAGACGCGCTTGCCCTGCACCATGGGCAGCAGCACCAGGCACGCGTTCACCGCACGCAGGGCCGGTGCCCCCTGACCATCCTGCTCCAGGATGGCGACGGAGCAGGCCCCACAGTCCCCCTCGGCACAACCCTCCTTGGTGCCGGTCAGGTGCGCCCTGTCCCTCAGGTAGCGCAGCAGGGTGGTGGTGGGAGAGAGCCCCGTCTCCTCGACGGGCCGGTCATTCAGGAAGAAGCGCAGGCGTTCCATGGGCCTCCCCTGGCCCCCAGGAGGGAGGCCGGGGGGCCAGCGTACTACGGCCGGCGCGTTCCCGCCCGGTCAGGACTGGCAGATACCCGACACGGCTCAGCCCCGCAGGGCGAGCAGTGCCACCAGGCTGACGAGGAAGTAGGGGACCAGGCCCGCGGCCCCCGCGTAGTCCTTGGCCATGCGCTGGCCGAAGAAGAGGGCCACGAAGGAGAGCCCCGAGAGGGCCGCGCCCCAGATGGCCACCCGCGTGCCACCCGCGAACACCAGCACCACCACGCCGGCCGCGCTCACCGAGCCCGCTGCCAGCTCCAGCAGCGTGAGGGTGGCCAGCATGGGCGCCACCACCCCGCGCAGCGGGCTCTTGGCGAAGTGCCCGGTGAGCCATCCGAGGTTGCCCTTCCAGTCGAAGACCTTGTCCAGTCCGGACTGAAGGAAGGTGATGGCGAGGAAGAGGACGCACAGCGTCTGGACGAGCCAGAGCGGGAAGAGGTTCGAGTCGAGCGACGGCATGGGACGCGCACTCTAGCTTGCCTGCCCGCTTCCCCAAGTACCAAGCAGTGTCCGCGAGCCGTCAGCCGGGCGGTCTCCACCCCTACCTTCCGGTCGGGGGAGCCCCCATCGTCCGCCCATGGCCACTGAACAAGGTTCCCGGCGGGTCTTCATCGGGCTCATCCTCCTCGCCATCGCCCTGGTGCTGCTGGTCGCCTCGCCCTTCTTCGAGGCCTTCTTCCTGGCCGCGGTGCTCGCCGGGGCGTTCCAGGGCCTGCAGGGGTGGTTGACGCGGAAGTTCCGGGGGAAGAGCGGGCTGTCGGCCGGGGTCATCTGCGTGGGCACCGTCCTGGCCCTGCTGGCGCCCCTGGCCGCCCTCACCGCCTTCATCGTCTCCGAGGTCATCGAAGGGGTGAACTTCATCTCCAACATCGTGCAGCAGCGGGGACTGGAGGGACTGCTGGCCTACGTTCCCGGCCCGCTGCGAGACCACGCCGGACAGTTGCTGGATCGCTTCCAGACGCGGAGCGCCGGGCTGTGGCAGACGCTGCAGGAGCAGCTGAGCACCCGGGGCGCCACCGCGGCCCAGACGGTGGGCGGAGTCGTGGCGACCACGGGCTCGGCGGTCCTGCAGACGGCGATGATGCTCATCGCGCTCTACTTCCTGCTGGTGGACGGCGGGCGGCTCGTCACCTGGCTGGAGAGCGTGTCCCCCCTCAGGCGCGGGCAGACGACGGAGCTGCTGACCGAGTTCCGCAGGGTCACCAAGTCGGTGCTGGTGTCCACCATCGCCACCGCGGGTGTGCAGGCGGTGGCGGCGCTGGTGGGCTACCTCATCACCGGCGTGCCCGTGCCCATCTTCTTCGGGGCGGTGACGTTCTTCTTCGCCCTCATCCCGGCCATCGGTGGCGCCTCGGTGTGCATCGTCGCCTCCATCATCCTGCTGGCCACCGGCCACCCCGTGGCCGCCCTCATCCTGGCGCTCTGGGGCGTCATCGTGGTGGGGCTCTCCGACAACATCGTCAAGCCGCTGCTGGCCAAGCGCGGCATGCACATGCACGGCGCCATCGTCTTCTTCGCCCTGCTCGGCGGCCTGGCCGTCTTCGGCGCCATCGGCCTGCTGCTGGGGCCGCTCATCGTGGCCTTCTTCCTCTCCGTGGTGCGCATCTACGAGCGCGACTACGGCCGCCCCTCCGGGCGCCCCGGGGACCCGGGCACCCCTCCCCTGAACAAGCCCACCGTGCCCGAAGGTGAGGAGTGGGAGCCCTCCGGACTCCACCCGGAGGAGACGCACCCCCACTGAGTCTCCGAGGGGAGCCCACCGGGGCTCCCCTCCCGAGGGACTACGGCTGGACGACGGCGCCGGACACGTTGAGCGTGTAGCTGCTCGTGGCGCCCGCGTAGCCCACCACCTTCACGTAGTAGGTGCCCGCCGCCGAAACGTTGTAGGTGCCCACCTCGGGGTTGGCCGTGGTGTAGCCGCGCGTCAGGTACGTGGTGACGTTGGAGCCGGAGTACAGGTACCAGTCCAGGTCCCCCGTCCCGGGCATGGTCAGCTTCACCGTGACGAAGCCCGGCGCGGTCACCGTGAACTTGAACCAGTCGATGTCCGTGCTGGTGGAGACGCTCCCGGTCACGTTGGTGCCCGCCGCCACCCGGCCATTGGCGCCCGCCGCGGTGTTGTTGACCTCGGTCTCCTGGGTGATGACGGGGTCCGGAGTCGGACCGGGGGCGGTGATGGTGAAGGCCCCGTCGCTCGTGTCGGAGGTGGCCACGTTGGACGCGTCACTCACCCGCACCCTGGCCGTCGTGGTCGCCGTGCCCGGCACCGTCCAGCCGTAGCTGCCCGCCGAGGCCGGCGTGCTCGCGGTGATGACGTTCCACGTGCTGCCATCGAGCGTGTACTCGAGCTTCACGTTCGTCACGTTGCTCGCCGTCCAGGTGATGGTCCCGTTCAGCCCGCCCGTCCAGCTCTCCCCACCATTGGGCGACACCACCGTCACGCTCGCCGGAGGCGGCGGGGTCGTGTCCGCCGGAATGAGGAAGTCCTTGATGACGGCCATGTGCTGCATGTTGGTGGAGGCGCTGTCGCCATACTGCGCCGGGGAGATGTCCGAGAGCGGCGTGTACACCCGCGTGTCCACCACCACGCCCGCGCTGAAGGAGCTGGAGCCGAGGACCGTGGGCGTCTGGTAGGCGCGCAGGTCCGAGTCCACGAGCACGTGGTCATAGGGCTTGTTGCGGTTGGAGTTGGTGTCGGGGTCGCCGTTCTGGTCCACCGGATGCGGACCGTTGGTGGTCACCACCTGGTTGAAGGTGCTGAAGCAGGACTCGGTGCGGCTGTCGGTATTGAAGTCCCCACCGATGGTCAGGTAGTCGCCCACGGGCACGAGCTCGTTGATGCGCTTCACCAGCTCGATGGCCTCGTTGTTGCGATCGCCAGCGGAGCCAGAGTTGAGCAGGTGCACGCTCACCACCCAGAGGTCCTTGGAACCCGGCACGTCGATACGCGCCCAGGCGAAATCACGGTTGGAGACGACCGGGTCATTCCACTGACCCGAGGAGACGATGGGCCAGCGGCTGATGACACCGTTGGGAATCTGCGCCCCGGTCTCTCGCGAGTAATGGAAGCCCGTCCCGAAGGCGGTATCGACGAAGCTCCGGAGGGCGCTGGCCGAGTTGTTGCCGTAGTTGAACTCCTGGATCATCACCACGTCCGGCTGCGTGCCCTGGAAGATGCGGATGCCCTCTCCCGGGTCGTAGCTCTGGCCATTGCCGCTGGTGATGTTGGCGGCCATCAGCCGCACCCGCACATCCGCGAGTGGCGCCGCGCTGGCGGACACGCTTTCGTCCGCGGGCTCTCGCGTGTCCACGGCACTCCCGCCACAGGCGGCGAGAACCAGGGTGAGCAGCGGCGCCAGCAGCCAGGACCGGAGCCCGGTGCGCATCGAGAAGGTGGGAGACTGTCGCATACGGAGACTTCCTGCCCGCGAGGCGCGGGCGGGTGGGAGGAGGACGGCGCGCGTCATCATCGCCCATCACCCCCCCCGCCGTCTCGCAGTCCTACGGTGAAATTCCAGCCTGGCTCGCCGCGGCAACGGACAGGGCGACGAAGAGGTAGCGCAGCGCCTTGCCCAGGGTGACGAAGGCGACGAAGGGCGCCCAGCGCATCCCCACGAGGCCGGCGGCGAGCACGAACACGTCCCCCACCACGGGGAGCCACGCGAGGAGGAGCACCGGAGCGCCCCAGGTGGCCAGCCGCGCCTGGGCCCGCTCCAGCCGGGGACCCTCCCGCGCGCGGCGGCGTTGCACCCAGCGCCCCACCGGGCCCCCTCCCCCACGCGCCACCCAGCGCCCCAGGAGGTAGACGGTGATGGCCCCGAGCACGTTGCCCACGGTGGCCACCGCCACGGTCCACGCCGGCTGCACCCCTCCATAGATGAGCGCGGCCAGCACCGCCTCGGAGGGAGCCGGCAGCACGGAGCCCGCCATCACGGCCACGAGGAAGAGCCCGGGCAATCCCCATTCGGCCAGGGTGGAGGAGTCCGGCATGGTCGCGCCCACTTTAGGACGTTCCCGCGCCCGTCCGTACAGCCACGAACTCCCCGTACTCCCGGGAGGGATGGACGCCTGCCTGCCCATTCCTACCTTCTGGCCAACCCCTTCCCCGTACCGAGGTCTCCCATGAAGCCCTTCGTCGTCCTCGCGGCCACGGGCGCCGTGCTCGCCAGTGGACTCTGTCTGGCCCAGTCCGCCAGGTACACCGTGAGAATCCAGGAGCTGTTCCTCCTGCCCGGAGTCTCCACCCCCACCACCAACCAGAGCGCCAGCGGCGAGTGGAAGGACGTGCTCCACACCACCCTGACGACGGCCCAGAAGAAGAACCTCGCGATGAGGGTGGAGCTCGAGGCCGGCCTGCACACGGACGCGCCCACGCGCGGCAGGGCCTTCCCCGGGGAGGTCTCCGCCCGGGGTCAGCTGGAGATCCGTGTGCTGGTGGACGGCACCCAGGTGGCCCCCGGCCCCCTCGTCATCGCCGAGAGCACCCAGCCCCAGATGAACCGCTTCGGAGACCTGCTCTCCAGCTGTGCCGACACCAACGCGGACGGCACCCTCCTCTTCGAGGAGTGCATCTTCACCCTGGAGGAGCAGCGGCGCGTGCTCCGGGCCCTCGACGCCCGCGCGCTCTCCTTCTCCCTGGACGACATCGACACCGGCACGCATGACCTGCGGGTGCAGGCGCGCGTCAGCGTCTCCAGCCAGGGCGCCAGCGGCTCGGCCTCGGCGGGCGCGTGGTTGGGCCGAGGCACCATCAGCCTCGAGGAGGTGCGGCTGGTGAAGAGCTTCGATATCTCCGACTGAGCACCTGGGGTGCGATCGAGGCCACCACGGAGAGCAACTGCGAGGGGTTCAGCGGTTTGGCGAGGTGCACATCGAAGCCCGCGGCCAGGGCACGCCGCCGGTCCTCGCTCCGGGCGAAGGCCGTGAACGCCACCGCGGGGATACGCTCCTCGTTCCGCTCCCGCTCCTGGGCGCGGAGCTGGCGGATCAAGCTGTAGCCATCCTCTCCGGCCATGCCGATGTCCGAGACGAGCACATCGGGCCGGAGGGAGCCGAGCAGCGCCAGGGCCTCCCGGGTGCTCGCCGCGCGAATTACCTGGGCACGGCAGCCCTCCAACACCTCGGAGAGGAGGGCCAGCGTATCCGGCTCGTCCTCCACCACGAGGATGTGAAGTCCCTCCAGGCAAGGTGTCCAGGCCTCCGGGGGCCGAGCGCCCTGTTCCGGCCGGGCCTGAGTGGACGGTGACGGCTCCGGCGCGCATGGCGGGGGATGGGGAAAGGTGACGCGGAAGGTGGCGCCCCGGCCCGGCCCGTCGCTGTGCGCGAACACGGTGCCCCCGTGCATCTCCACCAGGTGACGCACGATGGCCAGCCCCAGACCCAGGCCACCATGGGAGCGCGTGGAGCTGCTGTCGGCCTGGCGGAAGCGCTCGAAGACATGCGGAAGGAAGGACGGGGCGATGCCCTGCCCCGTGTCCTCCACCTCCAGCCGGGCCTCGCCCTCTCCCTGCTCCAGCCGCACCACCACCTGGCCTCCCGAGGGCGTGAACTTGATGGCGTTGGTCAACAGGTTCCACACCACCTGCTGCAAGCGCTCGGCATCCACGGACAGGGGCCCCACACCGGGGGCGACACTCAGGGACAGCCGCACGCCCCGGGCCTCGGCCGCCGGGCGGACCGCGTCGAGCGCCGCCTCCAGCACCGGCAGGGGCTCCAGCGGACGCACGTCCAGCCGCAGCTTCCCGGTGACGATGCGGCTGATGTCCAGCAAGTCCTCGATGAGCTGCGTCTGCGCCCGCGCGTTGCGCTCGATGGTCGCCAGGGCGCGCTGGCGCTTGTCCTCCGGCATCTCGCGCGTGCGCAGCAGCTGGGCCCACCCGAGGATGGAGGTGAGGGGCGTGCGCAGCTCGTGGGACAGCGTGGAGAGGAACTCGTCCTTCATCCGGCTGGCGGACTCGGCTTCCCGGCGGGCCTGGCGCTCGAGGGCCAGCAGGCGCTCCCGCTCCTGTTCCGCCCGGGCCTTCTCCATCGCCACGGAGGCGATGTGGGCCATGGTCTCGATGAGGTGCAGCTCGTGCTCCGTGGGGGCCCGGGGCTCTTTGTAATACATGGCCAGCGTCCCCAGCACCCGCCCTTCCGAGGAGAGGATGGGACCGGACCAGCACGCCTGCAGCCGAAGCACCTTCGCGAAGTCCTGGTAGGGAATCCAGTTGGGGTGCGTGTTGATGTCCGTCACCACCACCATCCGTTTCCAATACGCGGCCGCGCCGCAGGAGCCCACGGTGGGGCCGATGGGCAACCCCTCGACGAGGGCGTTGTAGGCGGGCGGCAGGCTGTCCCCAGCTCCCACGTGGAGGAGGCCAGCGTCATCCAGCAACAACACCGAGGCCATCATCCCCGGGCTCAACAGCTCGATGGCACGGGTGATGGACCGCAACATGTCCGGCAACGAAGTGCCGCGAGCCACCAGCTCCAACAGCCGGTTCTGCATCGCCAGACGAGCTTCCACCTGGCCGCGCCCATCTGCCTTGTCATTCGCCAACCCGGTGAGCGCCTCCAGCTCTCCCAACAGTGCGTCCGATGAACCCGGCGAGGAAGCAGACGGATGATCCATGGGAACCCCACATCCACGCGAACACCCCAGAGGGTGACGCGCCAATCCCCATTCTATGAGTCGCGCGGAGTCGTCGCACAGCGAGCCCTCGCCCCCCAGGTGTCAGCTTCGAGCGGCTCCCTCGTCCTGTGGCCCATCCGTTTGGGATACAAAGGAATACACCATGTGCCGATACGCGATGAGCGGCCCCTACAAGCAGCACTACGCCTGCTTCGACTGTCGCAAGAGCTTCAAGTGGCCGCGGGACGCCCACCAGCCACGCTCAGCGGACACCCCTTCCGAAGTGAAGTGCCCGCAGTGCGGTGAGCCCATGTCCTCCATGGGCATGGACTTCAAGCCACCCCCCCGGCACGACACCCACCAGTGGGAGAAGGTCCGCGTCCTGCTCGCCCACGGGTACACGTACCACTCGTGTGGCTGCGGCGGACCGGGTTACCGGCCCCGGACGTTGGGCGAGGTGCCGGAGTTCCTCGCCAGCCGGCCACCGCGCTCGCCGGGTGAGGCACTGCTGCGGCGCATCTCCGCACGGGAGGAAGGTGGAGCCCGGTGGAAGCGGGAGTCGAGCCTGTCGGACAACCAGTATTGGAGCCCGAAACAAAGGCCCCGCCGTCCCGGTGCCTGAGTCGGCGCCGAGTATCCGTCATCCGGCCGTGCGAGGGAGGTGCGTCGGCACGAAGGACGGTCCGAGCACCCGGGGGCCCTGCTCGCCCCACACGAGCGGGTCGATGCACATCCGGCGAGCCGTCCGGCCCGGGTCCCACGCGTGGTAGACGACGACGTCCTGCCCGCCGGGACCGGTGACCACGCAGTTGTGCCCGGGGCCGATCACCTTGTCCGACACGGTCCGCAGCAGAGGGGGGATGCCGGCCGGCTCGACCCATGGCCCGAGCGGGTGATCGGCCACGGCATACGCGACACCGTACGTCGGCTCCAGCCAGGAACCGCCGGAGTAGAAGCAGTAGTAGCGGCCCTCGTAGCGGCGGACGAACGGACCTTCCAGCGTGTGCCAGTCATAGACCTGCCCGTACATCTTCCGCTCGCGCAGGAACACCTGCCAGTCGCCACTGGGCCGCAGCATGGTGCGAGGCTGTCCGCGCAGCCGGGTCATGCCCTCCAGCACGTCGACGGCGAGCATGGTGCCGACCCGGTCGCCCTCGAGGACGTCCCGGGCGTAGAAGAGGTACCAGGTGCCGTCCTCGTCCCGGAAGGGGCTCGCGTCGATGGCGAAGCGCTCCCCCGGGGTGAGATTGATGCCCTGGTCGATGAACGGGCCCGTCGGACGGTCGGCGACCGCGACCCGCAGATGGTGGCCAGCGTCCCCGAATCCCACGGAGTAGTACATCCACCACTTCCCATGAGCCTCGGTGACCTCCGGTGCCCAGTAGTCGCTTCCGGCCTCCGGGGGTAGCAGCTCGAGGGCGCCTCCCACGCTGCTCCAGGTGATGAGGTCTGGAGACGTGAGCACTTCAAAAGCGCGCCCGTCGACCACCCGGCCGGTACCGTAGGCGACATACCCGTCCCCGACCCGCAGGACGAAGGGGTCCGCGAAGTAGGCGTCGTGCACGGGGTTGCAGTAGCGGAGGGTCATGGCGGGATGACTACAACATGAGTGACCTGGAGGAAGGTGAAGTGGCTCATGTCACGGTGAGCCGATGTCCAGTTCCCGCCGTGTGGGGATGCGGATCAGCACGCGCAGTCCCTTCCTGCGATTGAATCCCACTGAGTAGAGCTCGCTCCCAATGGCGACCACAGCCGGAGGCGGGGGCGAGGGCTGCGTCTCCAACCAGGAATACGCCTCCTCCCGGGTCGCGAAGGACCGGACCGGGCGCGAGACCCTGGTGGAGTGGAGGGTACCCAGGAACTCCTCGAAGCCATGGTGCTCCCCAATGTCCATCACGAAGTGGAAGGCAATCTTGGCGATCCTGATGGCCTCCAATTCCTCAGGTGAAGACATACGCTGCTCCATCTCATGGAGGTGGAGGCAGGTCTTGTTGCAGAGATCGAAGAGGCTGAAGCGCGCACCACGACCCGGGTTCGGAGTGCTGGGCTCTTCCTCTTCCTCTTCCTCCGCACCCGCCATCCGCGCCCACTCTTCTTTGGAGGCAAGGCGGAGCAGCTTCCGGTGCTCGAGCTCGCGCGAGTACGCGACGTGATAGAGAGAATCCCCCACCCCGATGATGGCCCCATGGGGAGGAGCTGGGTGAACCCGCAGCCAGGCCTCCGCCTCTTCCTTCGTCACGAAAGAGAGAGCCGGAGTCAGCCGTGCCGTGTTGAAGCCTTCGAGGTATTCCTCGAACTCGATGGCCTCGTTCCTCTCCAAGATGAAGTGAAGAGCGATCCTGGAGTTCTCGAGCGCGTCATGCTGCTCCGAGGTGGATGCAAACCGCTCCACTCCGTGAAGCAAGACCAAGGTGCTCTGGATGAGAACAGGATTCATATGGACGCTCCAACGAGCCGTGTGGTGCGCATTGCGCTTCAACCCGCCATGAGCACGACGGGAGCCAGTACGACCACGCCAGCCCCAGCCGAGAGGGTCACGAAAGCAACACCCGCGATGACGACGACCGTGCCAACGAGGAGCTCCTTCCGGTTCCGTTTCAGCCATTCGGCCGCCTCATGCGTGGCGGAAAACTCCAGGGCAGGCGAGCGCTGCGACTTGAGGCAATCCTGGTATTCCTCCATGCACTTCTCGGCGCAGTAGCTTCCCTTGCTACCGTCCCCACGCTTGACATGACTCAGATAGGACGGAAGCCTGCGTTTCATGCAGTCCCGAAAGCAGTCGATATGCTCCTGCTCACAGTCCCTCGGACGGGATGAGGCGAGCACGATGTTTTCAACTGCATCGCCCGTGCTGGAGAGGTGGTCATACCACGACAGGTCGAACTCGCTGGCGCGTTGCCAGGAGTGCCTGGCCTGACCATCCGATGCATCCTCGATGACGAGCACGAAGCCGGTAAGCTCCTCGGAGCGTGAAGGTGCGGCATGGCGAGTACTGCCACAAGAGACCAGCAGCAAGACGAGGCCAGCCGCGAGCAGCTTGGAAACAAGTGCCTGGGTACTCATGGAGTGACGCACTACCAGACAGACGAGCGCCATCCAAACAACTGGCCCTTCGAGCACCCGTCACGCCGCGACGGCGTGATCCAGCGAGCGCCAGGTGCCCAGCGCCCAGTCCTGCTCGTCCGGATCGTCGAAGCTCACCACGCACAGCGCGCGATGCGCTCCGGCCTCGCACAGCGCCGTCAGCCGGCACTCCTCCGCCCCCACGTGCAGCGTGGCCCTTCCGCTCACCCGCTCTCCGTGGTGCTGGAACTCGTACGGCAGCGATTCCTCGGGTCCCGGTGCGATGCCACTCACGTCCTGCAACGGCACGAAGCGCACGCTCCGCCGATGGTCCCTCGCCACCCAGCTCCCATCCGCCAGCCGCTGCTCGGCCAGCGAGCCAGGAATGCGGATCTCCCACCCCTCGGGCAGCGTCACCTGCACCGCGCCCCGCCGGTATCCAATGAGCGAGCCCGATGGCGCCTCGGCGGCGTGCCGCGACACCCGCTCCGCCAGCGTGCCTCCAATGCCCAGGTACCCCAGCACCTCCTGCCACTCGCGCCACGGGTACGGCAGCGTCGGGTCCTCCCGCCACGCCAGCTCCAGCAGCCGGGCCACGTCGCGGAACAGGTGCCGCTCCTCCTCGAGCAGCGGCGGGCGCCACACCATCTCCGTCCAGATGCGGCTGAGCGCACGGCCCAGCCGCGTCGAGGCACCCAGTCCAGGCTCCCACCACGGGAAGATGTCCCGGCCGTTGCGCGGATCCTCCCGCACGGCGCGCAGCCACGACTCGTCACGAGGGCCCAGCGGCGTCAGCAGGGCACCGGGGTATTCGAAGCCGTGCCCCGAGCGCATCGACAGCGTGGCACCCGAGTGGCCGAGCCTCCGGAAGTCCAGCACCCGGCCCGCCATCTCCGACAACCAGGCGAGCATGCGCGGCTCGATTTCGCTCGCATCCCCGGTGTGGAAGTAGCCCGTGGGATCCCCTACTCCGGCGGTGGTGAGGGCGGGTTCGGCCCAGTCCACCTGGAGCGCGTCCCCCAGGGCGTGCAGCAGATCGCACAGGTAGCGGTGATAGCCGGGCCCCACCATGGAGGTGTTGGCCAGGACGACCACCCGCCCCTGCCCTGCGGCGACGATGGCCACCTCCTCGGCGGCCGGGTGCAGACGCAGGAAGAGGACGGGCCCCTGGGGGCTCTCCACCGTGCGCGAGCTCTCCAGCAGTTCCTCCGCGGCCTCGTGGACCCAGCGCTCCACCTTCCGCAGCCAGGGCCGGGGAGCCTCGGGCGCGCTGAGCTCGCCCCCATACCAGCCAGCCAGTAGCAGCTTCACTCCCATCGCGTCCTCTCCTCTCCATCCGGCGGCGGACCCATCCCCACGCAACGGGCAACAGGAGCCGATTATGTCTCGGGGCCCTCAACTCCAGCGGATGTCGTAATCGATATCGAGCGGCGCCAGTCGGTGACCCCGCACCACGATCTCCTTCGCCGAGGACTGCTCCAGCGCGTAGGTGAGGACGCCCTCGTTGTAGGCCATGGGCAGGAGCTCCCGGCGCACCCGGAACCTCGCCTGCTTGTCCCCCAGGAGCTCCACGGTGCGGTTGCCAGTGCTGAGTGACGCCCGGAAGGCGGTGGGAAAGCTGTTGACCACCCGATGCGGATCCCTGCCGGCGAGCGCCAGCATCGTCTTGCCCACGGTGGATTGGTGGAAGTCCTCCGTGGCCCGCCGTCCCAGCAGGTGCATCACCGCGTCCCGCCCTCCGTGCTTCGGCCCGAGCAGCTCCGCGGCGGTGAAGAGGGCCTTGAGGAAATCCGCGATCGGGTAGCTGAAGAAGTCCACGAACTTCTTCGCACCCGCGGCCACGTAGCATCGGGCCCGGGCTTCCTCACCCCCGAGCGAACGCACCGCGTCGAACAGCCCGTTGAAGAACATGCCGCGGCACGTGTCCTCGGGAGTGGTCAGGGTGAGCAGGTGCTCCAGCTCGGGCGTGGGAATGACGGAGGTGGAGGGAAGAGACACGGGGGACCTCATGGGGGGCATGTCCGTTGGCCGCTCGGACGGCCTCCGGACAAGGGGGGGAGCCCATTACACCCCAAAACACCGCCCCCGGTGTCACGCCGTGCGGATGTTCGCCGCGGCCTCCAGCCCCAGCTCCACCACCGCCACCTCTCGCATCCGGAATTTCTGGATTTTCCCTGTCACCGTCATGGGGAACTCGTCGACGAACTTCCAGAAGCGGGGAATCTTGAAGGTGGAGATGCGGCCGGTGCAGAAGCGGACGAGCTCCTCCTGGGTGCAGGTGGCGCCGGGCTTCGTCTTCACCCAGGCCATCACCTCCTCGCCGTACTTCTCGCTGGGCACGCCGATGACCTGGGCCTCGCTGACGGCCGGGTGGGTGTGGAGGAACTCCTCGATTTCGCGCGGGTACACGTTCTCGCCGCCGCGGATGATCATGTCCTTGATGCGGCCAACGATCTTCACGTAGCCCTCCTCGTCCATGGTGGCGAGGTCGCCGGTGTGCATCCAGCCGGCCGCGTCGATGGACGTACGGGTGGCCTCGGGGTTGTTCCAGTAGCCGAGCATCACGCTGTAGGCGCGCGTGCACAGCTCGCCGGGCGAGCCGCGAGGCACCACCGCGCCCGTGCCTGGATCGACGATCTTCACCTCCACATGCGGGTGCACCCGGCCCACGGTGGAGACACGCTTGTCCAGGGGGTCATCCAGCGAGCTCTGCGTGGACACCGGCGAGGTCTCCGTCATGCCGTAGCAGATGGTGACCTCGCGCATGTTCATGCGCGACTGGACCTTCTTCATCACCTCGATGGGGCACGGCGAGCCGGCCATGATGCCGGTGCGCAGCGAGGAGAAGTCGAACTCGGCGAAGCGCGGGTGGTCCAGCTCGGCGATGAACATGGTGGGCACGCCGTAGAGCGCGGTGCAGCGCTCGGCGCCCACCGTCTGCATCACCGCGAGCGGATCGAACGCCTCGCTCGGAATCACCATGGTGGAGCCGTGGGAGGTACAGGCCAGGTTGCCCATCACCATGCCGAAGCAGTGGTAGAAGGGCACGGGGATGCAGACGCGGTCCTCGGGCGTGAGGCCGATGGCCTCTCCCACGAAGAAGCCATTGTTGAGGACGTTGTGGTGGCTGAGCGTGGCGCCCTTGGGAAAGCCGGTGGTGCCGGACGTGTACTGGATGTTGATGGGGTCGTCGAACTGGAGCGTGGCCTCGCGGTCCGCCAGGGTGCGCTCGCTCACGTGGGTCCCGTTCTTGAGCAGCAGCTCCCAGTCATCGTCCAGCACCAGGGCGACGCGCAGGCCGGGGCAGCGCGGGCGCACCTCCTCCAACATCTTGCGGTAGTCCGACTGGCGGAAGCCGCGCGAGAGCAGCAGCACGCTGGTGCCGGACTGGTTGAGCGCGTACTCCAGCTCCGCCGTCTTGTAGGCGGGGTTGAGGTTCACGAGGATGGCGCCAATGCGGGCCGCGGCGTACTGGGCCACCACCCACTCGTAACGGTTGGGGGACCAGAGGCCCACCCGATCCCCCTTCTCCACGCCAAAGGCCAACAGGCCCAGCGCCACCCGCGTCGTCACATCCCAGAACTCGCGCCACGTGGCACGGTAGCCCTGGGAGACGACCACGAGCGCTTCCCGATCGCCGTGGCGCTCGACGGTGCGCCGCAGGTTCTGGCCAATGGTCTCCCCGAGCAGCGGGGTGGTGCTGGTGCCGTGGACGTAGGAAGGAGAGGGCATGGGGTGGATCCTCCCCGTCCCCCCTCGGCCCGCGCAAGCCCCGCGAGCGCACCACCGGGGCTCCTGGCCCGGAGAACCCGGCCTCATGAGCCCCGCTTGTCGGGAGCCGGAGCGGGCTGTATGGGGGCGCCGTGAAGTCCCATTCCATGAGCCCCGGCCTCGTCTGGATGATGGCCGCCGCCGCGGGCCTCGCCGTCGCGAACCTCTACTACCACCAGCCCCTGCTCGGAGACATCGGCCAGACGTTCCAGGCCTCGGACCAGGCGTTGGGGCTCATCCCCACGTTCTCCCAGGTGGGCTACGCCCTGGGCCTGCTGCTCGTCGTCCCGCTGGGTGACAGCCTCGAGCGGCGGCGCGTCATCGTCGTCATGACCGTGCTGGTGAGCCTGGCGCTGATGGGCGTGGCATTGGCGCCGAACCTGCCGTGGATGGTGGCCGCCAGCGGCCTGGTGGGGGTGACGACGGTGGTGCCCCAGCTCATCGTCCCCTTCGCGGCGCACCTGGCGCCCGATGCCCAACGCGGCCGCGTGGTGGGCACGGTGATGAGCGGGCTGCTCATCGGCATCCTCCTGTCGCGCACCGCGTCCGGCTTCCTCGGGGTGCAGTTCGGCTGGCGCGCCATGTTCTGGCTCGCCGCGGGGCTGATGCTGGTGCTGGCGGTGGTGCTGCGGCTCACCCTGCCGAGCCTGTCCCCGAGCGCCCCCCTGCCCTACCCCGCCCTGCTGCGCTCCCTGGGAGGACTGGTGCGCGAGGAGCCCCTGCTGCGGCTGCACTCGGTGCTGGGCGCGCTCACCTTCGGCTGCTTCAGCGCCTTCTGGGCCACGCTGGCGCTCTACCTCCAGTCGATGCCCCAGCACTACGGGGCCCAGGTGGCGGGGCTCTTCGGCGTGGTGGGCGTGGCCGGCGCCATCGCCGCGCCGCTGGTGGGGCGTTACACCGACACGCGCGGGGACCGGCGCATCAACGCGCTCGGCATCGGCATCCTGTTCGCATCCTTCGGAGTGCTCTGGCTGCTGGGCCATTCACTGTGGGGCATCGCGCTCGGCGTCATCCTCCTGGACCTGGGCGCGCAGGCCAACCACATCTCCAACCAGACGCGCGTCTACGCGCTGCGTCCCGAGGCCCGCAACCGGCTCAACACCGTCTACATGGTGACGTACTTCGCCGGGGGTGCCACCGGCGCATGGCTGGGCAGCCTGGCCTGGAGCCACTGGGGCTGGAGCGGCGTGTGCGCCGTGGGCGCGGCGCTGTCGCTCACCGGGTTGTTGGTGCTGGGGCTCGCCCGGCCGAAGCGCCCGGCGGCCTGAGCGGGCCCGCCGGGCGGCGATTCAGCGACTCGTCCTCTCCTTGTCCTTGCAGGGCGAGGGCTCACGCAGCGCGAAGCCCCTGCCCAGCGTGCCGAGGGTGCCCTGCAGGCACACGAGGCCGAAGGGCCCCCGGTAGCTGGCGGGCAGCATCACGCTCCGGCCGTCCTCGGTGATCCCCGTCTTCAGCGGGAAGGGGGAAGCACCGCTCTCGGTGACCTTGAGCCACAGCCGGGTGCGCTTGCCCTCCGCGAGCGCTGGCGCGGGCCGGGGGGCCCGGCTCGTGTCATCGGAGCGGCGGCCGTTGTGGAAGCGCAGCACGGGGCCGCGCTCGTCCACCTCCAGCAGGCCCCAGAGCTCCACGAGCGCTCCGGCCTCCGGCGTCCAGTCGAACGCCTGGCCCTCGACGCGAAGCGCGTAGCGGTCATTGGACACCACGCCGCGCACCAGCTCGGAGAACCCGGCCAGGGCCAGGTAGCGGCCGGAGACACGCACGAGGCCAGGGCCCGGTTGGCCCTGGGCCAGGGTGGCCAGGTCGAGCGGGCGGTAGGAGGTCTCCGCCGGAGCGGTGGCCAGCAGCAGTGCGAGCGGCAACAGGAACATGGTTCACCGCTCCCGGGAGAAGAGGGTCTGGAAGATCGCCTGGGTATCGACGGGGGGCTGGAACCGTAGCGCGCCCTCCGGCAACACGTTCGCGCCCTGGCCACCGAGGGACGTCAGCACCGACATCCGCACGTTCACGGACGACACATCCGAGCTGACATCCAGGAGGGAACAACCGGTACCCGTGCCCGTGGTGTAGCAGCCGGAGTAGTCGCCAACACCCAGGGAGCCGTCACCGTTGACATCATTGTACGCGAGGACGATGTAGTCGGCCGGCTCCACGTAGAGCGTGTAGCCGACGTTCGGCATCGCGAGGGCGATCTTGAACCCCTTCGTCTTGGGCGAGCTCTCGTCGCACTTGCCCTCGACGGCGTGGCAGGCCACCACGTTCGTCCCCTGCAAGGAGCCGCCCGCCGGGGCGTACAGCGCGCCCTTGATGGCCTTGTAGCCGTAGGGCAGCGGGCCGGGCAGACGCACCACCACCGCATAGGGCGGTGCGCTGTTGCGCGCCTCGACGGTGATGGTGGCACTGCCGCCCGTGCCATGACCCACCAGGTAGCGCATCGAGCGTGCGGTGCCGATGATGCCCTGGTACAGGGGGGTGTGGCCCAGCATGGACCAGCTCCCGTCACGCAGGTTGAAGTCCTGGTAGTCGTAGCCGGTGAGCAGCCCCGTGTGATCGAGCATCAACGTGGCGGCCCAGTCGAGCATCAGATCCGGGAAGGGAGAGCCCGTGTGCGCCTCCAGGTTGGCGATGCCCGTGTTGGGGCCGGCCATCCACGCGCTCCAGAATTGGGAGTGCCCCTTCTTCTCCGCCACGCGCCAGAGCAGGAGGAAGTTGTAGCCGTAGATGCTCAGCCCCTCATCGGGCGCCTCGGGCCTGCCCGGATACACCGTGCGGAAGCGCTGGGGAGAGACCAGGCTGTAGCGCGCGTAGGGCTGGACCTCGCCCACCTGCGTGCCCAGCCCCGCGAGCTGCTGGGCCGCCATGGCACTGCCCTCCTCGGCCCACATCTCCTCGGGCGCACGCTGGGGATTGGAGAGCAGGCGCGTGCTCGTGGCGATCTGGTGCTTGAGCTCGTGCACCATGGTGGCGGGCATGGAGACGTTGAAGTACCGGGAGCGGGTCATCCCGGAGAGGGTGCTCGGAGTGGCGGCGTAGAAGATGTCACCCTCGTTGCTGCGAACACCCTGCGGCGCGGTCTCCGCGTCGCTGAACAGGTCGGCGGGGTGCACGTAGCCCAGCAGACCCTCGGGCCCCAGCAGGCGGCTGAAGACGATGAAGATCTTCCCGTTCTGGTCCACGTCCGAGAAGTTGCCGAAGTACTTCCGGTCGGACGGCACCACCCGGGTCTCGAAATCGTTGGCGAGGCTCTGCAGCTCGGCCGCGGAGAAGTCGTTCGCGTCCTCGTTCTGCACGAACCAGTACGCGTTGGCGCTCGCGTGGCGCAGCGTGGCGGTGATCTGCTGCTGCGTATCGCCGGTCATCACCCAGAAACCGCACTGGCGGGTGCCCACCGTGTACGGGCCGGGGCACTTGCCGAGCGAGGCCTGGGCGCTCACTCGGCCTGCACGGCTCAAGGGGATGGAGCCCGCCTGCTGGAGCCGCTCGGCCCACCGCAGGCCGTGCTCCAACCGGCGCAGGTGCGCGTCGGAATGCGTGGGGGCCGCATCGGCCGCCTGGAGGCCCACCGCCCCGCCCTCTGGACTGGTGCTCATCTGCTGGAGTTCGGGCAGCAGATCCTCCTGCGCCACCACGCCGCTGGTCTCGAGGCCGAACTGGAAGCCATCCACCTGGGAGGACTGGCTGGCGTGCACGGGGATGACGACCACGCGCTCCTGGACGCCGAGTGACGGGAAGGACACCGTGGCCTTGCCGTCCACGAAGTCCTTGGGGCGCAGGAACGTCACGTTCTCCGAGAGGGGGATGGTGCCGCCGGAGCCCTTCCTCTGCATGGTGATGTTGACGCCCAGCACGGGCGGAGTGACGGTGACGGCCTGCGAGCCGCCATTCGTATACAGACCCGAGTAGTCCCCATCATCGAACTCGCCGTTGTCGTTGACGTCCTGGGCGGCGAGCACGTGATAGGTGCCGGCGGCCAGGCCGTCGAAGCTGTAGGCGAAGCTCGAGCCCGAGGTCTGCAGCACCAGCTGCTTCGTGTTGCTGGAGTCGAGCGAGCACCCGTTGTTGATGACGAAGCACGCCACCACCTGGGTCCCCTGGAGGCTGACTCCGGCGGGCGCCGACACCGTGCCTCGGATGTAGAGGCTGGAAGGATCCGGCTCCGGTTTTTCCGGGCAGCCGGACAAGGACAGGGTGAGTCCCGCACAGGCGAGAAGTTGAAAGAACCTTCGCATCGAATCTTTTCCTTTCGGAGAGGGAAGCCGGCCGCGGGATGAGACCCCCCCGTCCACGCGGCCCGGGTCGCCATACACGACAGCCTACACCCCTGTCTCGTCACGATTCACATTCCAACATTCCCATTCACCAAGACGTCACACCTGAGAGACGCGTCGAGTGGTGGGCGGAGTCCTCCGCGCGAAGGGAGGGGGAGCCGGGCGGGCGTGCCTTCACGCCCCCTTGCCGTGGGTGCGAGCCGGTACGACCCTCAGGGCGATCCACACTCCAAGGAGGCGGCGATGGCGGACAGGCGGCGGCATGGCATGGAGCGGCAGGGATTGGGCCAGGACCCGGAGCGCGGCACCCGGCGTGATGTCACGGAACGAGGGCGGGACATGGGCCGCACGCGAAACGCCCGCGACGAGGATCGGGGCCCGGGCCGGGGCTACCGCGAGGAGGACCGGGACCGGGGCCGCTTCGGAGGTGGCGGTGGCATGAGGGGCAGCGGCTTCGACGATCGCGACGTGGGCCGCTACGGCCGGGGCTACGAGTACGGCGGTGACGAGGACCGGGGACGTTTCGACCAGGACAGCCGCGAGGAGTACCAGCGCGGCGGGCTGATGCGGGGAGCGCCAGGCGTGCGCCGGGCGGGCGGCCCCGGCGAGGAGTTCGGCGAGGGCTTCTGGAGCGAGGTGACGCGCGAGCGCACCCGGGGCGACTTCAACCGCTACGGGGACCGCGGCGCCGTCCGCACACAGCCGTACGACACCGACCGCTGGGACCGGGGCACCTACGCACTGGGCGCCGCGAGGGACCCGGAGGACATGCGGCGCTACGGCTGGGGCGAAGGCTGGAGCCAGGATCAGGGCAATGATCGCGGCTACGGCACGCGCGGCTTCGGCGATACGGACTACGAGCCCCCACGCGTGCAGTCCTCGTACATCGAGCAGCGCCCGCGCACCGGCTACGCCACCAGCCCCACGCGGGACATGGACCGGGAGATGGGCCACGGCGCCGGCCGCGGCGGCATGCAGGGCGCCTACCCCTACTACGAGCAGTCTCCCGAGCTGCCCCGGCGCCAGGGCCGAGGGCCGCGCAACTACCAGCGCTCGGATGAGCGCATCCGCGAGGATCTCTGCGAGCGGCTGATGCGGGCCTGGATGGACGCCGACGACGTGGACGTCCGGGTGGAGAAGGGCGAGGTCACCCTCACCGGCACGGTGAAGAGCCGCGACGAGAAGCGCGCCATCGAGGACGTGGCCGAGGACATCCTGGGCGTGAAGGAGGTCCACAACGAGCTCCGCGTCGCCCGCGAGCAGCAGCGCGACCTGGGACAGGAGCGTCGGGACGAGGACCAGGGCTCGAAGCAGGAAGGCCGGACGCTGCAGTGAGACGGCGCCCCACGCAACCGACAGGAGAGGAGTCCACGAATGGCACGGCGTGACAACGACAACTACGGCCAGGAGCAACGCTTCCCGGTGCGCGCGCGGCGCATGGAGCGCCCGGTACAGGACTACGGAACCCAACGCGGCGAGCAGGGCCGTCCGGGTTACGGCTCGTTCGGGGCCGAGCGGGGCTACAACCAGGGCGGCTACGGAGGGCTGGGCGCCTACGAGCGCGGCTACCAGCCTCGAAGCTACGACGCGAAGCTGGTGCGCCCGCCACGCGGCTACCAGCGCTCGGATGACCGCATCCGTGAGGACGTCTGCGAGCGGCTCATGGAAGGGCCCGTCGACGTGGGTGACGTGGAGGTCACCGTCAAGGACGGCGAGGTGACCCTGATGGGCACGGTGGAGGAGCGCTGGGAGAAGCGCGCCATCGAGGACATCGCCGCGCACGTGCGTGGCGTGCACGACGTGCACAACCGCGTCCGCGTGAAACCCCCGGAAGACAGGCCGATGGCCCGGGAAGCCACGAGGCTGCGCGAGGAGCGGCCCCAGGAGCCGCAGGGCGATCAGCCGCACATGGGCTCCTGACGGCCCCACCCGGGACGGAGGGCTCGCCAGGCGCCACGGCCTCACTCAGGCCAGACCTTCCGCGCCCTCCTCCTCATCGCCGTCCAGTTCCCGGCCCCGGGGCATGTCCACGATCGCCCCGAGCGGATAGATGGTGAGATGCCGCTGCGGCTCGCTGCCGTGGCTCACCGTCTCCAGATGGTAGCGCGACACGAGCCGATGCTGCAGCTTGCGCAGCCGGGGAGGCCTCGGGGCCAGGGGCACCGCCACGCTCTCGCTCAACACGCGCTGGATGGCATGCTCGGCCTCGAGCACCGCCTCGCGGATCTGCTCCTCGTCCACGCCCTCGGCGAGGAGGAAGATGTCGCGCAGCACCCGCCGCATCTCCGACGAGCTGTTGCGCTTGATGGCCAGCACGCGCGCCCCCGTCTTCTCCGACACCTTTCGCAACTTCGGATCGTTCGCCCGCGAGCGCAACGTGATGACGACGTCCGCGTTCTCCAGGCGGCCCGCCACGCGCGCGTCCGCGCCAAGGTCCCGCAGCACCCGCTCGAGCAGATCCCTGCTGGCCGCGTGCGCGTAGACGCGCGTGGTGCCCTGGCGCAGGCCGGGCTCGCGCCGGGGCGGAGGGGCCGTCCGGGACGGCTCGCGACCGGGAGCTGGCTCCCGGGAGGATCCGCGCGAGAGCCCGCGAGGCGCCTCGGCGGCACGGGTCGGCAGGGGAGCCACCGCCTCGGGCTCCTCCTTCACCTCCACCTGGCCCTCGACGAGCTGGCGCCGCTCGCCGCCCACGTTCTCGCCCGCCAGCAGCCGGTCCACCGACTGGGCGGTGTCGCGGTGCACCAGCACCTCGTCGCGGTTCACCATCTCCACCACCACGTCGAAGGTGGGCGGAGCCCGGCGCTCGCTGATCGTCTTCTGCGTGCGCCGCCGCCGCGCCTCCTCGTCGCTGAGCGTGACGACGTGCACGCCGCCCACCAGGTCCGACAGCGTGGGGTTGAGGACGAGGTTCTCCAGCGTGTTGCCGTGGGCCGTGGCCACCAGCTGCACGCCGCGCTCGGCGATGGTGCGGGCCGCGGCGGCCTCGGCCGAGGTGCCAATCTCGTCGACGATGATGGCCTCGGGCATGTGGTTCTCCACCGCCTCGATCATCACGTCGTGCTGCCGGTCCGGCCGCGACACCTGCATGCGGCGCGCGCCGCCGATGCCCGGGTGGGGGATGTCTCCGTCGCCTCCAATCTCATTGGAGGTGTCCACCACCATGACGCGCTTGCCCAGGTCATCGGCCAGCACGCGGGCCACCTCGCGCAGCTTCGTCGTCTTGCCCACCCCGGGCCGGCCGAGCAGCAGGATGTTGAGGCCGCTGCCGATCAGATCCTTGAGCATGTCGATGGTGCCGAAGATGGCGCGCCCCACGCGCAGCGTGAGGCCCACGACCTTGTTCTGACGGTTGCGGATGGCGGAGACGCGGTGGAGGGTGCGCTCGATGCCGGCGCGGTTGTCCTCGCCCACCGAGCCCACCTGCCCCAGCACGTGCTCCAGGTCCTTGCGGGTGACGGGGGTTTCGGACAGGCGCACCACGCGCCCGGTGAGCCGGGCCTCGGGCGAGCGGCCGAGGTCCATCACCACCTCGAGGACCTCCGTGGGAGACAGCTCCCTCACCGCCGCCTGCAGAGGCTCGGGCAGGACACTCACGAGGAGCTGGAAGTCGTCATGGGGAACGGCAATGGCGTCGCGCGAGCTCATGGCGTGTCTAAAGGTGAATCCTTCCGAGTCGGGTTGCACGTGTCCCCGCGGCCGAGGGGCAACGGGGCACCCGATGCTAGCGGGCATCCAGGGGCACCGTCCCCTTCTCGTGACTGGGTACGTCGAGACACCCTGCATAGCTCAGCAACAGGGGCATGACTGGGGGCCTTTGCCTCCAGCCTCCACGCCCGAGGAGCGACCCCATGGCCCGGTACGACAAGGACGACGAACTCAACACCCCCCACCCGAAGCACATCGACAAGCCCAAGGGAGAGATGACCATCCGCGAGGCCGCCTCGAAAGAGATGGAGGAGCAATCCACCGGGACCACCGTCATGCGGGGAAAGGCGGTGCACGGTTTCGGAAATGGCACCGACACGTCGAAGCGGCATGGCGACATGCGGTCCATGGACATGCCGATGATGCACGGCCCAGCGCTTCAGGAGGTGGAGGCCCCCATGAAGGGCTCCACCGCCGGCATGGGGATGGGCATGCAGCCGCCGAGCACCGGGGAGTCGGTGACGCGGCTCATGGACATGATCTTCCAGCTCCCGTTCCACGCGCAGCTCAGTGTGCTGCGGATGATGGCGCCGCGGGTGCTCGGGTCCATGGACTCGAGGGATCTGGACAACTTCCTGCGCGACCTGCGCTCGGAGATCTCCACGGTGGAGTCGGGTGAGGAAGGCACCGGAACGCGCATCACGAACACACCGGACATCCAGGGGACGTGAGCGGCGTCCCTCCCCGGTGGCCGACATGGGAGGGAGGGCTCGCCCGGTGGGCTGTCCTCCCTTCCGACGCAACCCGTCGTCGCCCAGTTCGTTCTCAGCTCAGTCCTTCTCGTCCCGGCGCGAGGGAGTGCCCAGGCCGAGTGCCGAGGAACGGATTCCCGCGCTGGCACTGGCGGCCATGAACCGGAGCACCTGCCGCGGGTCCTCCATCATCCGCTTCAGCTCGCCCCCGAGTTCCTGGAACAAGCTCCGGTAGAGCTCCATCTTCTCCGCGTCCGACAGCGGGGAGGCATGTCCCAGCGGTGGCAGCCGCCGCTGCCAGGCGCGCGAGCGCATCAACTGCGTGCGCAGGAAGTCCAGGACGTCGATGGGCGTCGGGGGCATGAGGCCCACCGAGATGGAGATGGACTCCTGCTCCGGCGCGCTCACGTGGTGCCAGTAGCCGCCGGGAATGTAGAGCCAGTCACCAGCCTCGAGTCGGCACTCCTGCACCGGCGTCCGCTCGCGCGAGACGTCCGGCGCATCGTTGAGCGTCTCGTGGAGGGGCGTGGGGTTGAGCGTGTTGCGCCGCAGCAGGTAGCTCTTGGCGCCCAGGGTCTGGAAGATGAAGACCTCTTCGGGGTCGCAATGCCAGCCAAAGCTGCCGTGCCCCGCGGGGGTGCAATAGAGCTGAAGGTTGACCGTGCCCTGAAGCTCGGCGGAGAGCGTACGCCCCAGCTCCGCGAGGCCGGCGTCGTGCCGGTCCGCGTGCCGCAAGACGATGGAATATCCCTGCGCGTGGAGCGCGCGGGCCTCGCGGGCGCTCGTGGGCCTGGGGCCGGTCCACAGCTTGCCATCGCGAACGAGCAGCAGGTCGCACTCGGGGGTCTCGATGAGGCGCTCGGCGGTGTCCCACGTCGCCAGCTCTCGCAGCTTCGAAGCGGCGGAGGGCCGCGCGAGCGGCTGCTGGAGGTAGTGCTCCTGGAGGAAGACGGAACGAGGGAGATCGCCCAACAGGGTATCAATGAGCATGACGCGGGCATTGTACCGGAGCGACATCCCGGAGGGGGGATGTCACACGGTGGAGGTCGAGGAGGGAGGGATGGGCCGGCGTTCCTTCAGGTTGAAGCGGTCGTCCCGGCCCAGCACGTGGACGCGCGCGTCGTGGATGGTGAGGATGCCCTCGGACTGCCGGTCCGACAGGCTGGTGAAGCGGATGCCGGTGCCGTCGATGACGTAGATGGCACCCGAGCCCAACACGGTGAATTCCTCGTCGTTCGTCACGTGGATGGCGGTGTCCTCGTCGATGCCGATGCCCAGGTTGTGCGGGTTCTGCGCGACGGCGCCCATGAGCCGCCCGAAGCGGCCCCGCTCGGCGAAGTGCGAGTCCACGATGACGCCCTCCAACAACCCGAGCCCCGGAGCCATGGACAGGGAGGTGAGACGGGACTGATTGGTGGGGCCGCTGATGAGCATCGTCTCGGACATGGCCGCCGCGCCCGCCGAGGTGCCGACGATGGTCGCCCCCTCCTCATGCAACGCGAAGATGCGGTCCAGCAGCGGCGAGCCCCCCATCTGGCTGGTGATGCGCAGCTGGTCGCCGCCGGTGAAGAACAGCACCGAGGCCCCCTCCAGCTTCTCCACGTTGGCCGGGTCATAGGCCTGCTCGCGGTTGCGGATGTCGAGCACCTCCATGTAGCGCACGCCCAGCCGGCCGAAGGCCTTGCGGTACGTCTCCGCCGTGGCCTCGGGCTCCATGGTGGCCACGGTGAGCACGACGATGCGCCCCCCGTCGTCCTGCGCCTTCTTCGCGGCCTGCCGCAGGATGGTCCGCTCCTCGTCCGACTCCTTCTGCTCGTGGCCACCGATGACCAGCAGGTCACCCCGGCGCTTCTTCTTCATGACATGTCTCCTTCCCCGCCCTCGAGCAGCCGCCCGTCCCGCACCCGCTGCCGTCCCCGAGCGAAGACGTGGACGACCTCCAGCGTGCGTGCCTCCAGCACCACCACGTCACCCTCCACGCCCGGCGCGAGCCGCCCCTTGCGGTGCAGCTTCAGCGCCGCCGCGGGATTGGCCGTGAAGAAGGGTAGGACCTGTTCGAGCAAGAACCCATGCTCGCGCACGGAGGCGACCAGTTCCTGATGCAGCCGGGCCGGCTCGGCGCCCGCGGTATGGGCATCCGAGGACACGGTGAGCCGCTCGGGCACGCCTCCGTGTTCCAGGTAGTAGCGGATCCACCGGCCCACTCCGGGATCCACCGTGTCCACGTCCACGAAGGCCCCCCGGCGCGACAAGGCGATGGCATCGTCCATCAGCGCGTCACTGCGGTTGGCGTGTGTGGCGTAGATGTACTCCGGCGCCACCTCGTACCCGTCGAGCAGCGCATGGAGCGGCCGCATCAGGGTGCGGCCCGGCCCGACGTGGAAGTGCGTGACGCCGGCCTTGCCCGCCATCCTCCCGCCCACCATCGCCGAGGACACCACCCGCGCCAGGTCGTCCAGCGAGGGGTGGCTGGAGCGGGCGTCGGAGATGGCCAGTTCCCCCACGCCGATGACCCGGTCGATGAGGACCAGGTCATCCATCACGGAGCCTGTGAGCGTGGCCGGAGGGACGTAGAAGCCGCCGGTGTAGAGGAAGGCGCTCACTCCCTGCTCGACCAGTTGCCGGACCTTGCCCACCAGCGCGCTCAGGTGCCGCGTGGTGCCATCCGTTCCCAGACAGCCCACCACGGTGGTGATGCCGGCGAGCAACAACTGCTCCAGGGAGACCTCGGGCCTGCGGCTGGCGAAGCCCTTCTCCCCGCCGGCCCCAATGAGGTGCTGGTGCGGGTCCACGAGGCCGGGGACGACGAGGCCCCCCCGGGCGTCGACCACCTCGTAGGGCAACCCGAGCGCGATCAACGCGGCTTCGTCCACCTCGCCCAGCCGGGCCACGCGCTCGCCCACCAGCAGCACCGGCTGGATTCCCGCCGGTGCTGGCGCGTGGAGGACTCCGTTGCGAATGAGAGTGAGCACCGGACCCGTGTCCCCTACATGAGGCTCCGAGACACGGGCAGCTCGCACACCCCGGACTCCTCATCCGCCTCCACGTCGGCGAGGGACTCGAGGACCTCCAGCGCCTCCTCGACGATGTCCGCGATGATGACCAGCCGGTCCCCGGGCCGGGAGCGTTGGAAGCCGAGGAGGATGCCCTCGCGCCCGTCCGCGGCGAAGTGGTGGGGCGTGTCCGGAGCCAGGCAGCTGCGCATCAACTGGGGAACCTCCAGCTCCGCGCGCTCGCGGCGATCCTTCAGGTCATGGAACACGTACTCGTCCACGAAGGGCAGCGTCTCCTGGACGGTGGCCAGGATGTCCTCGTCGCGGCGATCTCCCGGCAGGCCAATCACCATCAGGGTGCGGCGGGAGCCGTCGCGGGGCAGCGCCTCGGCGATGGCACGCATGGCGCCGACGTTGTGCCCGTAGTCCAGGATGACCTGCCGCCCCGCCAGCCCCAGGACGTTGAAACGCCCCGGCGCCATGCGGTGGTCCGAACGGAAGGTGGTCAGCGCGCGGACGATGAGCGCGGGGTTGAGCCCCTGGGCCCAGGCCGCGGCAGTGGCGGCGAGCGCGTTCTCGAGCTGGAAGCGCAGGGCGCCTCCCGCGGTGAAGGTGATGCGCTCCAGTTCCACCAGCAGCTGGCGGCGATCCCCCCTGGCCGTGACGATGAACCCGTTCTCGACGAACACGCCGCTGCCGCCCTGGGCCAGGTGCGCCTGGAGGATGGGGTTGTCCGGCCTGCGCGAGAAGTAGACGACCTGGCCCTTGGAGGCGGCCGCCATCTCCGCCACCAGTGGATCATCCGCGTTGAGCACCGCCGAACCATCCTCCGACACCGACTCGATGACGACCTGCTTCACCCGCGCCAGCTGCTCCAGCGTGTTGATGCCACCGAGCCCCAGGTGGTCCGGGCTGACGTTGGTGACGATGCCCACGCTGCACCAGTCGAAGCCGAGGCCCTCGCGCAGGATGCCGCCGCGCGCCACCTCCAACACCGCCACCTCCACGCGCGGGTGCAGGAGGACGGCCTGGGCGCTCCTCGGCCCCGAGCAATCACCCTCGAGGATGCGCTCGCCGCGGATGTACGTCCCGTCGGTGCTCGTCATGCCCACGCACTGGTGCGCCGTCTCGAACATGTGTGCCACCAGCCGGGTGACGGTCGTCTTCCCGTTGGTGCCGGTGACGGCGATGATGGGGATGCGCGAGGGCGCCCCATCCGGATAGAGCGACTCCACGATGGGCACGCCCACGTCGCGTGGAATGCCATTCGTCGGCTGCAGGTGCATGCGCAGCCCCGGCGCCGCGTTCACCTCGACGATGGCTCCGCCCTGCTCCATCACCGGGCGCCGGATGTCCTTGCACAGCAGGTCGATGCCCGCGACGTCCAGGTTGAGCACCTGCGCTGCGAGCTCGGCCATGCGTGCGTTGCTCGGGTGCACCTCGTCCGTCACGTCCGTGGCGGTGCCACCGGTGGACAGGTTGCAGTTCTGGCGCAGCTTGACGACCTGGCCCTGTGCCGGAACGGACTCCCCGGTGAGCCCCTGCTGACCGAGCACCACCTGTGCCGCGTCGTCCAGCCGGATGCGGGTGAGGGAGCTGCTATGGCCCGGCCTCCGGCGGGGATCCTGGTTGGCCACCTCGACCAGTTGCGCCACCGTGCGCCGGCCATCCCCGATGACCTGTGCCGGGTCCCTCCGCGCCGCGGCCACCATCTTCCCATTGACGACCAGGAGCCGGAAGTCATCGCCTTCGATATGCCGCTCGACGAGCACGTCGCCGCGGTACTGGCTGGCGACCTCGTACGCGGCGCGGACCTCGGCCTCGGAGCGCAGGTTCACCATCACGCCCTTGCCCTGGTTGCCCGCCTCCGGCTTGAGGATGACGGGCAGGCCGAGGTCCTGGGCCACCTCCCAGGCCTCGTCCGCCGAGCGCACCGTGCGGCCCTCGGGCACGGAGATGCCCACGTTGCGCAGCACGCGGTTGGTGAGGGGCTTCTCCTGGCAGATCTCCACGGCGAGCGAGGACGTGTCGGACGTCTGCGAGGCGAGGATGCGCTTCTGGTGGATGCCGTAGCCGAGCTGCACCAGGCTGCCGGTGGGCGTCAGCCGGCGCACCGGAATCTTCCGGCGGCGCGCGGCATTGACGATGGCGCGGGTGCTCGGGCCCATCCGGTACTCGTCGGCCATGTCCCGCAGGCGCTCGAGGGCCGCGGGCGCGTCGTAGGGCTCGTCGAACATGGCCGCGAGCGTCATCTCCAGCGCCGTCTTGAAGGCCTCGCGCGCGGGCTCCTCCTCCTCATAGGCGACCACGACGGTGTACACCCCCGTCTCGCCCGTGCCCCGCGCGCGGCCATACGCCACGTCGAAGCCCATCTCGTTCTGGATGGCGATGGTGACGTGCTCGGTGATGTGCGCCAGGTACGTGCCGCGCCGCAGCCGCTCCACGAAGCCCCCGGGCCGGCCGATGCTGCATTCGTGCACGTGCAGCCCGGGCAACCAGGACGTCAACCGCTCGACGAAACCGGGGAAGGAGTTGCTCGGCCGCGTCTCCAGCGGACCGATGTCCAGCTCGACGCGCAGCACGGTCTTGTATGCGTAGAGATTGGGCCCGCGGAGGGCCTGGACCCTGCGAACCGTCACGCCATGGGAAGTCATGAGAATTAATTCCGGGTCGGGTTGATTCACACAGACGGTACGGCTGTGTGACCTCTTTCAGAGGTATCCCTGCCCTTCCCGACCTGCACCTGTCCCTGGGTTCAATCAAAGCCTCGCACCGGAGACACGTTGTCAGCCCGGCAACGACGCGGTGCGGCGGGATGAGGCCCGCACCGTCCGGAAGCTGAGCGAGTACCGCAGGGTCTTCACCGGAGAGAGCGTGTGCTGCCAGCTCGAGCGCGCCGCTCCGGCCAGGATGTAGAGGGAGCGTGGCGCGAGCTCGAGCGCTGCTGTCTGGTATGCGCCGTCCACCTCTCGACGGAAGCGCATCCGCGCCGCTCCGAGCAGCGAGACGCCGATGACACAGGGGCCGAACATCGGCGCATCGCGGTGCCAGCCGATGCTCGCACCGGGTGGGTAGCGGGAGACGAGCGCCTCCTCGAGCTCGCCGGGGTCGAGTCCCGCGGCGGCGGCGCAGCGCTCCCTCAGTGGTTCGAGGAAGGGCGGCACGGGTGGGGCGGGCGTGAGCCTCCAGGATTCATACCCGTAGTCCCAGCCGTAGTGCACCACGGTGCGCCGGGCCACCACCCCGTGCATGTGGATCTCCCGGAAGTCGAGCCGGGAGAGCTCGTCCACCAGCGTGCGCTCCTCTTCCTCGGTGAGGAAGCCGGGCAGGTAGCGCAGCCCTTCGGGAAGCCCGGTCACCATCGGTCAGACCCGAGGCACCTCGGGGCCCGGAACGGTGGTGTCGCGGGACAGGGCCTCGAGCCCCACCGTGGGACCCTCGTAGCCCCGGCCGAAGCCCTTGGCGCCAGGCTCCAACGGATGCGCGCCCGAGAAGAGGCTCTTCGCGCGGCCGAACAGCCAGCGCACGCCCTGGAGCCCGTCGCGCAGGAGCGCCCGGGGCGCCTCGCGGGACAGGAGCGGCGGCCCCTTCAACGTCCCCGACACGGTGTCCTTCGGCATCGGGTTGATGCCCACGCCCAGCTCGTAGACCATCTTCCCGCCGAGCGTGGCGGTGTACAGCGCCGCGGCGTTGGCCAGCAGCCCGACCACGGTCTGGCCCACCGAGGGAGGCCGGCCCAGCCGCCACAGCGTCACGCCCACGGCCCCCAACGTGATGCAGGCATTGCCCAGGCCGTGGAGGAACACCATGTCCCGGGCGCGGGGTTCCTCGAGCTTCACCTCCTGGGAGGCGGCCAGTCCGGCCAGCCCCGCGAAGAGCGCGCTCACCGTACCGGCCACCCAGAAGCGCCGGCCCACCTTCGCCCAGGACCGGTCCCCGCTGGTGACCGCGATGAGATCGGCCACCGCCGCGGTGGGCAGCAGGGCCAGTGGAGCGTGAACGACAGAGGGATGGAGTTCGTGAAGGAGCATCTTCATGCCAGGAGGGTAGACACCCCGCCGCGCGAGCCTCGCTCCCCTGCCCGGAGACCATCCGTCCGCGGCGAAGCTGGCGGACCGCGAGCACGGGGAGCGGGCAGGCCTGCGCTGTCCCTCCTTCCGTGGAGGACACCAGCCACGGCTGGCCTCCCCCCGAGAGGGCCTGACCATGAGCAACTTATGGCTGCTTGAACTCAAGGGCCCCCACCATGACAGCACCAGACACTGAACCCAGAACAACAACGGAACAGGGCGGCGAACAGGCTCCCGAGGACACCCGCTCGGCCCAGCCGGACGCGGTTCCCGCGTCCCCTGGCGGAAAGGCCTCGACGGCGCCTGGCGAGGACATCCAGGTGTGCGCATCGGACACCATCGACGAAGGCGACGGAAACTACCTGGAGCCGCCAGACTGATGGGCGCGAGCGCTCCACGAGGTGAGCGTGCCGGTCCGCTCCGCGACCTGGCATGCAACGCGCGGTGAACACCCGGCGTCGCGCGGTGCCTACTCTTGGCGCATGGGTAGCCAGGACTCGACGCGTGCGGCAAGCACTTCCGCTGTACCGGGGGCCACTGTACCGGAGGCCACTCCCGCCCCCTCCGCATGGGCGGGAGCGGCAATGGATGAAGCAACGCAGGTGCGTGGCTATCCACGCCCTCAACTGCGGCGTGCCGCCTGGTGCCCGCTCAATGGCTCCTGGGACTTCGCGCTCGACCCGCTCGGGCGCTGGTCGGTTCCAGCCGAGGTGGGCTGGAACGCTCGCATCCTCGTGCCCTTCGCTCCGGAGACGGAGAGCAGCGGCGTGGGGGATACCAGCTTCTACCGCGCGTGCTGGTACCGCCGCGCCTTCGAGCCTCCCCCGCTCGGGCCCCAGGAGCGGCTGGTGCTGCACTTCGGGGCGGTGGACCACGCGGCCACCGTCTGGGTCAACGGCTCGCGCTGCGCGTACCACGAGGGGGGCTACTCGCCCTTCAAGGTCGACATCACCGACCTGCTCCACCGCGACGGCCCGCAGGAGATCGTCGTGCGCGCGGAGGACGATCCGGCCGACCTCGCCAAACCCCGGGGCAAGCAGGACTGGCAGCTCGAGCCCCACTCCATCTGGTACCCACGCACCACCGGCATCTGGCAGACGGTGTGGCTCGAGCGGGTCCCCGTCACCCGCATCGAGGGCCTGCGGTGGACGCCCAACCTGGCGCGCTGGGAGCTGGGGCTCGAGGTGCACATCGAGGGGCTGCGCCCCGAGGGGCTGCGGCTGAACGTACAGCTGAGCGTGGGGGACACCCTGCTCGCCCGCGACTCGTACACGGTGGTGCTGGGGGAGGTGTATCGCCGCATCGCGCTGTCCGACCCGGGCATCGACGACTTCCGCAACGAGCTGCTGTGGAGTCCCTCCTCGCCCACGCTCATCCAGGCCCGGCTGGAGCTGCGCGGCGCCGATGGCCAGTTGTTCGACGCGGTGGACAGCTACACGGCGCTGCGGGCCGTCTCGGTGCAGGGTGACCGCTTCGTGCTCAACGGGAGGCCCTACCCGCTGCGGCTGGTGCTCGACCAGGGCTACTGGGATGCCACCGGCATCACCGCGCCGGACGACGCGGCGCTCCGGCGCGACGTGGAGCTCGCCCGGGCCATGGGCTTCAACGGCGTGCGCAAGCACCAGAAGATCGAGGACCCGCGCTACCTCTACTGGGCGGACCGGCTGGGGCTCATCGTCTGGGAGGAGATGCCCAGCGCGTACCGCTTCACCCGCCAGTCCGTCGAGCGGCTCACCCGCGAGTGGCTCGAGGTGCTCGCGCGCGACTACAGCCACCCGTGCATCGTGGCGTGGGTGCCGCTCAACGAGTCCTGGGGCGTACCCAACCTGCCCGACAACGTCGCCGAGCGGCACTACGTGCAGGCGCTCTTCCACCTCACCCGCACGATCGACCCGATACGCCCCGTCATCGGCAACGACGGTTGGGAGAGCGTGGCCACCGACATCATCGGCATCCACGACTACGACGCCGACCCCGCGAAGATCGCCCAGCGCTATCGCTCGCACGAGGTGCGCCCGCACCTGTTCCAGCGCGAGCGTCCCGGCGGACGGGTGATCGTCCTCGACGGCCACCCGCATATCGATCATCCCATCGTCCTCTCCGAGTTCGGCGGCATCTCGATGGCGCGTGGCGACCAGCGGGAGTGGGGCTACTCCCAGTGCAAGAATCCGGAGGAGCTGGCACACCGCTACACCGCGCTGCTCGAGGTGGTGCGCTCACTCGAGCTGTTCGCGGGCTTCTGTTACACGCAGTTCGCCGACACGTACCAGGAGGCGAACGGGCTGCTCTACTCGGACCGCACGCCCAAGTTCCCCCTGGAGCAGATAGCGAAGGCCACACGCGGCCCGCGATTCTTCAGCGACATTCCCATGCCCCCCGCCCCTTCCGGGCGGCCCCGCCCCACCACCGAGACAGGCGAGCCCGAGCCCGCGGGGGCCTGAGCCACGAGAGGAACGGCGATGCGATCTCCCCCGGATGACGCCCCCCGCTTCGAAGCGCTCTTCGGCCGCCCGGCGAAGGTACGAGCCCAGGCCCCCGGCCGGGTGAACCTCATCGGCGAGCACACCGACTACAACGGTGGCTTCGTGCTGCCGATGGCCATCCCCCAGCAGACGGAGGTGATGCTGGCCCCGCGCGAGGACCGAAAGGTGCGCGCCTTCAGCGCCAACCTCAAGTCCGAAGCGAAGGTGGACGAGTACGTGCTCGGGCAGGAGAAGCCCGGCCGGGGCTGGCTGGACTACGTGCAGGGCGTCACCCGCGTGCTGCACTCGGAGGGCCACACCCTCGGAGGCTTCGACCTGTGGCTGCGCTCGGACGTGCCGCTCGGCAGCGGCCTGTCCTCGAGCGCCGCCCTGGAGGTGGCCCTGCTGCGCGGCCTGCGTGAGTGCTTCGGACTGCCGCTGGACGACGTGCGCATCGCACTGCTGGGCCAGAAGGTGGAGTGCGACTTCGTCGGCGCGCCCGTGGGGGTGATGGACCAGATGGCCTCCAGCCTCGCGCATGGGGGCTCGGCGCTCTTCCTCGACACCCGGAGCCTCCAGTACGAGCGCGTGCCGCTGCCCGCGGGGGTGGAGCCCATCGTCGTCAACTCGGGCGTGACGCACAGCCACGCGGGGGGCGACTACCGGGTGCGCCGCGCCGAGTGCGAGCGCTCCGCGAAGCTGCTCGGTGTCGAGCAACTGCGTGACCTCCCCGACGGAGAGCTGCCGCGTGCGCTCGCCCTGCCCGAGCCGCTCGGCCGGCGCGTGCGCCACGTGCTCACCGAGAACGCGCGCGTGCTGGCCACCGTGCGGGCGCTGCGCGAGGGCGATCTCGCCGCGCTGGGCCCCCTGTTGTATGCCTCACATGTCTCTCAGCGGGACGACTACGAGGTGTCCGTTCCGGAGATCGACCTGCTGGTGGACCTCGCCCGCGCCGAGCCCGATGTGCTCGGGGCCCGGCTGACAGGTGGTGGCTTTGGCGGCTCGGTGGTGATGCTGGCACGGACGGGAACGGGCGCGGACGTGGCGGCTCGCATCGCCACCCGCTACGGCGAACGTGCCACGCACCGGGCAACCGTGCTCGTTCCCCAACCCGCCCCCTCGCCCTGATCGCCCCCCCTGAGCAGGCGACGGAGCGAGCCTCCTTTGTACCCCAGGTCAGTAGGAGTGACTGGGATGGGTGACCACCCTCCTCACGTACCCAAGGGCGTGTACGGAGGAGGGCGGATGACGATGCAGTCGAGCCACAATGTGATGGAAACCGGCCAGCAGCCGGATCTGGTGTGCCTCTCGCACTTGCGCTGGAACTTCGTCTTCCAGCGCCCCCAGCACCTGCTCAGCCGCTTCGCGCGGGAGCGCCGGGTGTTCTTCTTCGAGGAGCCCATCTACGACCGGAAGCAGCCGCGGCTCCAGGTCACCCGCTCTCTCGAGGGTGTCTGGGTGGCGGTGCCACACCTGCCCGAGGGGCTCGACGAACAGCGGGTGGTGGCCATGCAGCGGGCGATGCTCGACGAGCTCCTCGCCCGGCATGCCGTGCACCGGTACGTGAGCTGGTACTACACGCCGATGGCGCTGCCCTTCACGCGGCACCTCGAGCCCCGGGCGGTGGCCTACGACTGCATGGACGAGCTGTCCGCGTTCCGGGGCGCGCCTCCCGCGCTGCTGCGCCACGAGGTGGAGTTGCTCGAGCGCGCGGACCTGGTCTTCACCGGTGGCCAGAGCCTCTACGAGGCCAAGCGGGACCGGCACCCCTGCGTGCATGCCTTCCCCAGCAGCGTGGACGTGGCACACTTCGCCACCGCGCGCCGCCCCCTGAAGGATCCGGAGGATCAGGCGTCCATCCCCCATCCACGGCTCGGCTTCTTCGGCGTGGTGGACGAGCGGATGGATGTCGCGCTGCTCGAGGCGGTGGCCGACGCGCGCCCGGACTGGCAGCTCGTCATCATCGGCCCGGTGGTGAAGATCGACCCGGCGACCCTGCCACGCCGGCCCAACCTCCACTTCCTGGGCGGCAAGCTCTACACCGAGCTTCCTGCGTACCTGGCGAACTGGGACGTGGCGCTGATGCCGTTCGCGCGCAACGAATCCACGCGCTTCATCTCGCCCACCAAGACGCCCGAGTACCTCGCGGCCGGCAAGCCCGTGGTGTCCACGTCCATCCGTGACGTGGTGCGCCCCTATGGCGAGCAGGGCCTGGTGCGCATCGCGGACACGCCGGAGGACTTCGTGCGCGCCTGCGAGGCGGCCCTGGCCGAGGACCGCGCCACCTGGCTCCCCCGGGTGGACGCCCACCTGGCGACGATGTCCTGGGACACCACCTGGTCCCAGATGAAGGCCCTGCTCGACGCCGCCTCGGGACGGCGCGAGGAGGCGGCGAAACCCAGGAGCGCGGCGGCAGCCGAGGACCTGGCCACCATTTGAGACCACCGGCGCGAGCGTGCGCCCCGACAAGGAAGACGACGATGTTCGACTACATGGTGGTGGGAGCGGGATTCGCGGGCAGCGTGATGGCCGAGCGGCTCGCCAGCGTCCACGGCAAGAAGGTCCTCGTGGTGGAGAAGCGGCCCCACATCGGCGGCAACGCCTATGACCACTACAACGATGACGGGCTGCTCGTGCACAAGTACGGGCCGCACATCTTCCACACCAACTCCCAGGACGTCTTCGACTACCTCAGCCGCTTCACCGAGTGGCGGCCCTACATGCACCGGGTGCTGGCGAGCGTGGACGGGCAGTTGATGCCCATCCCCATCAACCTCACCACGCTCAACCAGTACTTCGGCCTCAACCTCACCTCCTTCGAGGTGGAGGCCTTCCTGCAGAAGCTGGCCGAGAAGCGCGAGGCCATCCGCACCTCCGAGGACGTCGTCCTCAGCAAGGTGGGGCGTGAGCTGTACGAGAAGTTCTTCCGCAACTACACGCGCAAGCAGTGGGGCCTGGATCCGAGCGAGCTGGACTCCACCGTCATCGCCCGCATCCCGGTGCGCACCAACCGGGATGACCGCTACTTCAGCGACAAGTACCAGGTGATGCCGCTGCATGGGTACACCCGGATGTTCGAGCGGATGCTCGCGCACCCCAACATCAAGGTGCTGCTGAACACCGACTACCACGAGGTCAAGGACATCATCCCGTACCGGGAGATGATCTTCACCGGCCCGGTGGACGAGTACTTCGACTACTGCTTCGGCAAGCTGCCCTACCGCTCCCTGAAGTTCCGCCACGAGACGCACAGCCAGGAGCGCTTCCAGCAGGCGCCGGTGGTGAACTTCCCCAACGAGTACCCGTACACGCGCTGCACCGAGTTCAAGTACCTCACCGGGCAGGAGCACCCGAAGACGAGCGTCGTCTACGAGTACCCCACGGCCGAGGGAGACCCATACTACCCGGTGCCCCGCCCGGAGAACGCCGAGCTGTACCGCAAGTACGAGCAGCTCGCGAAGGACACCCCGGGCGTGCACTTCGTGGGACGGCTGGCCACGTACAAGTACTACAACATGGACCAGGTGGTGGCGCAGGCCCTCACCCTGTGCACGAAGATCATCGGCGTGCGCCGCAGGGATCTGCTCGAGATGCAGGTGGAGGGGCACGCGTGAGCCCTACCTCCGGAGGACCTCGGGGACTCCCCGAGCTGTGGGGCGGCATCGAAGGCACGGTCAACCGCGTGGGCGACCGGTACTTCGACCAGATGCGGCGCAGTGGCCACTGGGAGCGCATCGAGGATCTGGATCTCATCGCCGCGCTCGGTATCAAGGCCCTGCGCTACCCGGTGCTCTGGGAGCAGCTCGCACCGCTCGGCCCCTCGCGGGCGGACTGGACGTGGCCGGACGCGCGGCTGGCACGGCTGCGGCAGTTGGGGGTGCGGCCCATCGTCGGACTCGTGCACCACGGCAGCGGGCCGCGGCACACCAGCCTGGTGGACCCGGCCTTCCCCTTCGAGCTGGCGCAGTACGCGCGGGCCGTGGCCGAGCGCTACCCGTGGGTGGAGGACTACACCCCCGTCAACGAGCCACTGACCACCGGGCGCTTCAGCGGGCTGTACGGCCACTGGTACCCGCACGGCAAGGACTACACCACGTTCGCGCGGACGATGGTGGTGCAGTGCCGCGCCATCGTGGAGGCCATGCGCGCCATCCGCGAGGTGACACCCGGGGCCCGCCTGATCCAGACAGAGGACATGGGGCGCACCTACAGCACCCCGCACCTCGTCTACCAGGCGGAGTTCGAGAACCACCGGCGCTGGCTGAGCCTGGACCTGCTCTGCGGGCGCATCGACCGCCACCACCCGCTGTGGCCCCACCTGCTGAGCTGGGGCGTCTCCGAGAAGGAGCTCGGGTGGTTCCTCGACAACCCCATGCCCCCGGACGTGGTGGGGCTCAACTACTACATCACCAGCGACCGGCTGCTCGACGAGCGGATGGAGCACTACCCGGCCTGGTCCCACGGCGGCAACGGACGCGATGCCTACGCGGACGTGCACGTGGCCGGGGTGTGGAAGGACGCCATCTCCGGCCATCGGGACGTGCTCTCGTGGGCGTGGGAGCGCTACCGGCTGCCGGTGGCCTTCACCGAGGTGCACCTGGGCTGCACACGGGAGGACCAGCTCCGCTGGCTGGGCGAGGCATGGGACGCGGCCTGCTCGCTGCGCCAGGAGGGCGTCGACGTGCGCGCCCTCACCGTGTGGAGCCTGCTGGGGGCCTACGACTGGAACACGCTGGTGACGGCCGAGCGCGGCTTCTACGAGCCGGGCGTCTTCGACATACGCTCGCCGCGCCCGCGCCCCACCGCGCTGGCCCACATGACACACGCGCTGGCCACTCGTGGGGACTTCGAGCACCCGGTGCTCGCCTCGCCGGGCTGGTGGCGGCGTGACGACAGGCCGGAGCCGAACTTCGCCGCGAGCCTCCACGGTGACAGCCCGGTGCCCTACGTGACGTACGTGCCCCCCCGGCGCCCGGGCTCCGAGGCACCCCGTCCCCTGCTCATCACTGGAGCAACCGGGACGCTGGGACGCGCCTTCGCCCGGCTGTGCACGAACCGGGGTATCGCCTTCAAGCTCCTGTCACGTCAGGAGCTGGACATCGCCTCACCGAAATCGGTGGAGAGGGCACTCGAGCGACACCAGCCCTGGGCCGTCATCAACGCCGCGGGCTACGTGCGCGTGGATGACGCCGAGCTGGATGCCGAGCGGTGCTTCCGGGAGAACACCGTCGGTCCGGAGGTGCTCGCCACCCTCTGCGGCACGAATGGCGTGCGGCTGGTCACCTTCTCCTCGGATCTCGTCTTCGGTGGCTCGCGCAGCTCGGCCTATCTGGAGAGCAGCCGGGTCCAACCGCTCAACCAATACGGCCGGAGCAAGGTGGAAGCCGAGCGCCGGGTCCTGGGGCGGATGCCCGAGGCACTGGTGATCCGCACGGGTGCCTTCTTCGGCCCATGGGATCGCCACAACTTCGTCACCCTCGCGCTCGGAGCGCTCGCGAGCGGGAAGCGCTTCGCGGCGGTGAACGACGTGATCGTCTCCCCCACGTACGTGCCGGATCTCGTGCACACCTGCCTGGATCTGCTCCTCGACGAGGCGAGCGGCGTCTGGCACCTCACCAACGAGGGAGAGGTGACGTGGGCGGAGCTGGCCACCCAGGCCGCCCGTCTGGCCGGGTTGGATCCGCGGCGGGTGGTGGCCAGGCCCCTGATCTCTTTCGGGTGGGCAGCGGCGCGACCTCGCTATAGCGTCCTGGGGAGCGAGCGCGCACAGTTGATGCCCCCGCTCGCCAAGGCCCTCGAGCGTTACCTCGAGGAGGATGAGCACAAGCCCGCGCGAAAGGCGGCCGGCGGTGGCCGGGTGGCCTGCGTGGAGTGTGGAGGGAATGCCGATGAAAGTCATGGTGACGGGCGGTGCGGGCTACATCGGGAGCGTGGTGACGGAGGAGTTGCTGCGGGGGGGTGACGAGGTCGTCGTCTACGACAGCCTCTACAAGGGCCACCGGGAGGCGGTGGTGGAGGGCGCCACCTTCGTGAAGGGCGATCTGCTCGACACGGCGCTGCTGCGCGAGACGCTCGCCCACCACAAGGTCGAGGCGGTGGTGCACATGGCGGCCGACTCGCTGGTGGGCGAGTCGGTGAAGGTGCCGGCGAAGTACTACCGCAACAACGTCCTCGGGGGGCTCAGCCTGCTGGATGCCATGCTCGGGGCGGAGGTGAAGTACCTCGTCTTCTCCTCCACCGCCGCCGTCTACGGTGAGCCGGCGAAGCAGCCCATCGAGGAGACCGACCCCACCCAGCCCACCAACCCTTATGGCGAGACGAAGCTCGCCTTCGAGCGGGCCCTGCGCTGGTACGACGGGGCGCACGGGCTGAAGTACGTGAGCCTGCGCTACTTCAACGCCGCGGGCGCCACCGAGCGCAGCGGCGAGCGGCACAATCCCGAGACGCACCTCATCCCGCTGGTGCTCCAGGCGGCGACGGGCCAGCTGCCCGAGGTCACCGTCTTCGGCGATGACTACCCCACCCCGGATGGCACCTGCGTGCGCGACTACATCCACGTGGTGGACCTGGCGCAGGCGCACATCCTCGCCCTGCACGCGCTGGCCAAGGGGCACCCGAGCTCCATCTACAACCTGGGCTGCGGTGGAGAGGGCTACAGCGTGAAGCAGGTCATCGACTGCGCCCGCCGCGTCACGGGACGGGACATTCCCGTGCGCAAGGGAGCGAGGCGGGCGGGAGATCCCGCGGTGCTCATCGCCAGCTCCGCGCGCATCGTCCGGGAGCTGGGCTGGCGTCCCACGCAACAGAAGCTGGACGCCATCGTCGAGTCCGCCTGGCGCTGGATGCAGCGCAACCGCTAGCGCACGAGGACGTCGGGCCTCGGGAGCCCCTCCACCTGCACCGTGGGCCAGCGCGGGTCCACGGTGAGGTTCTCCAGGCCATCCGGGGACACGACGATGGTGTCCTCGATCTTCGCCCCGGGCAGGGAGGGGTTCCACGCCACCGCGTTGTAGAGCTCGAGCGCCACCGTCATGCCGGGGAGCGCCACCACGTCCCGGGAGAGATAGCCGCACGAGCCCCCCTGGTGGTGGAACGCCTCGCCCCCGGGATGCCCGGCCGCGGCATAAGCCTGGACGAGCGCGTCGTAGACCTGACCGAGCGTGGCGCCCGGGCGGGAGGCCTGGAGCGCGGCGGCCTCGATGCGCGCCACGTCGGTGATGAGCCGGCGCTCCTCGGCGGAGGGGGGCCGGAAGTAGACGAAGCGGGTGAGGTTGGCGAAGAGGCCGTGCCGGCGGGCGCAGAAGACGAGCATGGCCCGGCCCCCGAGCCGCTCCTTCGAGGCCGTGGCGTGCCGGTGCAGGGGGAGACGGCGCTCCTCACCGACGAGGGTCAGCGTGGGATGGATGCCTCGCGCCCAGAGCGCCTCGGCTCCGGCGCCGGCCAGCTCGAATCCCGTCCACTCGGGCCTGGCGGCGAGCAGTACGTCGGTCATGGCCGCGGCCGACTCCCGTCCGAGCGCGCGGTAACGCTCGAGCTCCTCGGGAAGGAGCGACCAGCGGGCACGCAGCAGACCCGCTGGCAGCGGCACCTCGCCCGCGGTGGGCCGGTCCGAGGCGATGGAGCCAGCTCCTCGACGCTCGGACACGAAGGCCTCGCGCCGGGCCTTGTCCGTCCACGGGTGGGCCCAGACCGGCAGCCCCGCGGGGACCTCCTCCTGCTCCAGCCGCGCCTCCTCGATGACGTCCGTGAGCACCCAGGCCCCGTCAGGGGTGATGAGCACCTCCGCGACGCCGGCCTCCGCCGTGAGGATGACGACGCTGGAGCCACCACACGTCGCCCAGGCGAACCAGTCCACGCCTCGCAGGCGGACCGCGCCCAACCCGTGCTCCTGCATGTTTGCTCGCACCAGGGCGAGCTTGGTCGACAGTTCGTTCATGACGGCTCCACGTGGTGACAGAAGTTATGGGGAAGATGGACCATGGGGCCGAACGCCGCGAAGCACAAGGCCGGACAGCGGCGGGTCAGTCTTCCGGCGCCTCGCTCCCCTCCACCACCGTCGCCCCGAGTTCCTTCGTCAGCCGCAACGGCTCCGCGCGTGAGCGCTTCGCGATGGCCTGGGCCAGGGGCTCGGCGTGCGTCGTCACCCAGACCTGGCTGTGCATCGAGGCATCCACGATGAGCCGGCCGAGGGGCTCCAACAGATCCGGGTGCAGACTCGTCTCCGGCTCGTTGAGCGCGAGGAACGCCGGGGGCCTGGGGCTCAGGAGCGCCGCCAGGAGGCACAGGTAGCGCAGCGTTCCGTCCGACAGCTCGCGCGCCGCCAGGGGACGCAGCAGCCCCGGCTGGTGGAGGAAGAGGCTGAAGCGCCCCTGAGGCGCCTGCACCTCCAACCGAGAGCCGGGGAACGCATCGGAGAGGGCCCGCTCCAGCGCCTCGTGGTCCCCAATCTCGATGATGGTCCGCAGTGCGGCGGCCAGATCGCGCCCGTCATGCGCCAGTACCGGGGTGCGCACGCCCACCTGTGGCGAGCGCATGGGGGCGTCCGGATCCGTGCGGAAGTGGTGATAGAAGCGCCACATCCGCAACGTGCGTTGCAGCTCGGACAGGCGCGGGAAGCGGTGCGGCTCGGCGAGTTGGGACAACACCGATTCACTGGCCCAGAGCTGCACGGGGAACGTGGTCCGGCTCCCTTCGGAGTCGCGCACGAAGGCCGTGCGATCCTTGCGCTCCATCAGCACCGCCCGCCGCTTTCCATCCACGGTCCACAGGTGCTCTTCCTTCACTTCCGGGTCCAACTTGAAGAGGGTCGGATCCGTTGGCGAGGTGGGCACCGGGCCGAGACTCAGCTCGTACGCGAGGTCGTCGAGGGAGACACCCACCGTCATGCGCAGGGGCTTCTTGTCGCGCGAGCCCGCCCAGAGCACGCTGGGCACGCCGCCCTCCTCCGCGAGCACCTGGGCCAGCCGGCCCTCGGCCGCGGCGGACAGCAGGTAGAGCGAGCGGTAGAGGTTCGTCTTCCCGCTGCCGTTGGGCCCCACGATGACGGTGAGCGGCCCCACGGGCAGGACGAGCTTGCGCACCGAGCGGTACCCGGCGACCTCGAGCTGGGTGATGGGCATGACACCACACCCTAGAACACGCCCGGGACACGGTTCAGGGGTATCTTGACCGGCTGACTGCCCCCAGGAGGAGCTGTCACATGTTCACCCGTTTCACTGCGTCGAGCGTGCCTGGCCTGGTCATTCTCGGTGTGCTGGCCGGATGCGCCACGGGGACTCTTTCGGGAAGCAAGGTGGGCTCCACGTCCGCGGCGGGACACCGCACACCGAGCCACTACGCACAGTCCACGGACTCGGCGACGAGCGGCTGCCTGCGCAACCCCGCCTGCTACGGCCAGTCGGGAGACGACGCCATCATTCCCTGGCTGTCGCGCGCGGCGCGCGCGGCCCGCACCACCGCCACCCTCGCGACGATGCTGGCGGACACGGAGGTCCAGGTCGTCGAGCAGGTACTGACCCAGTGCGCCAAGGCGGCCCATCAACAGGTCAACGCCGGGGACAAGGAACTCCAGGGGCAGGAGCCCACCCGGGAGCAGTGCAAGGAGGTGCTCCGCAAGGAGGGGGACAAGGAAATAACGCGTGCCATGGAGCTCGGGGCCAGGAAGCACAAGCTGGCCCTGGATTGTGCACGGGCAGCGTTCGCCGAGCGCTTCTCGGAGAACGTCACCGTGGAGCCGACCTATCAGCAGGACACGGCCACGGGACGGTGGATGCGGCTCGACCCCAAGAAGGTGGCGGAGTGGCTTGAATTGGGGCTGACCGGCAAGCTCTGGGGATCGCTGGTGCCCGACATCGTGATTCACGCCGCTGGCGATCCGAACCAGGTTCGGCATGTCTACGACTTCAAGTTTCCCTGCCCGGCCAATAACGAACCTTCTTGGAGAAAATCCACCAAAGGCCAGCCTCATCATCCGAACGATCAAAGAGCGATGTATAGAAAGGCACTCCTTGGAGGAAAGAGCGAGCCCAGACTCGTCACTCCCGAAGGAGTCAAATGATGAGCGAGCACTACCCGCGCGTACGTCTCTACAAAAACAAGCTCGTGGGAGGAAGCCACCTCTTCATCCGGGAGAGCGTGAGCATCACTCTGTACATGAGGCGCTCCTACCAGGAGGTAGTGCAGCAGGTGATTAGCGCCCTGGAAGCGTATCGCCACAAGCTCGGGCCCCAGGCGCTCGGTTGGTACATCGACCCGGATAGCGGCGACTGGGAGCAACTTGATGACAAAAGCTGGGCGAACTTGCGGCAGATGTTGCTCACAGGAACCATCGCCCAACTCTGGCTGCGTGAGTCACCCAGTGAAACCACGGGATACGAGGTTCTCTATTACGGTCGGCTGCTCGACGTGGCCGATGAAGATGAGACCAGTGTGGTGTCCTTCCGCCTCCCCACGGAATACATGGAGGAGCACGGGCCAGAGCAGGTGCGGGAATTGGCGCTGGAACTGGCGACGGAGCTGCCCTTCACCACCGGCCATGCCGGCCTCGCCTTCCACTTCCCAGAGAGCATGCTCGGCACCACGGAGCGCATCCGTGACCTGTCCTTCCGCCATCCCGGCCTGGACATTCCAGGAGTGCACTTCGAATCCCTCTCCATCGGCACGCGGGTGGACGGGGTGCACTGGCTGAACTTCCTGGGTCCTCCCGTCCTGGGTGAGTTGGGTGGCGCCACTGGCCTGCGACAGCGTCTTCACTCGCCCAGCACCGCCGTGCAGGAACTCGAAGGAGAGCGGGCGGTGGTGACGCTGGGGAAATGGCCGGAGGCGGGAGATACGGAGCAGGGCCACACGCTGCCCGAGTACCGCGAGCTGGCACGCGTGCTGGAACCCTGGCTGTACATGGGCCGCGCTCGCTTCAGTGGTTTCAGCGAGGAGGACATGCGGCGGTGGGAGCGGCGCTTCCTCGACTGACGCTCGCTGCCACCCAGGTGACACTGCGCTCTCCGTGCGCATTCGCACTGCATGAGAAGCGCCCACTCCCGCGTTCTCAGAGCGTGTGAATCACTCGCGGTAGCTGTCATGCAGCCTGCTCGCCTGCCCCCCGGCGGGCATGTGTGCCGTGCACGAGACAACGCACGCTCGCAAAGCGCCATCGTCCCACACTCCCCGTGCCTGAAAGCCGTTCCTAGTTCTAGGCCCTCACGCGCTGTGCGTGCCTCGAACAAGGGGGATGGTGTGGGACTGGAACACGCGACGCTCCGAGGCCTCTTGCGGCCCGCGAGTCAGCTGATGGGCTGGCCGCTGATGGCCGCCCTCTGGGTGGCGCCCGCCTGGGCCGAGCCGCCCGCTCCGCAACAGGAAGGAGAGATCTCCAACCTCGCCGAGAGCGCCTCGTCCAAGCATCAACTGGACTCCTCGCTGGACAGTGAGGACGAGGAGGCCCCTCCCGAGTTCACCCTCGGACCCGTGGAACAGGTCCCCCCGGGGGAGCGCCGCTGGGTGCACAAGTTCGAGCGCGCGGACCTCACGTCCTACTTCGCCGAGGGAGAGCTCGCCAAGGCCAAGGACGCCTTCGACCGGGGCCGATACCGCACCGCGCGACAGATACTGGAGACGCAGGACGCCACGCCCCCGGTGCGCTACCTCCGGGCGATGAGCGCCCTGCGCATGGGCCAGTGGGCCACGGCGGCCGAGGAGCTCGCGTCGCTGGCCGAGGCCCACCCGCCCCTGCGCGACTACTGCCACTTCGAGGCGGCGCGCGCCTATGAGCGGCTGCGCAAGTGGACCGAGGCCGTCCAGCACTACTCGGCCGTGTCTCCCGGCGCCCGGCGCTACGAGGAGGCCCGCTTCGGCATGGCGTACATCCTCGAGAAGAAGAAGCGGGACTACGCCGGCGCCCTGGCGGCCCTCACTCCCATCGTCCAGACGGAGACGCCCAAGCCCAACAACCCCGCCCAGGCCGAGGCGTGGCTGACCATCGCCCGGCTGGCGCGCTACCAGGCAGATTACAACGGCGAGCACCGGGCGCACCTCGCGGTGTGGGCGCTCCACCCCTTCTCCAGGGAAGCCTCCGCGGCCGTGAAGGGCCTGCGCGATCTGCCCTACGTGCCCAAGTGGAAGGTGGCGCGCGCCGAGACGCTGCTCTCCCTGCACCACAACCTCGAGGCGTTGGACATGCTGGAGCGGCTGCTGCCCAAGATGGAGCTGCCGGATCCGCTCGCCTGCCGCGCGCACTTCGCCTACGGCACGGCGCTGCGCAAGGAGCGTAAGCACTCGCTGGCCATCCGCGCGCTGCGGCCCGTCGTCGAGCAGTGCCAGGACGCCGCGCTCCGCCCGCGCGCCCTCTACGTGCTGGGCTACTCGGAGTCGGTGGTGGAGCCGGAGAGCTCCGTCGCCACCTACCTGAAGCTCGCGCAGGACTACCCGCAGCACCCCTACGCGGACGACGCCCTCTTCTACGCGGCCGGCAAGGCGCTGGAGCGCGGGGAGAAGGCGGCGGCCATGAGCTACCTGGACCAGCTCATCGCCCGCTATCCGGAAGGCAACTTCGCGGCCGAGGCCCTCTTCCAGCGCTTCTGGGTGTACCGCGCCGAGGGCCAGCCCGACGCGGCGCTCGAGGCCCTCTCCCGCATCGAGGCCCTCCAGGGCAAGGGCTCCACGCACGAGTCGGTGCAGCGGGCCCGCTACTGGCGCGCGCGCATCCTGATGACGCAGAGCCGCGCCGCGGAGGCCCATGCACTGCTGGAGCGGGTGGCGGCCGAGGGCGCGGCCACGTGGTACGGGCTGATGGCGCGCTCCCGGCTGGCACGTGAGGCTCCGGAGCGGGCCCGCGCCGTCTCCGAGAAGCTGCGCGCCCCCGTGAGCGTCATGGATGTCTGGCCCCTGGACGCGGGCAACCTCGCGAAGGATCCCCACTTCATCACCGGCATCGAGCTGATGAGGCTGGAGCACCGGGAAGGCGCCGCCGAGCTGCTGGCCGTGGACCGCAAGGGCCGCAGCGAGGAGTCCATCCGGCTGCTCTTCCACATCCTCAACACCACCGGCCACGAGCGTCACGCGCGCCCCATCGCCTGGGCCCTGCGCCGCGAGGGACTGGCCGCGCCCACCGAGGCCGAGACGCGCCTCATCTACTCGGCGGCCTACCCGCACGCCTTCCGCGACCTGGTGGTGCGGCACAGCCGGGCGGCGCGGGTGAACCCGGACCTGATGCAGGCCCTCATCCGCGAGGAGAGCGCCTTCAACCCCAGGGCGCGCTCGTCCACCGGGGCGCTCGGGCTGGCCCAGCTCATGCCCGCCACGGCCTTCGCGGTGGCGCGCCAGCTCAACGTGCCGCTGGCCACGCCCACGGCGCTGCTCGAGCCCCGGGAGAACATCCGCCTCGGCTCGGCGTACCTGGGCAGCCTGCAGCGCCGCTTCGCGGGCAACCCGGCGCTCGCGGTCGCCAGCTACAACGCCGGTCCCGGCGCGGTGGATCGCTGGCTGTCGCGCTTCCCCGATGCCGAGCTGGACGAGTGGGTGGAGCAGATTCCGGTGGAGGAGACGCGCCTCTACGTCAAGCGCGTGCTCGGCAGTGCCGCGACCTACCAGCTCCTCAACGCCTCGGACTCGCTCACCACGCTGGCCTTCGGGGAGCGTGGCTCCAATAATGCGGGCTCGCGCTGAGCCCCATGTCCATCGACGAGATTCACGAATCCAACACCCAGTTCCATGACGCCTGGCGCTTCTTCGCCAGGAACAGTGTCGCCGGGGAGGTACTCGACCTGCCCGAGGTGTCCATCGCGTCGAGCAACGTCTCCTGGTCGATGATGAACGCGGCCTTCCTCCCCGGTCCGGTGGAGACCGAGGAGGCCCTGGGGCGGGCCGCGGCCACCGCCGCCCGCTACTTCGCGCCGGGGAAGCACGGGTGGATGTTCGCCCTGTGCGAGGACCAGCTGCCCCCCCGGTTGAGGACGCGGGCCGAGGCGCTGTTGGCCCCCCACGGGTTGGCGCCCTCCCTGGTGGCCACGGGCATGGTGGCCGAGCGTCTCGCGCCGCCCATGCGGCCCCTGCCGGTGATGGACATCCGCCAGGCCAGGGATGCCGAGGGCCGACAGCACCTCTGCGACGTCAACTCCCGCTGCTACGACGTGCCGATACCGGTGGGGCGCGAGGCCTTCGACGTGCCGGCCCTCTTCTCGGGTGAAGGCAGGGGCTATGTCGGCTTCCGTCAGGGGGAGGCCGCCACCAGCACGGCCGTCATCCGGGTGAACGGCGTGGCCTACATCTCCATGGTGGCCACGTTGCCCTCGCACCGGCAGCTCGGCTGCGCCGAGGCCGTCATGCGGCACGCGCTCGACGAGGCGAAGCAGGCCTGGGGCATCGAACGCACGGTGCTGCACGCCACCCCGGTGGGGCTGCCCGTCTACCGCCGCATGGGCTACCGGCCCGTGACGCGCCTCCACTTCTACATGGCGGCGCCCCCACAGGGCCGGTGAGCCGGCTCAGCGGCTCGCGGAGGGCAGCCCGAGCGCGCTTCGCAGCTCGCGCAGCTTCGCCTGGATGGCGCGCGCGTTGGCCGGCCCCATGCGCAGCAGGTGCTTCTGCGCGGCGCCGAGTTGCTCCAGCTCCGGGGCCGCGTAGGCGTAGTGCACGCCCGGCGTGTCCACCACCTCGATGTCGCCCTCGGGCACGGGCGTGTCGAGCAGCCGCTGGATGGCGTTCGCGAGCGTCTGCTCGAAGCCCTGGCCGGGGCGGCTGATCTCCTTGTGGGCCTCGTCGATGAGCGGCCTGAGCACGCCGTAAGCCCGCGCGGTGGCCTGCGTGTCGAGCGAGGAGACGACACGCACCACGGGGTCGTAACGGGCGAAGCTCTCGGGGGCGATGAAGGTGCGGCCATCGCGCTCGGCGACCTGGAAGGCCCCCTGGGGCGCCAGGAACGCGAGCGCCGCGCGCGGGCTCTCGCCCTCGGCGATGTTGCCGATGGCCGAGGTGAAGCGCCGGATGAGATCCTCGGTGGAGGAGAGCCACTTCTGAAGATCGGGCTGGGGGGACAGAGGGCCCACCAGCTCGCGCACGCGGGCGTCGCTCTGAGACAGGGGCGGCAGGCGCACGGCGGGAGTCCCGGCATCCTCGTCCGCCGAGGGCGCTGGAGCGGCGGCCACTGGCCCGGCGGGAGCGGCCGGAGCCGGGGCCTGCTTCTCACCGCGCAGGAAGTACCAGGCAAGGCCGGCCCCCACCATCAGGACCGCGACGATGCCCACCACCAGGGCCTTGCCAGAGGACCTGGGCGGCGGTGCGGCGACAGGGACACCTCGAGGCTGCTGCGGATCGCTCATGATTCCTCCTGAGGGGTACGAGCCACGTACTGCTCCAACCGGGCGATGCCCAGCTTCTTCATCCGGCTCTGCAACGTGGAGGGTTTGAGACCCAACAGCGCCGCCGCGCCCCCCGGGCCGTAGATGCGGCCCTGCGTCAACGCCAGCACGCGCAGGATGTGCTGGCGCTGCACCTCCTCCAGCGTGGGCACCGCGCCCTCCGGCAACGGTGGCAGTGGCAACGGCTCCGCCCCCGCCTTCGTCCCTGGCGTGCGCAGGGGCAGATCGAAGGCCTCCGCCCCCAGCTCCGGCTTGCGCGACAAGATGGTGGCCCGCTCCAGCGCGTTGGCCAGCTCGCGGATGTTGCCCGGCCAGTCATAGGCCGCGAGGCGGGCGATGCCCTCCGCCGTCACCTTCATCCCCCGCCGTCCGGTGCGCTTCGCCAGCTCGGCCAGGAGGAACGCGCACAGCTGCGGCAGGTCCTCCAGCCGCTCGCGCAGCGGGGGCAGCCGCAGCGGGAAGACGCTCAGCCGGTAGTACAGATCCTCCCGGAAGCGCCGCTGGGCAATGGCCTGTTGCAGGTCCACGTGGGTGGCCGCGAGGATCCGCGCGTCCGAGCGCACCGTGCGATCGCTCCCCACCGGCTCGAAGGTCTTCTCCTGGAGGGCCCGCAGCAGCTTGGCCTGGAGCTCCACCGGCAGCTCACCCACCTCGTCCAGGAAGAGCGTGCCACCGTGCGCCATCTGGAAGCGCCCGGCCCTGTCGCGCGTGGCGCCCGTGAAGGCCCCCTTCACGTGGCCGAACAGCTCGCTCTCCAGCAGCCCCGCGGGGATGGCCGCGCAGTTGAGCGTCACGAAGGGCCCCTCCGCCCTCGAGCTCCAGCGGTGTACCGCCCGCGCCAGCCGCTCCTTGCCCGTGCCCGTCTCCCCCAGCAGCAGCACCGGCGTGTCCGTCTCCGCCACCTGCCGCCCCCGCATCGCCAGCTCGCGCACCGCCGGGCTGCGCGACGTCTCCAACACCCCCACCTCGTCCCCGCCCAGCTGCGACTCCAACAGCCGCGCGTGCTCGTGCTCCCGCCGGTGCAGCACCTCGAAGGTGCTCTTCTGCTCGGCCTGCTGCAGCGAGGTGGCCAGCATCTGCCCGTACACCTCCACCAGCTCCACCACCGCCTGCGGGTACGTCTCGCACTCCGTCCTGTCCAACGTCAGCAGGCCGTAGCAGCGCTCCCCCGCGCACAGCGGCACCACCATGCACGAGTGCCCCGGCGGCAGGTCGAGCACCCCATCGAAGGGGTCTCCATCTCCGTGCGCGTGGTCCTCCTGGGTGAAGGCCCGGGCGCGGCGCGTCTCCAGTGCCTGTCCCAGCGTGGGAAAGTCCGCCAGCTTCAGCTCGTGGCGGCGCACCTTCTCCGAGGCCAGCGGCCCCCGCGCGGCCACCGACACCAGTTTCCCTTCTCGCAGCAAGAAGAGGGTGGCGAGGTCGAAGCGCACCACGCGGGTGAGCCAGTCCAGGCCCCGGCGCAGCAGCTCCCCCACGGCCTCCTCGGAGGTCGCCAGCTCGATCAGGTCCCGGGCATCCCTCAGGGGCCCGGTTCGCGTCACCGCAACGATGTCGTCCGCCATGCGTCAGCTTAAATAACCGGAGCGCCACCGAAATGTCAGTGGCGTCCGACACCGAAGTTTCGGTATGCACCGAAGTGGCAGCGCCGTTCAGGGAGTGAGGAAGAGTCAACCCTTTGGAATCACGGGTGTCGTTTCCCTGGCACGGAGGCTGCTCCAAGTAGTACGCGAAGAAACCCTTAGCCGGTCTGCCAGGCAGGCAGGCCTCAACAACCCAAAGGAGTCGAACCAAATGCTGACCGTTGGCGACAAGCTTCCCGCATTCAACGTGACCGGTGTTGTGAGCCTGGAGAAGGGCAAGGAGTTCAAGGAGATCAACCAGGACACCTACAAGGGCAAGTGGCTGGTCCTCTTCTTCTGGCCGAAGGACTTCACCTTCATCTGCCCGACCGAGATCGCCGAGTTCGGCAAGCGTGAGAAGGACTTCCAGGACCGCGGCGCGCAGGTGCTCGGCGTGAGCACCGACAGCGAGTACGTGCACCACGCGTGGCGCACGCACCACCCGGACCTCAAGAACCTGCCCTTCCCCATGCTGGCCGACATCAAGCGCGAGCTGAGCACGGGCCTGGGCGTGCTGCACAAGGACGCGGGCGTGGCGCTGCGCGCGACCTTCATCATCGACCCGCAGGGCATCATCCGGCACGTGTCGGTGAACGACCTGTCGGTGGGCCGCAACGTGAGCGAGGTGCTCCGCACGCTGGACGCGTTCCAGACGGACGAGCTGTGCCCCTGCAACTGGCAGAAGGGCGAGGAGACCCTCACCAAGAAGCTGGCGAAGGCGGGGTAATACGCCATGGCGTCGCTCGAAGTCGTTCGCGGTGAGCTGGCGGATGCCCACAGGGACACCCGCCTCAATCTCCAGTCCGTGCTGGAGAGCGGAAGCCTGACCCCCGAGCAGCGCTGGGGGGTGGCGGTGGCGTGTGCCTTCGCGGCTCGTAACGAGAAGCTGAAGGAAGCCATCCTCCACGAGGCTCGCCAGGCCCTGGGCGAGAAGGCCGAGCCCGTCGTCGAGGACGCGCGCGCCGCGGCCTCGCTGATGGCGATGAACAACGTCTACTACCGGTTCCGTCACATGGTGGGGAAGGAGTCGTACTCCACCAAGCGGGCCGGTCTGCGGATGAACCGGCTGATGCAGGTGCTCACCAACAAGGTGGACTTCGAGCTCGTCTGCCTCGCGGTGAGCGCCATCAACGGCTGTGAGACGTGCATCAAGGCCCACGAGAAGGTCGTCATCGAGGGCGGCCTCTCCGAGGACCAGGTGCACGATGCCGTCCGCATCGCCTCGGTCGTCCACGCGGCGGCGGTGGGTCTCGAGTCGTAGGCGTTCCGCTTCATGCTGACATCAGACGCGCCCTCCGGTGGAAACGCCGGGGGGCGCGTCGCTTTTCAGCGCGGCGCATCCAATCTCCAAACCACACGAAAGGAAGAACGCATGTACCGCAGCCCGAGCCCCCTCCCCGAGCAGACCCGCTCCGCCGTCTCCGCCACCCTCAACGAGCGCCTGGCGGATGGATTGGATCTGCACAGTCAGATCAAGGTCGCGCACTGGAACATCAAGGGCCCGCAGTTCGCGGCGCTGCACCCGCTCTTCGAGACGTTCGCGGTGAGCCTGGCGGCGCACAATGACTCCGTGGCCGAGCGCTCGGTGACGCTGGGTGGCAAGGCGTACGGCACCGCCCGGCACGTGGCGAAGACGAGCCGCATCCCGGACTACCCGCAGGAGACGACGAGAGATCTGGAGCACGTGCGGCTGCTGGCCGAGCGCATCGAGGCCTACCTGAGCGGCGTGCGCGAGAGCCGCAAGCTGGCCGAGCAGCACCAGGACACGGACACGGTGGATCTGCTCACCGGCATCATCACCGAGTTCGAGAAGCACGCCTGGTTCCTGCGTGCCTCCCTGGAAGGCTAGAGCCTACTTCTGGGGTGCGTCGTCCGTCGGTCCCTCGTCGATGACCTCGGACTTCGCCTTCACGTCGCCGTCCTTCCCGGAGGCGGCGTTCGTGTCATCCGTCTCCGGCGGCGTCTCTCCGCCGGGGAACCGGGGCTCCTGCTGGACGTCCCAGCGCTGTCCGTCGGGCGTGGTGACCGTGGTGTTGTTGCCGCTGCCGCCGGTGGCCTCGCCGTCATAGACGGTGGGCGCTCCCTCGCGGGCCTCGCGCGCCTGCTTGTCGTCATCCTCCGCCTGCTGCAGGGGTGGCTTGTCGGCCTGGGCTTCGTCGTCCACGTTCGAGCCGTGGGCACAGCCCCAGAGGGACAGCGCGCAGGCGGCGGCCAGTAGGGAAAGCTTCTTCACGTCACACCTCCTTGTCCGATTCCGTCCCTGGACAAGGTGGGTGCCCTCCAGTCGGAGGCAAGGAAGGGAACGGGCACCCGGGAATGGGCCCGGATGCCCGCCCGCCCTGGCTCAGCGGCCCTGGTCGGCCGCGACGGCCTGCCCGGGGTTCACGCCCATCTGGTACAGCGTGAAGGCCCACAGGTCGGAGTACTCCTCGATGACCTTGGTGGTGGGCTTGCCCGCGCCGTGGCCGGCCTTCGTCTCGATGCGGATGAGCACCGGAGCCTCACCGGCCTGCGCCGCCTGGGCGGCCGCGGTGAACTTGAAGCTGTGGCCCGGCACCACGCGGTCGTCATGGTCCGCGGTGTGGACGAGCATGGGCGGGTAGCGCGTGCCCGGCTTCAGGTTGTGCAGCGGCGAGTAGGCCTGGAGCGCCTTGAACTCCTCCGGGTTCTCCGAGGAGCCGTAGTCGCTCGTCCAGGCCCAGCCGATGGTGAACTTGTGGAAGCGCAGCATGTCCATCACGCCCACGCCCGGCAGGGCCACGCCGAACAGCTCCGGACGCTGCGTCACCGCCGCGCCCACCAGCAGGCCACCATTGGAGCGGCCGGTGATGGCCAGCTTCGGGGTGGACGTGTACTTGTTGGCGATGAGCCACTCGGCCGCGGAGATGAAGTCGTCGAAGACGTTCTGCTTCTGCAGCTTCGTGCCGGCCTTGTACCACTCGCGGCCGTACTCTCCACCGCCGCGCAGGTTGGCCACGGCCCAGACACCGCCCTGCTCCATCCACACCAGGCTGCCCACGCTGAAGCCCGGAGTCAGCGACACGTCGAAGCCGCCGTAGCCGTACAGCATGGTGGGGTTCGTCCCATCCAGCTTCAGCCCCTTCTTGTGGCTGAGGAACATGGGGACGCGGGTGCCGTCCTTGCTCGTGAAGAAGACCTGCGTCGTCTCGTACAGCGACGGGTCGAACTTCACCTTGGGCGCCTTGTACACCTGGCTCTGGCCGGTCTTCAGGTCATACCGGTAGATGGTCGCGGGCGTGGTGTAGCTGGCGTAGGAGTAGAAGGTCTCCGTGTCCGTGCGCTTGCCGAAGAAGCCGGAGGCGGTGCCCAGGCCGGGCAGCGCCACCTCGCCCACGGGCTTGCCCTCGCGCGAGAACAGGCGCACCTGCGAGCGGGCATCCTTCAGCACGTTGACGATGAACCGGTCATTGACCAGGCTCACCGAGGAGATCGTCTCCTCGCCCTGGGGGATGATCTCCTTCCAGTTCTTGCGCTCCGGCTTGCGCAGGTCGATGGCGACGACGCGGCCACGCGGCGCGTCCAGGTCCGTCTTGAACCAGAAGAGCGTCCCGTCGTTGTCGATGTAGTCGTAGTCCGCGTCCCAGTCGCGCAGCAGCTCGACGACCTTGGCCTTGGGGTCCTTCAGGTCCTTGTAGAAGATGAGGTTCTTGCGCTCGGTGCCGCGGGAGATCCGGATGAGCAGGTAGCGCCCGTCGTCGGTGACGCGGCCGCCGAAGCCCCACTCCTTGTGGTCCTTGCGCTCGTAGACGAGGGTGTCCTCGCTCTGCGGCGTGCCCAGCTTGTGGAAATAGAGCTTCTGGAAGTAGTTGGCGCCGCTCATCGCCTCGGCGGCCTTCGGCTCGTCATAGCGGCTGTAGAAGAAGCCCTTGCCGTCCTTCGTCCACGAGGCGCCGGAGAACTTCACCCACTTGATGATGTCCGGCAGGTCCTTGCCGGTGCGCACGTCGCGCACGTGCCACTCGACCCAGTCACTGCCGGAGGCGGCCAGACCGTACGCGAGCAGGTTGCCGTCATCCGAGATGGACAGGCCGCTGACGGCCACCGTGCCGTCCGCCGACAGCGTGTTCGGATCCAACAACACCCGGGGCTCGGCCTCGAGCGAGTCGGCCGTATAGAGCACCGACTGGTTCTGCAGGCCATTGTTGCGGCTGAAGAAGTAGCGGTTGCCCTCGCGCATGGGCACGCTGAACTTCTCGAAGTCCCACAGCTCGGTGAAGCGCTGCTTGAGCTGTGCACGGCCCGGAATCTTCTCCAGATAGCCGAAGGTGAGCTTGTTCTGGGCTTCGATCCACTGGCGGGACTCGGGCGAATCCGGGTTCTCCAACCAGCGGTACGGGTCCGCCACCTTCGTGCCGTGGTAGTCGTCGACCACGTCGTCCTTGCGCGCGGCCGGATAGGCCAGGCGCGCGGGAGCCTGGGCGGAGGGGCTCGCCGGAGTGGAGGCGGCGGTCTCGCTGGAAGTGGAAGCCTGGGACGCGCCGGAGGACTGGGCCTCCAGCTGCGCCGGAGCATGACTGCAGTGCGTGAGCCAGAGGGCACACGCGGCGGCGGACAAAGCGCGGATTCGCATGGTGGCGCGCGAACCTACCAGCCCGGGGGCGTATTTCCGAAACAGGCACATGACTCGCCGCGTCGGAAGCGCCCCCGGGAGCGCGCCATCAATCCAACCTCTCAGCTCACCAGACCTTGACGCGCTTCTCGGGCGGCAGGTACGCGCCGTCGCCCTCCTTCACACCGAAGGCGTTGTAGAACTCGGGCATGTTGCGCACCACGCCGTTCACCCGGTACTCGCCCGGGGAGTGCGGGTCGGTGAGCAGCTGCTGCCGGAGCGCGTCGTCGCGGTTGAGCGAGCGCCACACCTGGGCCCAGCCGAGGAAGAAGCGCTGGTCGCCGGTGAAGCCCTCGATGACCGGGGCCTCCTTGTCACCCAGCGACAACTTGTAGGCCTTGTAGGCCACCGTCAGGCCGCTCAGGTCGCCGATGTTCTCACCCAGGGTGAGCTTGCCGTTGACGTTCATGCCCTGCAGCGGGCTGAAGGCGGAGTACTGATCCGACAACATGCCGGTGCGCTGCTGGAAGGCGGCCTTGTCGGTCTGGCTCCACCAGTCGCGCAGGTTGCCGTTGCCGTCGGAGCGGGCCCCCTGGTCGTCGAAGCCGTGGCTGATCTCATGGCCGATGACGCCGCCGATGGCGCCGTAGTTGGTGGCGTCATCCGCCTCCGGGTTGAAGAACGGCGGCTGGAGGATGGCGGCCGGGAAGACGATCTCGTTCATCGTCGAGCTGTAGTAGGCATTCACCGTCTGCGGCGTCATGCCCCACTCGGCCCGGTCGATGGGCTTGCCGAGCCGGTCGATGATGCGGCGGTACTCGAACGCGTTGGAGCGCTTGATGTTGCCGTAGAGATCGTCCCTGGCGATGGTGAGCGCGGAGTAGTCGCGCCACTTCTCCGGGTAGCCGATCTTCACGGTGAATCTGGCCAGCTTGTCCTGGGCCTGGGCCTTGGTGTCCGGGCTCATCCACTCGAGCTGGTCGATGCCCTGCTTGAAGGCGACCTGCAGGTTCTTCACCAGCTCCTGCATGCGGGCCTTGCTCTCGGGGCTGAAGTTGCGCTCCACGTAGAGCTTGCCGACCGCCTCGCCCAGCGAGCGATCCACGGCCTCCACGCCGCGCTTCCAGCGGGGACGGTTCTCCTGCAGGCCCTGCAGCGTCTTGCCACGGAAGGCGAAGTGGGCCTCCTCGAAGGGCGTGCTCAGCAGGGGCGCCGCGTCGTCGAGCAGCTTGAAGGTGAGGTATTGCTTGAGCACCGGCAGCGGCGTGCTGGCCAGCAGCGCGTCAGCGGCCTGGAAGTAGTCCGGCTGGCGCACGATGATGCCCGGCGTCTTCTCCGCGCCCTGGGCCTTGATGTAGCGCGTCCACGAGAAGTTCGGGGTGAGCTTCTCCAGCTCCGCCACGCTCTTGAAGTTGTAGGTGGCCTCGCGGTCGCGGTTGCGCACGCGATCCCAGTGCTTCTCGGCGAGCGCGGTCTCCAGGGCCATGATGGCCTTGGCCGCGCCGGCGGGATCCTTCTCACCGCCCAGACGCATCAGCGTCTCGATGTAGGTGAGATAGGCGGCGCGCGTCTCGGCCAGACGCGCATCCTGCTTGAGGTAGTAGTCGCGATCCGGCAGGCCCAGACCGCTCTGGTTGACGTAGGCGATGTAGCGCTCCGCCTGCTTCGCGTCCTGGCCCACGAAGAGGACGAACGGCGTCGGGACGCCCGCGCGCGTCAGCTCGGCGAACAGCTCGGGGAGCTGCTGCTTGTCCTGGAGGGCGGCGATGCGGTTGAGCTCCGCGCGCGCCGGCTCGAGGCCGAGCGCCTGGATGCGCGCCGTGTCCATGAAGCTCTCATACAGGTCGCCGATCTTCTGCGCGTCCGAGCCGGCCTTCTTCTCCTTGGCGGCGGCGGCCTCCTCGATGAGGGTGCGCAGAGCGGCCTCGCTCTTGTCACGCAGCTCGATGAAGGAGCCGTAACGGCCCTTGTCCGCCGGAATCTGGGCGGTCTTCAGCCACGTGCCGTTGACGTAGCGGTAGAAGTCATCCTGGGGGCGCACGCTGGAGTCGAAGTTCTTCGTGTCGACGCCGAGCGCCCGCGGCTTGGACGCCTGGGCGGACGGGGTGTTCTGCGTGGTGGCCGTGCACCCGCCCAGGAGAAGGCAGGCCCCGAGCGCGCCCTGCGCCCAGGAGTTGCGGAGGAACTTCTTGCTGTTCATGAGTGCTCGCTGTGCTGTGTCGGGTGAAACGAAGGCAGCCAACCCGCCGGGCGGGGAGGAATTCCCAAGGCCCCCTGGATTCCAGCCGTCCCGTCAGGTCGGCGCATGCTGCCCGAGGCGGGCGAGGGGCATCCACCCACCCGCCGTGAGCCCCTCCGACACGGAGCGTCGTCATGTCACCCGGTGAAGCCCCGGGCCGGGCGCTGGCGGTCCTCCTGATAGCGCCGCGCGAGCCACTGGCCCGCGGGCCGTGCGTTGATGGCCGCGCGCATCTCTTCTATCGCGGGGGCCGTTGGCTGGCCGGGCCGGTGGTAGGGAGAGCCCTCGGGGGCCAACAGGGGCGCGTAGAGGGACGCCGCGGTGATGTCCGCGAGCGACAGGGACGCGCCCACCAGGTAGCGCGAGGGGTCTCCTTGAATCTCACGCTCCAGCCGCTCGAGCCCCTCCAGCAGCTTCACCCGGGACTCCTCCACCTTGGGGGGAGTCAGCTGGTACTGGCGCCGGATGGCCTGCTTGATGAGGGGGACCAGCGCGCGCCCGAGCAGACGCATCGGCGGGGGGAACGCACCGAACATGATCGGCGTGATGTCCACGCCACTGCCGAAGAGCTGCGCGTACACCCAGCGGCGCACGTGCTTGCCGGCCATCTCGTCGAAGAAGGCCTCCAGTTCGAGGACACGCTCGCGCTCGGCGCCGGAGGCGGGAATCAGCGCGGGAGCCGACGGGTAGGCGCGCTCCAGGTGCAGGGCGATGTCGGTGGAGTCCGTGACGACGTTGCCGCGATCCACCAACAGGGGCACGGTGCCGCGCCCTCCCTTCGTGAGGCGCTTCGTCAACAGGCGGTGCGGGCCGGGGATGAGGTTCTCCACGCCGTAGGAGAGGCCCTTGGCGTCGAGGTTCCACCGGGTCTTCTCGCAGTAGTGCGAGATGGTGAACTGGTACAGGGTGCGTTCGGGATGGGGCATGTCGGGAGCCTCGGAAGGCCGCGGAGCATAGCTGTCCGAACCGCCCTCCCGTCACCCGCGTCGGCCCGGGTGTGCAGCCCCCTGCACGACTCCCCCTCCTCGCCTCGGAACTTCGGGGGGTTGCGCGGAAGGCACACGGGTTGCTCTCCCAGGCACGGGCCCCCCGCTCTGTGCAGCGGGCCCCCATCCAGAGGAGAATCCCCCCATGCGAATTCCTGCCTGCCTCGCCCTCGTCATCCTCTCCACCGCCTGCGGCAAGGAGCCGCCCACGAAGGAGGAGATCGAAGACGCCCGCGCTCGCGTGGACCTCGCGGTGCTCGCGGCCAACCAGGTGCGCGTGGCGCTCGAGGTGCTCGGAATCCTGCCCGTCTATACCTGCGGTGAGTCACGGCGCACCTTCGTGGGCCGGGCCGCCGAGGGCGCCCGCACGAAGGTGGCCTGTGTCACCGCCACCGCCGAGGCCCTGGACGACTCCTCGGACGCGGTGGTGCTCTCCTTCCCCGACACGGGCTGCACCGTGGGCGGGCGCACCGTGTCCGGGCACAGCTCCTTCATCTACAAGGGCGGAGAGGACCGGATGGATGTCTTCGCGGAGCTCCGCGAGCTGAAGGTGGACGGACAGCCGCTCCAGGCCAAGGTGGGCTACGGCACCTGCAGCGACGAGAAGCGCTTCTGGGCCGAGAGCACTGGCGACCTGCCGGGCCGGGCGAGCAGCAGCTACAGCGTGAACGCGAACGTGGGCGTGCGCGATGGGGTTCCGATCTTCGGCGGCACCACGCTCGTGCTCAACGGGCCGGGCGAGGTGACCGGCTCCCTGGGCACGGACCGCGTCACCTTCTCCGAGCTGCAGTACGAGGTGGGTGAGTATCTCCCCAAGAAGGGCGAGGCCCTCATCGAGACGGCCAAGGGCCACCAGGTGCGGGTCAACTTCAGCGAGGTGCTGTGGCGCCTGGGCAAGGTGGAGGTGGAGATCGACGACCGGGCGCCCATCACCGTGCCCGTCATCCGCTGAGCCCGATGAGGTAGATTGCGCGGTATGACCGCCCCAGACTCCCGCCCCACCCCTGGAATGCTCGCCCGTGCCCTGAAGACGGTCGGGCGGCTCACCAGCTCCGAGACCCGCTCGGGCAAGGTCTTCGCGAAGGCCGAGCAGGGTCTCACCCAGGTAGCCGCCCGCCTCGCCGAGAGCCCCACCTTCCTTCGCCTCAGCGGCGGACTGATGCGCCGGGGCTTCTCCCTGCAGATCCGCCGCACCTCGGTGATGGAGAAGACGCTGCACTCGCTGCGCGTGCCCACCGCCTCCGAGGTCGAGGTCCTGCGCGACCAGCTCCGCCGCATGGGCGACCAGGTGGAGGCGCTCGGCTCGCAGCTTGAGCACGTCGTCGAGCTGTTGGAGCGCCAGGAGCAGCAGTCGGCTCCCACCCCCAACGCCCCCTCCGCTCCCCGCCGGCGCCGGACCAGCGCCGCCCGATAGCGCGCCCGGACCATGCCCCGTACGCCCCAGCAGTACCAGCAACTGAAGGAGGAGCGGAGGAGCGCGCTGCTGAAAGCCGCCCGCGAGGTCTTCGCTCGCCGGGGACTGGCGGCCACCAAGATGGCGGACCTCGCCGCCGCGGCGGGGATCAGCTACGGGCTCGTCTACCACTACTTCCCGGACAAGGAGTCCGTGTTCGCCACACTCGTAGAGGAGGCGATCCAGGACGGCATCCGGAACCTCACCGAGGAGCGGCAGGGGCCCGGCACCCCCTGGGAGCAGCTCCAGCGGTTCTGCACCCGGATGTTGGAGTACATCCGGGATGAGCCCTCGCTGCCGCTCATCCTCGTCCAGGCGCACGCCAGCGAGAGCATCCCCGCCCCGGTCGAGCAGGCCCTGGAGCGCTATACCACCCAGTTCTTCCAGCAACTGGTGGAGCTCATCGAGGCCGGACAGCGCGAGGGGCAGATCGTGAAGCTCCCCGCCGCGGAGCTCGCGCGGCTCCTGTTGTCCACCGTGCAGGGGCTCGCGCTGACGCAGGTGCTCCCCCGGCCGGGCAATGCCCCGTTCCCGGCCACCGATACCGTGCTCCGGCTCTTCAGGCCCTGACACACAGGGGCGCCCCGCCGCGCTATGGTAGGGGCTCCTGCTTCCCGGAGTCCTCCCGTGAATAGGCCCGCCCAAGCCTTCCAGCGGATCCGCTCGTTCGTCTCGTCCCAGGTCGATGTCTCGCGCTCGCTCGCGCAGGCCCTGCAGGACCGCTCCATCAACCCCTACCCGTACCTCAAGCCCTTCATCGAGAAGGCCGCCGGCGTCCGCGAGCCCCCCATCAGCCCCACGCCGCACTCGGTGGTGTACACGCGCGGCAGCATGCGCCTGTTGCGCTACGCCGCGCCCCGGCGCCGCCACCGCACGCCCATCCTCTTCGTCTACTCGCTCATCAACCGCTGGTACATCCTCGACTTCCTGCCCGGGCGCAGCCTCATCGAGTACCTCACCCGCCAGGGGTATGACGTCTACGCCATCGACTGGGGCACCGCCGGCCCGGACGAGCAGAACCTCAGCTGGAGCGAGCTGCTCGGCGGCCACCTGCGCACCGCCGTGCGCTGGACGCTGCGCGTGAGCGGCAGCGAGGACCTGACGCTCTACGGCTACTGCATGGGTGGCACCATGGCGCTGGCCTACACGGCCCTCTACCCCGAGGGCGTGCGCAACCTCGTGGTGCAGGCCACCCCCGTGGACTTCAGCAAGGGCGGCATCTACTCGCTGTGGACGCAGCAGCGGCACTTCGACGTGGACTCGCTGGTGGACGCCTACGGCAACGTGCCCACCTACGTGCTGGAGAGCGGCTTCTTCATGGCCGGCCCCGTCCAGCGCATCACCAAGTGGCTCGACGTGTGCCGGCAGATCGATGACCCGGGCTTCGTCACCACCTTCCTCGCGCTGGAGCGCTGGGGCTCCGATGCCGTGCCGTTCCCCGGTGAGGTGTACCGGCAGTACATCCGTGACTGCTACCAGCAGAACCTCTTCTGCCAGAACCGCATGGAGGTGGGGGGCGAGCGCGTGGACCTGGGCAGCATCCCCTGCCCCGTGCTCAACATCATCGCGGAGCAGGACAACATCGCTCCGCCGGCCATGAGCGAGCCGCTGCCGGACCTGGTGAAGGAGTGCGAGACGATGCGCTTCCCGGTGGGCCACATCGGCCTGTCGGCTTCCAGCAAGGCGCCGGTGAAGGTCTGGCCGCGCATCGCCGCCTGGATCGGGCAGCGCTCGCGGCCGATGGAGGGAGGAGAATGAACGAAGTGCGAGCACGGGAAGACGGAGCCCGGGTCCGGGAAGGTTCCCTCCGGCTGCGCGATGGGCGCCGGCTGGCGTACGTCGAGTCCGGGAACCTGGAGGGCCTTCCCGTCATCTTCATTCACGGCAATCCCGGCTCCCGCTACATGCGGCACCCGGACGACGAGCTCACGGCGAGCCTGGGCGTGCGGCTCATCACCCCGGACCGTCCCGGCTACGGGCTGTCCGACTTCCAGCGGGGACGCACGCTGCTGGACATGCCGTCGGACATCGAGCAGCTGGCCAACGCGCTGGGGCTGGGCCGCTTCGCCGTCATGGGCGTGTCCGCGGGAGGCCCCTACGTGGCGGCCTGCGCGTACCGCCTGGGCGAGCGGCTCACGGGAGCGGCCATCATCTCCGGCTCCGCGCCCTTCAACCGCAGCGGGGCCGTGGAAGGCGTCAACCGGGACTACCGCACCGCCTACGCCCTGGCCACCTGGCCGCACTGGCTGCTACAGCCCATCATGACCCTCCACGACAGGTCCGTGCGCCGCCGGCCGGACAGGGCCCTCGCGGCGGTGCTCGCGCACTGCTCCGCGGATGACCGCGCCGTGCTGTCGGACCCGCTCATCGGCGCGCAGGTGCAGGGCTTCCGCGTCGAGGCCACGCGCCAGGGCGTGCAGGGCATGGCGCGGGAGGCCCGGCTGCTCACCACCCCCTGGGGCTTCCCACTCGGGGACATCCGCGTGCCGGTGCACCTCTGGTACTGGGAGGGAGACTCCATCGTGCCGCAGCAGATGGGGCGCTACCTGCACGCGCGTATCCCCCACACGGTGCCCCACTTCCTGCCGGGTGGAGGGCACTTCTCCATCTATACGCATTGGAAGGACATCCTCAGGGAGCTCGTCCTCCGCTAGCGTAGGGGGCGTGAGCGACGACACTTCCCTGCCAGCGTTCCGCACCGTGCCCCGCACGGGCGTCATCTACGTCACCGCAGAGGCCATGCGCCGGGGCTACCGAGGTGGAGACCCCGAGTGGTGCAACCTCGGCCAGGGCCAGCCCGAGACGGGCGAGCTTCCCAACTCGCCCCCCCGCGTCAGCAGCGTCACGGTGGACGTGAACGACCTGGAGTACGCCCCCGTGGCCGGCCTCTGGGAGGTGCGCGAGGCCATCGCCTCCCTCTACAACCGGCTCTACCGGCGCGGCCTGCCCAGCCAGTACAGCGCGGAGAACGTCTCCCTCTCCGGCGGTGGCCGGGCCGCCCTCACCCGCGCCGCGGCCAGCCTCGGTTCCGTCAACCTCGGCCACTTCCTCCCGGACTACACCGCCTACGAGGAGCTGCTGGACGTCTTCAAGGCCTTCACCTCCATCCCCATCCTCCTGGAGGGCGAGCGCGGCTACGCCTTCACCCACGAGGATCTGCGCCGTGAAATCCAGGGCCGGGGCCTGTCCGCCCTCCTCTTCTCCAACCCCTGCAACCCCACCGGCAAGCTGGTGCAGGGCGAGGAGCTCGCGCGCTGGGTGTCCGTGGCCCGGGAGCTGGAGTGCGGCCTGCTCATCGACGAGTTCTACTCGCACTACATCTGGACGGGCCGCCCCGGCCAGCTCCCCGTGGAGAGCGCCGCCCGCTACGTGGAGGACGTCAACAAGGATACCGTCGTCCTCTTCGACGGCTTCACCAAGAACTGGCGCTACCCGGGCTGGCGCATGACGTGGACGATTGGCCCCCGCCAGGTCATCGACGCGGTGTCCAGCGCGGGCAGCTTCCTGGACGGCGGCGGCAGCCGGCCCCTGCAGCGCGCGGCCATTCCCCTCCTGGACGAGCAGGCGGTGGTGAAGGAGACGCTGGCCATCAACCACCACTTCCGCGAGAAGCGCGACCGCTTCCACTCGCGCCTGGAGCGGTTGGGCATCCGCACGGACCGCCCGCCCGATGGCACCTTCTATGTCTGGGGCAATGTCTCCGGACTGCCTCCGCCCCTCAACGATGGCATGGGCTTCTTCCGCGCCGCGCTCGACCAGAAGATCATCACCGTGCCCGGCGAGTTCTTCGACGTGAACCCGGGCAAGCGGCGCGCCCGCCCCTCGCGCTTCCGCAGCTACGTGCGCCTGTCCTTCGGCCCCTCCATGGAGGTGCTGGAGAAGGCGCTGGGCCGGCTGGAGGCGATGGTGCTGCGCTACACCGCCGGCTGACCCGCGCGTGTCCTCCCGCCCGCTGACCGGGCGGGCCTGGACCCGCATCACGTTTTTCGTCCGTCACATCTTCGCCGCCCATCACAAAAATCAGCTCGGGAACTCCAATCCTGACGAGTGGCAAGGAACGCATCCCGCGCCGGCCACTCATCAATCCCACACAATTGGAGCATTCCAAGATGAGTATGATGAGGTGGAACGAGGACGAGGCTCGGCGGCTGGTCCTCGGGCAGCTGGTGTCGCTGGTGGACGGTGTGCGGACGCTCGCCATCCGCACCCAACAGGGCAAATTCCGCAAGCACGAGCCCATCACCGTCTTCCGCCCCCAGACGCTCCAGGAGCTGATGGGCCAGGTGGAGGAGGAGCTGAAGAAGCTCGCCACCGAGCACGGCGAGCTCCGGGACTTCGCCGACGCGATGCGCGCCCTGTTGCACCGGCTCCCCGACACCAGCCCCCGCGAGATGTACGACGCGGTGATGGACGCCTCGGAGCAGTGGCTCGGCGACGTGGCGGACGAGGACACCGATGGCCTGCGCTCCGACTCGCAGCACCCCACGCAGCTCGAGGAGGTGTCGCTCCTCATCGACGACCTGCGCCGCGAGCGCCGCAAGCCCACCCGGCGCGAGAAGCTGGCCATCCACATGGCGCACGAGGAGCTCGCCAATGGCTCCCGGTTGCAGCTGCCCTACAAGCCCCTGCCCATCCCCGGCTTCGGCGACACGCAGACGTACATGTCCGTGACCGACCCGGGCGAGGGCCACATCGCGGGCACCACCACGCGCGAGGAGTGGATGCGCGGCGTGCTCGTGCACGTGGAGCACCTGGAGCGCGGACACCAGGACCGCGAGTCGGTGGAGTCCTACCGGATTCCCCGCATCCTCAACGTGGCCAAGGTGCGGCTGCACGTGGCCGGCCGCGCGCCCGTCACCAGCTTCATCGGGCGGCCCATGTTCGACAGCGGCAAGTTCCACCTGGACCTGTGGAAGACGGTGCAGACCATGGCCGGCACCTGCACCGCCATGTTCCAGCTGGGCGTGGCCGAGTGCAAGGTGGCCATGGAGCGCATGACGGCCTCGCAGATCATCGAGTTCATGCGCGGCCTGCGCGGCAACATCCTGCGTGACGCGCGCACCCAGCTGCTGTCCGCGGCCTTCAACCTCAACTCGCCCATCCTGGATGACCGCGACGGTGGCACGCGGCTCGTCACCGGCCGGCGGGAGATCGGCCTGCTGGGCATCGAGCTCGTCAAGGCAGGGGGCTTCGACAAGGTCACCTGGGACGGCTCGACGGACACGTACCCCAGCGTCCCGGTGATGGAGCAGCTCACCCATGCCGAGGCGCTGGAGCTGGTGCACCGGGCACACGAGCGCGGGCTGCGCACCTACTTCTCCGCCGGCTTCCGCTTCCCCCACATCCCGCTGGCCGTCTACACCGGCGTGGACGGGGTGGGCATCGGCGGCGCGCAGATCCTCCGGTACATGGACTCGAGGACCGGCTACCACGGCCCCTTCCAACCGGAGAACATCTCGCGCATCCTCGCCATCCGCGACGAGGCCGCCCGCAGCCCCCTGGGCCGCGCCGCCGCCCAGCTCGCCCGGCTCGACTGGCTGTCCTCCCAGCGCCGCCTGGATGACCGCCAGGAGCAGTTCCGCATCGAGCTCTACGAGGCCCTGTCCCGCCAGCAGGTGGACGGCCTCCTGGAAGACACCGACGCCCGGTCCGCCGCCTGAGACGCCCCACTCCCCCTTGAAGAACCGCAGTGCCCGCCGGGCGCGAGCCCGAGCAACTGGTCCGATGATCGGACCAGTTCGCGCGAAGCGCGCCCGGCGGGCGCATCCCCCTTTCAAGAGCACCCGAGGAGGGCGCTCATCTCCCTGGAGAGACACCCGATGCAGACCGCCGCCGTGACCCTGGAGGAGCCGCGATATACGGAAGCCATCGCTACCGTCCGGGCCGAACCGTGCACCTTCGTGCTCTTCGGCGCGTCCGGAGACCTGGCCCGGCGCAAGCTCCTGCCCGCGCTCTATCACCTCGCCCTGGAGGGGCACCTGCCCCCGGAATCCGCCATCATCGGCGCGGCGCTCCCAGTAATGAGCACCGAGCAGTTCCGCGCCAGCATGCGCGAGGCCATCGAGTGCGCTCCCGGGGCCCGCCCGGTGGACGAGGCCGCCTGGCGCACCTTCTCGCGCAGGCTCCACTACCTGTCCATGGATCTCTCCAGCGCCGAGGACTACCGGCGCCTGGGGCACATGCTCGAGCGCGTGGACCGCGAGCATGGCACGCACGGCAACCGCGTCTTCTACCTGTCGCTCGCGCCCACGCTCCACGCGCAGACGGTGCACCACCTGGGCGAGACCGGGCTCACGCACGGCCGGGGCTGGGCGCGGCTCGTGGTGGAGAAGCCCTTCGGAACGGACCTGGAGACGGCCCGGTCCCTCAACCGGCACATCCACCGCTACCTCGACGAGTCGCGCGTGTACCGGATGGACCACTACCTGGGGAAGGAGATGGTCCAGAACCTGCTCGTGCTGCGCTTCGCCAACCGCATCTTCGAGCCGCTGTGGGACCGCGGGCACATCGACCACGTGCAGATAACGAACGCCGAGACGGTGGGCGTGGAAGGGCGTGGCGGCTACTACGAGAAGGCGGGCGTGGTGCGTGACATGCTTCAGAACCACCTGCTCCAGGTGCTCGCGCTCGTGGCCATGGAGCCCCCTTCGAGCCTTTCGCCGGAGGCGGTGCACGACGCGAAGATGGAGGTGATGGCGGCGGCGCGTGCCTTCTCGCCCGAGCGCATCCGCACCGAGTGCGTGCGCGGCCAGTACGGCCCGGGGCTCCTCGGTGGACAGCTCGTGCCCGGCTACCGGCAGGAGCCGGGCGTCGCCCCCGACTCGCGCACCGAGACCTTCGCGATGCTGACGATGCGCTTCGACAACCCACGCTGGGCCGGCGTGCCCTTCTACGTGCGCTCCGGGAAGCGGCTGTCCCAGCGGCTCACCGAGGTGGTGGTCCAGTTCAAGGAGGGGCCGCTGGGCCGGGGCTCTCCCAACCAGCTCCACCTCCGCATCCAGCCCGACGAGGGCATCGCCCTGCGCTTCGCCACGAAGGCACCGGGACGGGCTGCGCACCCCCATGAAGTGGCCCTGGACTTCCGCTATGGGAACACCTTTGGCACCCGGCTCGCCGAGGCCTACGAGCGCCTGCTGCTGGACTGCATGCTCGGCGTCTCCACGCACTACGTGCGCAACGACCTGGTCGAGCGCGGCTGGGAGCTCATGATGCCCCTGCTGGAGGCCTGGGGCTCCAAGCGCGACGAGGTGCCCCTGCACACCTACGCCGCGGGAACGTGGGGCCCCACCGCCGCGAGCGGCCTGTTGGAGGCCAACGGCCGGCGCTGGAGCGGATGCTGAGCCCCTCAGCGCTTTCGAGGGCGTGCGAGAGCCAGGCGATGCACGGCCTCGCGCAGCTCCTGGGGAGCCAGCGAGGCGAAGCCCAACCGGAAGGCGGAGGGGCCCCGCCCCTCGAGCGCGAAGGAGCGGCCCGGAGTGACGTGCACGCCGTGGGAGGCCGCGCGCGCCGCCCAGTCCGCCGTGTCGAGCGTCTCGTCCACCCGAGCCCAGAGCGCGAGTCCCCCAGCGGGAATCTCGAAGTCCACGGAGCCGCCGAGCTCGCCGCGCAGCGCCTCCACGAGCGCGTCCCGGCGGACGAGGTACTCCCGGCGGGCCTTGCGCGCGTGACGCTGAAGCTCGCCCTCCTGTAGCAACTCCGACAGGGCCCGCTCCAACGGCGCATCGCCCTGGCGATCCACCACCGTTCGCAGGGCCGCCAGGGCGCTCACCAGCGGCGCCGGGGCCACCACGTAGCCGAGCCTCAATCCCGGAGCGACCAGCTTGGAGAGCGAGCCCACGTAGACGATGCATCCGGCGCGGTCCGAGCTCGCCAGGGGCAGCACGGGCCTGCCCTCGTAGTGGAACTCGTGGTCGTAGTCGTCTTCCACCACCGCCACGCGGGCCTCGGCGGCCAGGCGCAACAGCTCCATCCTCCGGGCTGCGGTGAGGGTGACGGTGGTGGGGTACTGGTGGTGCGGCGTCACATAGACGGCACGCACCGGCCGCTTCGCCATCAACGCCTGGAGCGCGTCCACCTTCACCCCCTGGGCATCCACCGGCAGGCCCACGAGCCGGGCTCCCGCCAGGCGCAGCGCGTCCCAGGCCGGCCGGTACCCAAGCCCCTCGACGGCCACCACATCCCCCGGGCGGATGAGCGCACGCGCCACGAGGAAGAGGGCCATCTGGCTGCCCCGCGTGACGAGCACGTCGTCCGCTCCGGCGGCGAGCCCCCGCGTGCGGCTGAGCATCCCGGCGAGGGCCTCGCGCAGACCGGGCTCTCCGCGCGCATCTCCCACGCCCAGCGTCGTCCGGGCCCGGCTGGTCAGCACCCGCCGGAAGGCACGCGCCAGCGCCACCGAGGGAGCCAGCCGCACGTCGGGAGCACCATCGTTGAACTCCAGCGTCCCCCTGGGTGGCGGAGCCCCCCGCTCGGGAGCCACCTCCTCTTGAGGAAAGGAAAAGCCCGGCCGCGAGGGCATCCGCTGACGGGGCGTGCCACCAAACCCCTTCGGTGCCGCCACCGGGAGCGCCGTGGAGACGAAGGTGCCGCGAGACGGCTCGGCGGAGGCCCACCCCTGGTGGATGAGCTCGCGATAGGCCGCGTCCACCGTGTTGCGGTGCACCCCGAGCGACTGGGACAGCGCCCGCGTCCCAGGGAGCGCATCGCCCGGGGACAACCTCCCCCGCTCGATGTCACGGACGACGGCGCGCGCCACCTGGACGAAGAGCGGCACGGACGAGGATGGATCGACCTCCAGGGTCAGCTTCCAGGTACGCAGCACCGGCCCAGTGTACTTCGCCAAACCGGCTCTTTCGAGGGTGCCGGCCGCTCTCTACCTTTCGCCTCGCTCGACGCGCGGAAGGAACCGCGCCAGCCACACGAGGAGGCCATTCCATGAGCCAGAGCAGCCATGCCCAGGTCACGAAGTACCACTCCGCGGATTTCGACAAGACACCACCCCGCCCGCGCGTGGTGATGCCCGACAAGCTCTTCCACCCGGCCGTGGAGGGCGCCGGCCAGAACGAGGGCTACTCGAAGGAGCGCAAGCACCCCGTCTTCTTCGTGGACCTGCCCTCGCACGCCATCAGCATGACGATCGGCTGGCTGGAGCCGGGCCAGTCCTCCAACCGGCACCGCCACACCTACGAGACCGTCCTCTACGTCCTCGAGGGCGAGGGGTACTCGGACATCCACGGCAAGCGCATCCCCTGGAAGGAGGGCGACGCGCTCTACATCCCGGTGTGGGCCTGGCACAACCACGTCAACACCCACCCCACGAAGCGCGCGCGCTACCTCGCCTGCGAGAACGCCCCCATGCTGCAGAACATGGGAGGCATCGCCCTGCGCGAGGAGGTGCCCGAGAAGGGCCACACGCTCGCCCACGCCGACGGGGAGGAGGCCTGACATGAGGCGCAACGTCCCGCTTCACGGCATCATCGGCTACACCATCACCCCCTTCCGGAGCGACGGGAAGGTGGACCTCGACACGCTGCGCACGCTCACCACGCGCATGGTGGCCTCGGGCGTCCACGCCATCGCGCCGCTCGGGAGCACGGGCAGCCTGCCCTATCTGGATGACGAGGAGCGCGAGGCCGTCGCCGCGACGACGGTGAAGGCCGTCGCGGGCCGCGTCCCGGTGATGGTCGGCGTCTCGAGCCTCACCACCGAGCGGACCGTCCACCACGCCCGCTTCGCCGAGCGCGTGGGCGCGGACGCCGTGATGATCATCCCGATGAGCTACTGGAAGCTCACCGAGGAGGAGATCTTCCGGCACTTCGACACGGTGGCGCGGGCCACGTCCCTGCCCATCATGGCCTACAACAACCCGGCCACGGGTGGGCTGGACATGACGCCGGAGTTCCTCGGGCGGCTGCTCGAGATTCCCAACGTCACCATGGTGAAGGAGAGCACGGGGGACATCGGGCGGATGCACCGCCTGCGCCAGGTGGCCGGTGAGGAGGTGGCCTTCTACAACGGCTCCAACCCGCTCGCCCTGGCGGCCTTCGCCGCGGGAGCGCGGGGCTGGTGCACCGCCGCGCCCCACCTCATCCCCGGGCTCACCCTGGAGCTGTACCGGGCGGTGGTGGAGAAGGCCGACCTCGCGGAGGCACGGCGGGTGTTCCAGAAGCAGCTCCCGCTCCTCCAGTTCATCGTGAAGGGAGGTCTGCCTCGCACGGTGGCGGCGGGGCTGGAGCTGCTCGGGACCGAGGTGGGGCCCCTTCGCGCGCCCCTGCTTCCGCTCCCCAAGCAGGAGGTGGAAGCCCTGCGGCGCATCCTCACGGCCCTCGAGGCGTGAGGAACGCGCGCCTCACAGCCACAGCCGCCAGAGCAGACCGAGACGGGTGGTGTAGCCGACGACCGCCCGCTCGACGCGGCCCTCGGAGGAGAGGAAGAAGGTGGTGGGGAACTGGTCGACCTGGAAGGCCCGCATGCTCTCCGGACCCCCCAGGTACACCGGATAGTCCACACCCTGCTCCCGCATGAACCGGCGTACGTCTTCCTCGTCCTCGTAGGCCACCGCCACGGAGACGACGTGCGCCGAATCTCCCGCGGTGCGCCGGAGCGCCGAGACGTTCGAGGACTCGACCTTGCACACGCCACACCAGGGCGCCCAGAAGGTGAGCACCACCGGCTTGCCGCGCAGCTCGGACAGCCGCACCTGCTCACCAGAGAGGGTCCGCAAGGCGAGCTCCGGCGCGGCGGTTCCCGCCTTCGGCAGGCGCCGCGTCTGCCAGGCCGCCACCGCCACCATGACGAGCACCACCAACGTCAGGTCCACGGTCCAGCGCACCCACCAGCGGGTGCGTACTCGATTCCAGGATTCCCTCAGGCCCACCCGTGTCCGTCCTCGGTTCCGGTTGCGACGGAAGCACTCCGTCCTCCGGACAGTCTACGCCGGGAAAGGGGCCAACGGGCCCACCACGGACCCCTCCCCCACCAGCCGGCCAGACAGCCGGGTGAGCAGATAGGCTCTTCCATCCGCACCCTCCTCGGAAAAGAGGACCGGATTGCGATACCCGAAGCGCCTTCTTCATCCCAAATACCTGTGGGACCTCTTCGTGACCTCCGACCCGGATCTGGGCCGGTTGCGGATGGGGCTGCGCTCCGTACTGGGCGCCGGCCTGTCCGCCCTCATCATCTCCCAGCTGGCCAGCCTGCTGGGCGAGCCGCCCACCGTCACCATGGTGGGAATCATGATGGGGATGATGGGGTCCCAGCTCGCGACGGACCCATCCCCTCGCGAGCAGCGCCGCACCACCCTCCTCATGGCACTGCCGGCCATCGCGGCGATCCTCCTGGGGACACTCACCTCGCACATCCCCCTGCTCGGCGCGGCGGCCTTCGCGGTGACGATCTTCATCGCCACCTTCGTGCGGCGGTTCGGGCCCCGGGGGCTCGCGCTCGGGATGATCGGCTTCTTCGCCTTCTTCAACGCGCTCTACTTCCACGCGCAGGCGGCGCAGGTGCCGGCCCTCGTTGGCGCCATCGTGGTCGCGATCTGCATCGCCTACGCGGTCCGGTTCGTGCTCATCCGTGACCGCCCCAGGCTCGACCTCCACCGCTTCGTCCGCTCGTTCCGCAAGACGGTCGGCATCGTGCTCTGGGAGCTCACGGACGTCCCCGCCCACCCGCGATTGACCCGTTCCCTCATGCGCCGGTTCCGCCGAGAAGCCGATCGCCTGAACGACGCGGCGCTCGCGGTGGAGGATCTGCTCGCCCGCTGCCAGCCCGCCCTCCGGCTGCGGATCTTCGATCTGGAGCTCGCGACCGACCGGGTGATCGCCGCGGTCCGCCAGATCGTGGAATCGGGCGCGCTGGCGCGGGAAGCGCGCAAGGAGGTCCGAGCGGCCCTCGTCGCCGCGCACACCGCCGTGCGGAATGGAGACCCGGCCGCGCGGCGCTTGATGGAGGAGCACCTCGAGCACCTGCGTGCGTTCGTGCCGGGCGCGGCCGACCCCGAGCAGGCCCTGGCGGATGCCCGGCGCTTCGGCACCTCCATCACGGACCTGGTGGAGGCCGCGGCCAATCTCCCGGACGAAATCCCCCGGCTCGCACCGGGACAGACCGCCGCCCCGAATGCCCCCATCCCGAAGGCGGGCACGGGCCCGGCAACGGCGCCTCCGGAGAATGGCTTCCATCCCTCGACGCGCCAGGCGATCCAGGCCACCGTGGCGAGCGTGCTCGCAATGGTGGTGGGCCATGCGGTGTCCCCCGAGCGCTGGTACTGGGCGGTCATCACCGCGTTCGTCATCTTCACCCGGACGAGGACGCTCGGAGAGACCCTGCTCCGAGGCTGGTCCCGGGTGCTCGGGACCTTCCTGGGGGTCATCGGTGGGGTGCTGCTCGCGGGGCTCGTCAGCGGACACCGCGTCGTCGAGCTCGTGAGCGTCTTCGTCTGCGTCTTCTTCGGCTTCTATCTGATCCGCATCTCGTACGGGTGGATGGTCTTCTGGTTCACCATGATGCTGTCGATCCTCTACAGCCTGCTCGGCCGTTTCACGCCCGACCTCCTCTACCTGCGCATCGAGGAGACGGTGATCGGCGCGGGCCTCGGGATGCTCATCGCCACCTTCCTCTTCCCGGAGCGGACGACGGTGTACATCCACGCAACCGCGAAGCAGGTCCTGTCCGCGGTCAGCGACTACCTCGAGGAGGCCGTGGTGAACCGCTCGACGGACTCCGACCCGGCCCGGTTGATCGACTCGGCGCGGACCCTCGATGCGCGCCTGCGCGATCTACGCACGGCGGCACGTCCCCTCACCGGGCCCTTCGTCCGGTTCGCGCCAGGGACGGCGCGCAGGGTCCATTCGGTGTCCGAGCTCGCCGTCTTCGTCCGGCACCTCGCGATGGGCAAGGGCGTCCTGCAGGTGCACGAGGAAGTGCGCGGATTGATCCGCGAGGCGGGGGCCAGGCTCGCGGGCAATGCGCGTGCGCTCGCACAGTCACTGGGCGAGGATGAACAGCCCGCGTTGGAGTCCGCGGCCGGGCTGCTCGCGAAGGCCCGGAGCTCGCTCGTGGGAGAGGAGACACTCCGGAAAGGTCCGGCGAGCCCGCCCGTCCTGCTGCACTGGCTGGCGCGCGTGGATGACACCCTCAACGTCCTGGCCAAGACCGTGGGCCCCCTCCCCAGGGGCCCCGTGCCACAGCGGGCATAGAACGTCAGAGTGACTTCAGGTACTCGAGCAGGTCGCGCTTCTCCTCGTCGGACAGGGAGGTTCCATACTCGTGCCCCGCGTTGCCGTTGCCGGGCATCGACACGTCGAAGACGAAGCGCGGCGTGCCGGAGACCTCGGTGACGTAGCCGACCCGCTCCGGGTCGTACTCCTGCTGGCCGACGGGGAAGCGCGCCGGACGCGCCGAGGCTGGCTGGAGCAGGTGCCACAGCGTGGGCACGGAGCCGTTGTGCAGGTACGGCGGAGTCGCCCAGACGCCACCCAGTGGCCGGGCCACGTACCCCTCGGGAGCGCGCCAGTAGATGAGGCCAGGGTCCAACGGTTGGATCTCCTCGGCCTTCATCCCCTCGCGCGCATACGCCCGTTGCTTCACCCGCGCGAGCAGGTCCTGCAGCGCGGAGGGGAACGGCAGACCCTCCACCTCCGCCCCGAAGCTCCGGGCCCGGTTCCCATCGGTGCGCACCTCGGTGAGGGGCACCACGCTCCCCGTGGGGCCATGGCAGCTCTGGCACTCGCGCGCGAAGAGCTGGCCGCCGCGCTCGATGCGCGCCGGGTCCAACCTCCCGAAGACGTCCCCAGGCCACCGGGGCGATTCAATCTTGCGCGAGAGCCGCTCCAGCTCCGCCAGGTTGCGCGGAAGCACGGAGGACGCGAAGGTCTTCGGATCGACCGTCGCGCCCATGCCGAGCGCCTGGCCGATGTTGCGCTCCATCATCGCGTTGGTGTTCCCGTCCCAGTGCAGCCACGGCTGCGTCTGGAACTCCCAGAGGCAGGGGAAGCTCACCGGGGACACGAGCACCCCCGCCGCCCTGGGCCCGAAGAGCACGCCGCGCGCCACCCCGAAGGCGTCGACCCGGCCAGGGCCCGCGTAGGTGCCGAACTTCAGCTTGCCCAGGCGCATGAAGTACAGCAGGTGCCCCCGCAGCAGACGGATGGCATCCGGAACGGTGCGAACCTGCTTCTGGCTCAGCTCATGGACGTACTGCGTGAGCTGTTCATCGAACTCCCGCACACGCTCCGGCTCCGGCCCGAGCGTCGGAGGCGCACAGGGCGACGGCGTCTGGGAACCGCAGTACCACTCCACCTGGGCCACGAGCTTCTCCTGGGCGCTCGAGTCCCCATCCGGCGTCAGGTCCGTGTCGGGATAGGCCGCCTGCAACCGCGCGGCGTCCACCGGTCCGCCTCGCTTCTGCCCGGGCAGGTGCAGGGCCAGCCGCTGGAGGAAATCCAGGAGCCGCGTCCGCTCCGCGAGCGTCCTGGACATGACCTCCACTGCTTCCCGGTTGAAGTCCTCCATGCTGAGGAGGCCCGGCGCACCATCCACCCTCACCCGGGCCCCCCGGTAATGGAACTCGCCCACGTGGCAGGCGGCACAGTTGACGCCCACGCGCGCCGCGGGCTGACGCTCGCTGGCCGGGACGAGCGCCATTCCCACCGGCAATCCCTCGGGGTTGTCGGGGTCCGCCAGCAGACCGAAGCGCTCGGGCTCATCCAGGAAGGACTGGAACCCGTTCACCCTCCCCTCCAGGGTGCCGCGGTTCGGAAGCGCGCGGAGGACCGCGAGCCAGAGCAGCTCGTTGCCCTGGGGCAGGTGGTAGAACTCCTGGCGCTCGCGCCGCGACAGCCCGCCCTCTCCGCTGCCGCCCGTTCCCGTACCGGGCCCGGGTGACGGAGGTGCGCGTGGCGCCGAGGCACAGCTCCCCATCACTCCCGCGAGGACCAGCCAGACGAGCACCCCCCGGACCTTCTTGCCGTCCATACCGCCACCTCCGCGTCTCCGCCGAGTGAGAAACAGGCCCGCCCTACTTGGGAAGTCCCTCGACGCGGTTCAAGTGAGAAAGGGGCCACCCAGACCCGGGAACGATGGAAGG